>NZ_JABWDV010000367.1 GCF_013362995.1 Streptomyces sp. TRM64462 | reverse complement strand
GAGAGCGGCGGCGCCGTCCGTTTCGTACGGGCGCCCGACGGCAGCGGTGTCGCGGGCGGCGCCCTGTGCTCACCGCCCGCCGTCGGCACGTGCGAGGCGGCCGGCATCGGTACCCGGCCCGCCTTCCGGGGCCGGGGCGTCGCCGCCGCTGTGACCGCCGAGCTCACGCGGGCGATGTTCGCGCGGGGCGCGGGGTCGGTGTGGCTCGAGTACTCGGGCGACGGCTCGCGGCGCGTCTACGAACGCCTCGGCTACCGGCCGCGGGGCACGCGCCTGTACATGAGCCTCGACGAGTGACGCGTACGGCACCGGCATGACGAAGGGGGCCGCCCGGGGATCTCCCGGGAGGCCCCCTCCGTGGTGTCGCGAAGGACGGTCAGGCCGCCGCGGCGTTGCCGTGGTCCGGCTCCCTGCGGTGGCGGCCGTGCGGCTGCGCCGTCGTGTCCTCCGACGTCGCCGCGCCGCCGCGGTGCTTTCCGGAGCCGCCGGCGTCCCCCTGCTGTCGCAGCGCGTGGGTCGTGTCGGTGCGGGCTTCAGACATGTGGTGAAGTCACCCCGTAGTGATCGCTGTTGATGTGCGGCCCGAGAGTCTAACCGGGCGCCGTACGGCCGGTGAGAGGTGCCTGCTGCAACGGCACCGGCCTGCACACCGCGGGCGCCCGCCGCCCCTCGGACGGCTCCCCACCTGCGGGTTCCTCCGGCGCGGGCGCGCTCGCCCGGGCGGCCGCCGGAGCCGGCGCCTCCGGTACGAGGGCGTCCGCGGCGCCCTCGACACGGGCGAGGCCGCACGGCGCGGCGTCCGTCGCGTACGGCAGGAGCAGCACCCCGTCCCGCGTCCACAGCCCCGTACCGCACAACCATCCCTCGGGCGCCGGGAGTTGCACCAGCCGCCGGGAGGCGGGGCGCCACACGCCGACCCAGCTGCCGGCCGCCCCGTCGATGCGCAGCGCCACCGCGCAGCTCTCCGGCATCAGCACCTGCCCCGGCTGCACGGCGAACGGTGTCACCGCCGCCTCCGCCGACCGCAGGCTCTCCGGGAACCGCACCGGCCGCGTACTGCCCAGCACACCCCAGCCGAGCCGCCCCTGCCCCGGCGACGGCGCGTCGGACCGGATGAGCAGCAGCCCGCTGTCCGGATCGGCCAGCAGCAGCCGGTCATGGCTCTCCTCGGTGATCTGGAGCAGCGGCGTCACCTCGCCTCCGCGCCCCAGGTCGACGGCGACGGCCTTGACGGGCCCGCCTCCCTCGAACTCCCGGTCCAGCGCGAGCAACTGCCCGGCCCGGTCCAGCCACACCCCGCCCGTGCAGCGCCCCTTCACCTCGGCCACGTGCTCGGGCCCGAACGCGCCGCCCGCCACCTGCCAGATCGCCGTGGAACGCCCGCCCACGGCCAGCGCGTACGCGGACCTGCCGTCCGGCGACGGTGGCAG
This sequence comes from Streptomyces sp. TRM64462, assembly GCF_013362995.1. Lineage (GTDB taxonomy): Bacteria > Actinomycetota > Actinomycetes > Streptomycetales > Streptomycetaceae > Streptomyces. The sequence goes on along the minus strand of NZ_JABWDV010000367.1, from coordinate 21,455 downwards.
CAGCCGCACCGACTCCGCCTCGACCCCGCCGAGCGGCACCTCACCGGTCGCGGGCCCCGTCGGGTACAGCAGCGAGAACGCGCACCGCCCGCCCACCCGACGCCCGATCAGCACCCGCCCGTCCGCGAGCGGCAGGAGCTGAGCGTCCCGCTCCTCCGGCTGCCCGAGCGGCAGCGGCACCGCGTACGGCTCCGGCCCGTCCAGCGTCCAGCGCTCGGGGAACAGCGCCTCGCCCTCTCCGGCGAGCCGCGCCGCGTACGAGCCGTCGGACGCGATCGTGAACTCGGGCCGGCGGGCCGCGCCGTCGCCGTCCTGCGCGGTGGTCTCGATGGCACAGGCTGTCATCGCTCGTCACCTCCGGCCACCGAAGCTAGTTTTCGCACGTCAACCCCGACCACGCGAGCCTGCCCGCTTCACACGTACGGGTGGCGGTGGCCGTGTTCGGCTGAGGGGGAGGGGGGTGGTGTGCTGACAGATGCCGGTGATGAGTAAGGTAAGGCAGCCCTAAGCGGAAGCTGGCGATCCGGCTGCCGCGCGACTGTCCCCTCAGGAGCCACCATGTCCACACGGACCGTACGCCGTCGAGGCGCCGCCGTCGTCGCCCTCGCCGCCGCCCTCACCCTCACGGCCTGCGGCGCCGGAACCACGGACAAGGCCGGCACCGGCTCCGCGTCGCCTCAGGCCGACGCGGGCGGCAAGAAGTCCGTCGCCCAGGGCGGCAAGGACTTCGGCGACGCCCGCGCGAAGACCGCCGCCATGGGCACCGACGCCAAGCCCGGCCAGTTCCCGCGCACCGTCACCCACGCCATGGGCACCACCGAGATCAAGGCGGCGCCGCAGCGGGTCGTCGTCCTCGACGTCGGCGAGCTCGACAACGTCGTCTCCCTCGGCATCAAGCCCGTCGGCTTCGCCCCCGCCGAGGGCGACCCGGACCTGCCGAGCTACCTCGCCCAGGACGGCGGCACGCCCAAGAGCGTCGGCACCATCAACAGCCTCAACCTGGAGGCCATCGCCGCGCTCAAGCCCGACCTGATCCTCGGCAGCCAGCTCCGCGCGGCGGACAAGTACAAGGAACTCTCCAAGATCGCCCCCACGGTCTTCTCGCTCCGCCCCGGCTTCACGTGGAAGGAGAACTACCTCCTCAACGCGGCCGCCCTCGACAAGACCGCCGAGGCGAAGGCGAAGCTGGCGGCCTACGAGGCCAAGGCGAAGAAGCTCGGCGAGGCCGTCGGCGCCGACAAGCCGACCATCTCGATGGTCCGCTACCTCCCGGACCGTATCCGCCTCTACGCCCGCGCGTCCTTCATCGGCGTCATCCTCGACGACGCCGGCCTGCCCCGCCCGAAGAACCAGCAGATCGACGACCTCGCCACCGAGGTGAGCCCCGAGAACATCGACGCGGCCGACGCGGACTGGATCTTCACGGGCGTGTACGGCGACGTGAAGAAGACCAAGCGCGACACCGCCGAGGCGAACCCCCTCTGGAAGAACCTCAAGGCCGTCAAGTCCGGCCAGGCGGTGGACGTCCCCGACGAGACCTGGTACCTGGGCCTCGGCGTCACGGCGGCGGACAAGGTCCTCGACGACCTGAGCGGCCACCTCGTCAAGTAGACGCACCGGAGTGCGGTCGCCGTACGGCGGGAGGGGACGCGTAGGGGTCGCCCCCGCAGGATTGGCGGTGCCGAAACGCTTCGCGTTCCGGGGCCCGGGCCCGCCAATCCGAGGAGGTGAGCCCCGGAGCGGCCCCGACCCAGGCACGGGCGTAAGGCGCACCGCCGTCGTGGTGACCGCGAACAGGGAGTGCGGGCGGCCGGTTCTGCTGTGCCCACCCGTTCCGCCCTTGGCGGAACGCATGCCCACAGCAGAACCGGCGGAACCGGCGGTACTGGCGAACGCACCGCGCCGCAGCGGAACCGGCCGGCACATCGCCCCACAGCGCAACCGGCGACCGGAGCGCACCCCCGCAGCGGGACCGCACGCCGGGTGCCCGTGCCGGGGGGCAAGCCCGGGGCGGGGTGGGTCTGGGAGGGGCGGAGCCCCTCCCAGCCCTTGCGGGTAGCCTTGCACCCGTGCCACGCCTCACCGAAGTCCTCGCCGAGCTCGACGCCCTCTGGCCCCCCGAGCGGGCCGAGCAATGGGACGCCGTCGGCACCGTCTGCGGCGACCCGGACGCCGAAGTGGACCGGGTCCTCTTCGCCGTGGACCCCGTCCAGGAGATCGCCGACGAGGCGATCAAGCTCGGCGCCCAGCTCATCGTCACCCACCACCCGCTCTACCTGCGCGGGACGACGACCGTCGCGGCCTCGCACTTCAAGGGCCGCGTCGTGCACACGCTCATCAAGCACGACATCGCCCTCCACGTCGCGCACACGAACGCGGACACCGCCGACCCCGGCGTGTCCGACGCCCTCGCCGGCGCGCTGGACCTGCGCGTGGTCGGCCCCCTGGTCCCCGAGAACGGCCTCGGCCGTATCTGCGAGCTGGACCACCCGGAAACGCTCCGGGAGTTCGCGGCCCGCGCCGCCGAGCGGCTGCCCGCGACCGCGCAGGGCATCCGCGTGGCGGGCGACCTCGACGCGCCGGTCCGCCGTGTCGCCGTCAGCGGCGGCTCGGGCGACAGCCTGTTCGACGCCGTACGCGCGGCGGGCGTCGACGCGTTCCTGACGGCCGACCTGCGCCACCATCCGGCGTCGGAGGCCACGCAGCACACACCGCTCGGTCTGGTCGACGCCGCTCACTGGGCCACCGAGTGGCCCTGGTGCGAGCTCGCAGCCGCGCAGCTCGACGCGATCTCCGACCGCCACGGCTGGAACCTGCGGGTGCACGTCTCCAAGACGGTCACCGACCCGTGGGCGGCCCACCACACGGCACCTTCGGCAACGTCCGGATCCTCCGCATCCTCCGCTCATCACACCTCAGCCTCTCCTGGAGCCCCCAACTGAACGCCGCGCCCGCCGACCAGATCCGACTTCTCGACGTCCAGGCCCTGGACACGCGCCTCTCGCAGCTCGCGCACAAGCGCAGGACGCTGCCCGAGCACGCCGAGATCGAGTCGCTGAACAAGGACCTCACGCAGCTCCGGGACCTGCTCGTCGCCGCGCAGACCGAGGAGAGCGACTGCGCCCGCGAGCAGACGAAGGCGGAGCAGGACGTCGACCAGGTCCGCCAGCGTGCCGCCCGCGACCAGCAGCGCCTGGACTCGGGGGCCATCACGTCCCCGAAGGACCTGGAGAACCTCCAGAAGGAGATCGTGTCGCTCTCCAAGCGCCAGGGTGACCTGGAGGACGTCGTCCTCGAGGTCATGGAGCGCCGCGAGTCGGCGCAGGAGCGCGTGAACGAGCTGACCGAGCGCGTCGCCTCCGTCCAGGCGAAGAGCGACGACGCGACGGCCCGCCGCGACCGCGCGCAGGAGGAGCTGGACGCCGAGGCGGCGTCGGTCGCCAAGGAGCGCGCGCTCGTGGCGGATTCGGTCCCGGCGGATCTGATGAAGCTGTACGAGAAGATCCGCGAGCAGCAGGGCGGTGTGGGCGCGGCCCGCCTGTACCAGCGCCGCTGCGAGGGCTGCCACATCGAGCTCAACATCACGGAGCTGAACGACGTACGGGCCGCCGCGCCCGACACGGTCGTACGGTGCGAGAACTGCCGCCGCATCCTGGTCCGTACGGCGGAGTCGGGCCTGTAATGCGGGAGCTGATCGTCGAGGCCGACGGCGGCTCCCGGGGCAACCCGGGCCCCGCCGGCTACGGCGCGGTGGTCCTGGACCCGGAGTCGGGCGAGGCGCTGGCGGAGGCGGCCGAGTACATCGGCGTCGCCACGAACAACGTCGCCGAGTACAAGGGACTGCTGGCCGGGCTGCGGGCGGCGTACGAACTGGCGCCCGAGGCGTCGGTCCACGTACGGATGGACTCCAAGCTCGTCGTGGAGCAGATGTCGGGCCGCTGGAAGATCAAGCACCCGGACATGAAGCCGCTCGCGGCGGAGGCGGCGCGGATCTACCCGCGCGGTCAGGTCACGTACGAGTGGATCCCGCGCGAACGGAACAAGCACGCGGACCGGCTTGCCAACGAGGCGATGGACGCGGGCCGGCAGGGCAGGCAGTGGCAGCCGTCCACGTCGAGGGCCGCGCTGGACGCGGGCGCGGCACGGGTGGTCGGCGACGCGACGGCGGGCGCGGCGAAGGCCCGCGCGGCCCTGGCGACGGCGACGAAGCCGACGGGCACGGAGGCCACGCCCGCCGCGTCACCGGCGGCGGTGGGCGTCCCGACGGACACCACGCCCCGCGAGGGCACGGCGCCCCGCGAGGGCACGGCGCCTGCGGCAGGCGCCACCCCGGTCGAGGCACCGACGGCCCCCGCACCCGCCTCGGCGACGGCCCCCGCAACCGCCCCGACCGCTGCCCCGACGGGTCCCGCAACCGCCCCGACCACCGCCCAGACCGCCCCCCCGACCGCTGCCCCCACGGCCCCCGCAACTGCCCCGACGGCCCCCGCAGGCACCACCCCGCCGCCCGAAGCCGTGGCCCCGGCTCCGGAGCCGGAAGCGGCGCCGACCCCGGCGACGCCGCCCGTCGGCTGGGCGGCGCCGGCCGACCTCGGGGCGCCGGCCACGTTCGTGCTGCTGCGGCACGGCGAGACGGCGCTCACGCCCCAGAAGCGGTTCTCGGGCAGCGGCGGCAGCGACCCGGAGCTGTCCCCGGTGGGCCGCCGCCAGGCCGAGGCGGCCGCGGCGGTGCTCGCCGCGCGCGGCACGGTCCAGGAGATCGTGTCGTCGCCGCTGCTGCGCTGCCGCCAGACCGCCCAGGTGGTCGCCGCGCGCCTCGGCCTCGACGTACGGATCGAGGACGGCCTGCGCGAGGCCGACTTCGGCGCCTGGGAGGGCATGACCTTCGCCGAGGTGCAGGAGCGCTACCCCGACGACCTGGACGCCTGGCTCGCCTCGCCGAAGGCCGCGCCCACGGGCGGCGAGTCGTTCACGGCGGTCTCACGCCGGGTCGCCGCGGCCCGCGACCGCCTGACGGAGCGTTACGCGGGGCGGACGGTCCTGCTCGTCACGCACGTCACGCCGATCAAGACACTCGTACGCCTCGCCCTGGGCGCACCGCCCGAGGCGCTGTTCCGCATGGAGCTGTCGGCGGCGTCCCTGTCGGCGGTGGCGTACTACAAGGACGGCAACGCCTCGGTCCGCCTCCTCAACGACACCTCTCATCTCCGCTGAGGGGCCCGTTCGGGCACCGAGGGAGGCGCGCCGCCCCGCGCGGGGAGCGGTGGCGGCGCGACCCGGCGGGTCAGTGGATCTCGTCCACCAGCACGTCCAGCGACCAGGCCTTCCCGGCCCGCCCCGGCGCCTCGGCCTCGACGACGTACCCCAGGTCCCCCAGCGCCTCCACGAGCTCGCCGGGCGACGACGGCCCGGCGCCCGCCTCCAGCAGGCTCCGTACGATGCGGCCCTTCGTCGCCTTGTTGAAGTGGCTGACCACCTTCCGCGTCGGCGCGTGCAGCACCCGCACCGTCGCCGTACGCCCGGCCACCTCGCCCTTCGGCCGCCACGCCGCCGCGTACGCGGCCGACCGCAGGTCCAGCACCAGCCCCGTACCGGCGGCCTCCGGCATGACCTCCGCCATCGGCGCCCGCCAGTACGCGCCCAGCGCGCCGAGCCCGGGCAGCTTCACGCCCATGGAGCAGCGGTACGACGGGATGCGGTCGTCGATCCGTACCGCACCCCACAGGCCCGAGAACACCAGCAGCGACGCCCGCGCCCGCTTCCGCGCCGCCGCGTCCAGCGTGGCCAGGCCCAGCGCGTCGTACAGGACGCCCGTGTAGATCTCACCGGCCGGGCGGGCGCCGGCGGTCCGCAGCTCCGTGTTCTTCGTGACCTCGCCGCGCAGGCCCTCGCTCAGGCCCAGCACGTCGCGCGCCTTCTCCTCGTCGGCCGCGCACAGCTCCACCAGCTCCGCCAGCACGGCCGCCCGCGCGTCGGCGAGCCCCGGCAGCGACAGCGACTCGGGCTTCAGCGGCGCGCCGCGCCCCGAAGCGGCCTTGCCTTCCGAGGGCGGCAACAGGACGAGCACGTGGTTCTCCTTCGTACGTACGGAAAGCGGGGGTGCGGCCCCAGGCACCGCGGCCACAGCCGCAGCCACAGCCACAGGCATAGCCACGGCCACAGCCGCACCGCGCGCCGCAGCCGTCCGCGGCGTGCCGTTCGCCCACGGTGCCGCGTGCCAGCGTACAAAGTGCCGCCTCGTACAAAGTGCCGCCTCGTACAAAGTGCCGCGCCGTACAAAGTGCCGCGTCGCGCTCCGCGACCTACGCTCGGCGTATGCCCCGCCGCCATCTGCATGTGACCGGCGCCGCCGATGCCCCCTTGCGGACCGCGCTGCGTGCGCTGCGCACCGAACTCGACGTGCCACGCGGCTTCCCGCCCGGCGTACTCGCCGAGGCGGAGGCCGCGGTGAAGGCGCCCCGGCTCCCCGGGCGGGACGCCACCGACCTGCCGCTCTTCACGATCGACCCGCCCGGCTCCACGGACCTGGACCAGGCCATGCACCTGGCGCGCCGCGCCGACGGCGGGTACCGCGTGCACTACGCCATCGCGGACGTCGCGGCCTTCGTCGCCCCGGCCGGCGCCCTCGACGCGGAGGCGCACCGCCGCGTCCTCACCCTGTACTTCCCGGACGGCCGGGTCCCGCTCCACCCGCCCGTCCTCTCGGAGGGCGCCGCGAGCCTGCTGCCCGGGCAGGTCGCGCCCGCGCTGCTGTGGCGGGTCGACCTCGACGCGTACGGCCGCCGCGTCGCCACCGACGTGCACCGCGCCCTGGTCCGCAGCCGCGCGCGCCTCGACTACGCGACCGTCCAGGGGCAGCTCGACACGGGCACCGCGGAGGAGCCGGTCGCGCTGCTCCGCGACATCGGCCGTCTCCGCGAGGAGCTGGAGGCCGAACGGGGCGGGATCTCCCTCCGCGTACCGGAGCAGGAGATCACCGAGGTCGACGGCCGCTACCACCTGGCCTTCCGTGCCCCGCGCCCCGCCGACGCCTGGAACGCGCAGATCTCCCTGCTCACCGGCATGGCCGCCGCCGACCTGATGACGGCCGCAGGCACCGGCGTCCTGCGCACCCTGCCGACCGCGCCCGACGGCGCCGTCGCCCGCCTGCGGCGCTCCGCGCGGGCCCTGCGCGTCGACTGGCCGCACCACGTGTCGTACGCCGCCCTCCTCCGCACCCTGGACCCGAGCGAGCCCCGGCACGCCGCCTTCCTCCAGGACTGCACGACCCTGCTGCGCGGCGCCGGCTACACGGTCTTCACCGACGGCAACCCGCCGATGCCCGCCCTGCACGCGGCCGTCGCCGACGAGTACACGCACTGCACGGCCCCGCTGCGCCGCCTCGTCGACCGGTACGCGGGCGAGCTGTGCGTCGCGGCCGTCGCCGGGCAGGAGCCGCCCGAGTGGGTGCGGGCCGCGCTGGCGGGGCTGCCGCAGGAGATGGCCGAGGGGACGCGCCTCGCGAACCGCGTCGAGCGCGCGTGCGTGGACATCGTGGAGGCGGCCCTCCTCATGGACCGTGTGGGCGAAGTGTTCCCGGGCGCCGTGGTCGTGGACGTGCGGGACGAGGACGCGTCGGTGGGCACCGTCCACCTGGAGGCCCCGGCCGTGGTGGCCCGCGTTGAGGACCCGGGCGGCGCCCCGCTGCCGCTGGGGGAGCGGCTGGACGTACGGCTCACACAGGCGTACCCGGGGCGGGACAAGGCGCTGTTCGTACCCGCTTGAGGGCCGCCAGCAGTCCCCGCGCGTCGTCCGCGTGGAACCGTACGACGCGCACGCTCCGCCGCTTCCCCAGCAGCCCCACGACCTCGACCGGCGCGGCGAGCCGCAGCGTGACGGAGGTCTGCCCGCCGACGACGAGGTCGAGCTCGCCGTCCGTCTTGCGGTGCGTGAACACCAGGTCGTACGACACGTCATCGACGGCGTCGAGCGGCACGGAGACGTCGACGTGGCACCCCTGCCGCAGCCGCAGCACCCGCGCCGCCCCATCCAGCAGGTGCGGCCGCGTGACGGAGGCGGCGTGCAGCCCCAGCACGAAGAGGACCGTGTACACATCCAGCAGCAGGAACACCTCGTGCGCCACGGGCACGTCCCACAGCAGCCAGGAGACGCCGACGGCCTCGACGACGCACACGAACGCGAACCCGTACATGAGCGCGGCCTGGTCCCGCGCGTGCCCGAACCCCTCGACGCCGTCCCGCACCCCGTGCCGCCGCCGGGCCACCCACCGCACCAGGCTCCACATGAGCCCCAGCTCATGCCGCATGAGCCGTACGACGGGCTCGGGCACCAGCTCGTACAGGGCATCGCGCGCGGAGAGCCCCTGCCGCCGCAGCCACAGGAACGTCCCCGCCTCGGCGACCAGCAACAGCAGCAACAGCAGCAACAGCACCTCGACGGCCAGGACGAGCCACCCGGCCATGCGCACCCCGCCCACCAGACACCCGAGCACGACGAACTCCCCGGGCACGACGGCGTACGCCACCGCCCGCAGCCCCCGCCTCACGACCCGCCCCCGGCCCGCCCGGCGGCGGCGATGCGCAGCGCCCGCCGTACGACCTCGGCCTGCGCGGGCGAGAACTCCGCGAGGAACGCCGCGTGGAAGCCCGCGTCCGCCGGATCGAGATCGCCCATCCGCCCCACGACCTCGTCCGGCAGCAGCTCGACGAGCAGCCGCGAGGCAGGCTCCACCCGCGGATCGTCCGGCGGGGCGTCGGCCAGCTCGTCCAGGCGCGCGTACAGGTCGTACGCCCGCTCCAGGGCCTCGGGCCCGGCGACGGCCTCGCGCATGGCCGCGACGACCTGCGCGCCCTCGCCCTCGCCGTCGCCTTGACCCATGGTCTCCATCAGGGCCAGCAGCTCCCGGTCCAGCACGGCCGCCTGAGGCTCGGGCCCGCCCCGGGCGGCACTGAACCGGGCCATGTCGGCGAACAGCTCAGTGAGGGCCGGCGACACGGGCCCCTCTGCGGGCAGCCCGCCGCCCCGCGCCTGCTCCAGCAGCACGGCCAGCCGCTCCCGCCGCGCCCGCAGCTCCGCCTCCTGCCGCGCCAGGTCCGCGTCGAGCTCCTCCAGTACGTCGACGAGCTCCCGCCCCGCGTCGTCGGCGAGCACGTCCCGCACCTCGTCCAGCGACAGCCCCAGCTCGCTCAGCCGCCGCACCCGCGCCAGCAGCACGGCGTCCCGCACCGTGTACTCCCGGTACCCGTTGGCCCGCCGCGGCGGCTCGGGCAGCAGCCCGATCCGGTGGTAGTGCCTGACGGCCCGCGTACTGACCCCGACGAGCCCGGCGATCTCTCCGATCCTCATGGGCCCAGTAGAAACGTTGACGCTACGACAAGGTCAAGCGACGGGTACCATGGTCGACACGGCAGACGAGCCGGGCGGACGGCCGCGTGGCGATGGTTCCACCATCACCCCGAGGAACGTCCGGGCTCCACAGGGCAGGGTGGTGGGTAACGCCCACCCGGGGTGACCCGCGGGACAGTGCCACAGAAAGCAGACCGCCGGGGGCCTCGGCCCTCGGTAAGGGTGAAACGGTGGTGTAAGAGACCACCAGCGCCTGAGGTGACTCAGGCGGCTCGGTAAACCCCACCCGGAGCAAGGTCAAGAGGGAGCACCCCGGTGCTCCTGCGCGGACGTCCGAGGGCTGCCCGCCCGAGTCCGCGGGTAGACCGCACGAGGCCGGCGGCAACGCCGGCCCTAGATGGATGGCCGTCACCCCGACGACCGCGAGGTCCCGGGGAACAGAACCCGGCGTACAGCCCGACTCGTCTGCCCCTACCTGCGGCTTTGCCTCGGAAAGGGCCTCTGACCAGCGAAATCGCAGGTCAGAGGTCTCTCGCGACCGCGCTGCTTCGTCTCGCCGACTCGATTCTTCTGTCACCTGGAAAGCCGAACATGGCCTGCGCACCCACGGCCCGGCCGGACGAGCCGTAGGGGAGCGGCGCAGGGCGGCGGCCATCTCGTCTTCGGGGAGTGCCGGGTTGGCACCGGCGCTGGAGGCCAGTTCGGGGACGTGAAGCGCCTCGCGGAGCCGGTGGAGCGGGAGGCGCGGGTCGCCGGCCGCCGCCTGGCGCGTCCAGACCTCGGGGTCGTGGCTCAGCCGTTCGATCAGCGTGGGTGTGGCGGCCGGGTCCCGGACGGCCAGCCGGCGGTAGTTGCCGTCCGGGTGGTCCGCGTAGCGTGCGGCGAGGCCCTCGCGGGGGAAGCGGGGTGCGTCTCCGCCATCCAGGCGGAGAACGTGCCACCGAGCCGCGCGTACACACGCACCAGGACCTCCTCCGGGGTGTCGGGGTGGTGACTGCGACGCGGCGGCCCCCGTACGCAGGAGCCGGTGCCCCCGTGGGGGTCCTTTGTCATCCAGTCAAGGTGGTTGGCAGCGAACCCAGCCGTTTCGGCTTCTCTGACGGTGAATCCCGTCGTGAGTGGGCGGCTGGTGGCCTGACTCCCTGTCCCTACGCAGTCGTGGCGACCTGCTCTAGATTGGTCATCTCATCGACTCGGGTGACGCCAGGGGGGATTGAGTGCACGAGGGCATGGCCGTCGGGAACCGCTACCGCGTCGAACGCCTCCTGGGCAGGGGTGGCTTGGGCGAAGTCTGGGAAGCGACAGACCGTACTCTCGGCCGGCGGGTCGCCATCAAGTTCGTCACCGGCGCCATGCAGTACCCAGAGGCGGCTCAGCGGTTCGCGCGTGAGGCCCGCACGCTCGCCTCGTTCCGCCACGGCAGCGTCGTGACCGTTCACGACGCCGGAACGGCCGACCACGACGGTCAGAGTCTGCCATACCTCGTGATGGAGTTACTGGACGGCGCCACCTGGGAGTTCTCGCACGTGGACTCGATCATGGAGACCGGGGCGCGCTTGGCGGACGTTCTCGCGCACGTCCACGCGGCGAAGGTTGTGCACCGGGACATCAAGCCCGCCAACATCATGATCTGTGCCGACGGGCGCACCGTGCTGATGGACTTCGGTATAGCCCGGGACGACGCCTCGCTCACCCGAACAGCCACCACCACCGGAAAATACTTCGGAACCCCCGGCTACATGGCCCCCGAACAGCTCCAAGGCCGTGCCGCCACACCTGCTTCGGACGTCTACGCGCTAGGGATCGTCCTGATCGAGAAGCTCACCGGCCACCGACTGCCCGTCACGCAGCTCATGCCCCGGGTCCAATCCTCCATCCGCGAGCCCGTACTGTCCCTGCTGACCCGGATGACCGCCGCACGTCCCGAACAGCGGCCCTCCGCCGCCGAGTGCGCTTCGCTGCTGCGCGCGTCCGAGACGCCCACGACATCGCGGCACGTGCCGTCCACGAGAAAGGAGTGGTGGCAACGGCTGGTCGCGCCGGCGGTACTGCTGGCGCTGCACACGATCGTCCTGTTCCAGCCCGCTTACAGGACACGCTGGAACGACAGCGTCGTCAGGTCGTTCGGCAAACAGATCGTCTATGCGGACGAAGAGGACTTCTTCGAGTGGAACTCACGAGCCTGGGGAGCCGTCACCACCGTCGGAGCCGGCGTCGGGGTGGCGACGCTGCTGGTGGCGCTCATGCTGCTCGTCCTGAGCTCTCGGGTGCCGACGAGGCCGGCGGGCTATGGCGCAGCGGTGCTCACCGTGGTGTGCCTCGGCTGGCAGGCCACGTCCAACCCGCCCTATTACGACAGCAGTGGCTGGCCCCAAGTCACCTACGGCCTGTGGCTCTTCTATCTGGTGACGGCGCTGACCATCGTCCTGTACGTCTACCACGATGTCCGTGCCCGCCGGGTGAGCACGCAGCCATAGGCCACGGCCGTGCAGAGTCGGCCAGCGATGGACTCCGGGCAGCGGCCGCACCGGAACGGCAGACGCGGGGCAGGTGCGGGAAATCGAAGGTAGCCGTCAAGGTAGCCGCGGAAGCGCCCTCCTGGCGCGTTCGTGCAGGTCATGGCAGTGCGGTCGGTCTCCCGGTGTACAGCCCGACTCGTCTGCCTTTCCGCCCGCTCCGGCGGTCATGTCACGTCCGAGTGCCCGAGTAGGCGTCTACGTACCGAAGCGTGAGGCCGCGCGCCGTAGCCAGCGGCGGGCTCGTCGGCGTAGGCGGTGGGTGGTGCGCGCGGGGGCGGCGGGGCGCTGGGGGACCAGGGGTACGTGGGGCATCAGGTAGCGCGTGCCGGCGCTCTCCAGTACGCACAGGGGTGGACCGTCCCGCTCGGGGCGGGTGACGAGGACGCGGATCGGCCTGGGCGGCTCGCCGGGGAGTTCGGCCGTCAGCTCGGCCGGGTCGGTGCGGGGGTAGTGGCGGAGTCCGGCCACGACCTTCCCGTCGACCAGTACCTCGATGGCCCCGGCCGGGACGTCGAGCAGGACGGTGACGGAGTGGCCCCCCTGATCGACGTGGAAGCGGTGATTGCGGCTCACGAGCCCTCCCGTTCGGAGTCACGGGACCGCGGCGACGGTTCCAGGATAGGCCGCGGCCGCAGTCGTCAGGGTGATGTGCGGACCCCGCTCCCAGCCACCCGGCGGCCGGGACGGCGCGCGCGGCCGGCGGTGCGCCTCCCGGTGCCGCCCCCGGTCCTCCGGTTGACCCGTATGGGGGGTGAGGCAGGGCGGTCCGGCTGGCGTGCGGTCGCCAAGGCGGCAGGCAGTCCCTCGGTCGTCCCCGCGCGTCCCCGCAGATCGGGCCGCTTCCCCTCCGCCGGTCGGGGAACGCAAGGTGGAACATTCGGACAGAGCAACACTTTGCGTCATCGAGTCGCTGCGTGGTGTGACCACCGCGGGTGCGTGGAGACGATGGCTGCGGAGCCTTCCGGTTCCACGGCAGGGATTCCATCTGCCGTACGGGCAACGGGCGTTCGGGGACAATCCGGGCGCCCGGACCATTGAGGAGAGTCGGATGACGAACACGCAGAAGCGCCGCACGCGGACCGCCGCCCGTCTGGCCGGCCTCGCGGCCGCCGTCCTGGCCGCCATGGCCCTGCCGCTGAGCACGGGCGCGACCTCCGCCGCCGCCGCGCCGGCCGACGCCGAGGCCGTACCCCTGCCGCCGGGCGTCATCAAGCTGAACGACAGCGAACCGTGCCCGATGTACACCCTGTGCCTCTACCGCGACTACAACTTCAGCGGCCCGGCGTACGGTGTCGCCGAGGGCTACCCGGTCAACCTGCACGAACTGCCCATGGCCGCCCCCGGCGGCTCGGCCGCCGACAACGTCTCCTCCTGGGTCAACTACACCCGCGCCGTTGCCGTCCTCGGTGACGACGACACGGGCCTGACCCGGCCGCTCTTCCCGGGCCAGCGCCTCCAGGAGCCGCCGGTCACCAACGACACCGTGGACCACATCTTCTGGTAGCCCCCACCCTCACCCCCGCCCCCCGGCCCCACCCCCGGCCCGGGCCGCTGTCGCCGCTCCACTCAGGCGACCGCCGCCCGGGCCGGTCGTATTCCTCTGGACCCCTGCCTGAGCAGCGCGTATGGTCCTCGGGCGGCCCGCCGGGTCGCGCGGCGCGCCTTGGGGGAGGGGCGCTTTTTCGTTCTTCTGTTCTTCTCTTCTGTGCTTTGGGGCCATGGCCCAAGGGGGGTTCGTCTTCCATGATCTGTTCCAGATGCGCGGCGCAGGGCGCCACCGACGCGGCCGGCCTCTGCCCCGCCTGCGCGGTGGGCGGCGGCGCGCCGGTGCCCGCCCCGAGCGGGGGCGTCCTCCGGTCGCCCGTCGGGCTGTCGTACGTCGTTGTCGCGCTGCTCGCGGTCGTCATCGCCGTCGATCTCGCCGCCGTCTACGCCGCGCTGAACACGCACGCCGTCGTGGGGCGGATCCTGGAGGGCGGGACCGGGGAGTACGCCGACGACGGCCGACGGGCCGATCTGCTCATGTACCGGGTCGCCTCCCTGTACGTGACGGCGCTGGTCGCCACAGGAGTCGTCTTCATCGTGTGGTTCCGCCGGGTTCGCGGCAACGCCCAGGTCTTCGCCCCGGACCTGCAGCGGCGGGGCCCCGGCTGGGCCGTCGGGGCCTGGTTCATCCCGATCGCCAACCTGTGGATCCCGCGTCAGATCGCCGGCGACATCTGGCGCGCCAGCGAGCTGGAGCGGCGTGCGTCGCGGGGCGTCCTCAACGCCTGGTGGACGCTGTGGGTCGTCTCCCTCGCCGTCGACCGGATCGCCACCAGGGCATGGGACCGGGCCGAGTACGGCGACGATCTGCGGCGCGCGGCCCTCGGCCTGGTCGCCGGCTACGTGATCGACATCGCGGCGGCCGTGCTGGCCATCCTCTTCGTCCGGCGGCTGACCGCGCTGCAGCACGCCAAAGCCCTGGCGGGTGGCGGCAGCCGGCCGCAGGAGCCCGAGCCGGAGAAGGAGAAGGAGCACGAGCAGGAGTCGGAGTCCGAGCGGGTGGACGGCACCCCGTGAACCCCGCAGGCCTGCTGCGGGCGGACATATAGCCGCGAGATTCGGCCACGCCTGTCCGGGCGCCAGAGCCGAATCCCGCGGTGCGCAGGGCGCTGTGGACCGCCGACAGCGTCCGGGACCCGGCCTCCCCGCCTCGCCCCCGGAAATGCGGGCCCGCCACCCCGTCGCCGACCTGCGGAAAGGGGAGCCGGAGGCGCTGCGGGCCGCCTCCTTGCGGAGTCAACTACCCCTCGGTAGAGGGCGGCTGGAATTCGCCCCACGCCCGTGGTCTTCACGGCGTCTCCCCGTTAGCTTCACTGCGCGCCGCCACACCCGGAGCACAGGGCTCCATCGGGGACTCGCGGCGCGAAGGATCTGTGAAGGATTGACGACTGAAACCGTCTCCGGAATAGAACGACTGCTCATGCCGCCCCTCGCATCGGGCGGCATGTTCCATGTACGGCCCTTCACCGAGCACTGCCGCGTCATCTGCGACGAGGGCGCGCACGCGGTGATCGGCGTATCGCCCGGCAACAGCTACTTCTCCCACGAACGCGTCATGGACCTCGCCCGCTGGGGGCTCGCGCACTTCGACCGCGTCGACCTCGTCTACACCGACCTGCACGTCGCGGAGATGTACGAGGCGTCCGGCTACGCCCCCGACGACGCGCGCCGCAAGGCCGTGAAGAACATCCGGGGCGTACGGGCCAAGGTGACCGCCGCCGTCGAAGCACTCGCCGGCGACGGCAGGCCGGACGGGCGCGACAGGCCCGGCCGGCAGGACGGGCAGGGCCGACAGGACCGGCAGGGCCGACAGGACGCGCGGCTGCGCGGGCACGCCATGTCCGACTTCGTACACCACCCCGCCTACCGCGCCATCCACGCCGACATCCGCGAACGCCTCGCCACGGACGCCGACTTCCGTGGGGCGTGCGACGCGCTGGTCGCCGGCTTCCTCGCCACCAAGGGCGAGGTCACCGAGGCACGGAAACAGGTCTGCCTGGACTACGTGTGCGCCGAGATCCCGCTGTTCGTCGACACGCCCGCCGTCCTCGGCGTGCCGTCGTCGCTCAACTGCTACCACCAGCTGCTGCCGATGGCCGAACTGCTCTACTCCCGGGGCTCCGGCCTGCGAGCCTCCCGCAACCAGGGACACGCCATCCTCACCCCGAACCCGGACGGAGCCACCACCCGATGACCAGCGCCACCACCGACAGGCCCCTGCTCGCCTTCCCCTTCGACGCGCGCGGCGACCGGCTCCCGCCCGAGGTCGAGCACCTCCGCACCACCCAACCCGTCGCCCGCGTACGGACCATCGCCGGCGACGAGGCCTGGCTCGTCTCCTCGTACGACCTCGCCAAGCAGGTCCTGGAGGACGACCGGTTCTCGCTCAAGGACACCTCCGCGCCCGGGGCGCCGCGCCAGTACGCGCTGACGATCCCGCCCGAAGTCGTCAACAACATGGGCAACATCACCGGGGCCGGGCTGCGCAAGGCCGTGCTCAAGGCGCTCAACCCCAAGGCGCCGGGCCTCGTGGAATGGATGCGCGACAGCGCCGGGCGGCTCGTCGACGAGCTGGTCCGGCGCGGGCCCACCGCCGACCTGCGCGGCGAGTTCGCCGACCCGTACTCCACGGGCATGCACTGCCACATCCTCGGCATCCCGCAGGACGACGCGCCGCTGCTCGCGCGGAGCCTGGACATCGCGTTCATGAACTCCGCCTGCCCCGTCGACGGCGCCCGCGTCAACTGGGACCGCGACATCGCCCACATGGTCCGCCGCCTCGACGACCCCGCCACCACCGGGCTCATGGCCGAACTCGCCGCGCTCCGCGACGACCCGGACTACGCCCACCTCACCGACGAGATGCTCGCCACGGTCGGCGTGACCCTCTTCGGCGCGGGTGTCGTGTCCACGGCCGGGTTCCTCACCATGGCGCTGTTCTCGCTGTTCCAGCGGCCCGAGGTGTGGGACGGACTGCGCGCCGAGCCCGCGAGCGTCCCCGGGGCGGTCGAGGAGCTGCTGCGGGTCAACCTGTCCATCGGGGACGGGCTGCCGCGGCTCGCGCTGGAGGACGTGACCCTCGGGGACGTCCTCGTACGGAAGGGAGAGCTGGTCCTCGTACTCGTCGAGGGCGCCAACCACGACCCGGCCCGGTTCCCCGAACCCGACCGGTTCGTCATCGGCCGGCCCGACGCCACGGCGCACCTGTCCTTCGGCGGCGGCCGGCACTACTGCCCCGCGACCGCGCTCGGCCGCAAGCACGCGGAGGTCGCCCTCCAGGTGCTCGTGGAGCGGCTGCCCGGCCTGCGGCTCGCCGTCCCGGTCGACCAGCTCGTCTGGCGCACCCGCTACATGAAGCGGCTACCTGAGCGGCTCCCCGTGCTCTGGTAGCGCCACGTGCTCCGGTGGCGCCGCGTGCCCCCGTGGCGCGGCCTGCCCCGGTAGCGCGGCCTGCCCCGGTAGCACGGCCCGCTGCTCCGGCAGGGTGTCGTGCTCCGGCAGCGAGCGGGCGTGGACGCGGGTCAGGTGCCGGGCGAACACCTGGCCCGCGTCGGGCGTGAGGGTGCGCAGCCCCAGCATCGCGGTGATGATCACGTCGCAGAGCTCCGCCTGCACGTCGTCCCAGGTGTGCGTGGTGCCCTTGCGGGGGTTCTGCCCGTACGCCCCGATCACCGCCTCCGCGACCTCGCCGACCTCCTCCGACAGCTTCAGCATCTGGAGCAGCGCGGCCCGCTCGGTGGTGCGGTCCGCGTGCCGGCCGAGCCAGGCGTGCAGGTCCTCGACCGTCTTCCACATGTCGTCGCCCATGTCGTCCATGGGGGTGAGCCTCCCCCGTGGCGCACGGCGCGATGCGGAGGGCGCGGTGTATCCGGTGGGGCGCAGGGCCCCATTCCGTCGTAACCTCCCGGAGGTTCCCGTGCCCATTCCCGTCGACCGGCTCAGCGACCCCGCCGTCCGCGCGTTCGTCGCCGCCGTCAACGCCCACGACCGGCAGGCGTTCCGCGCCGCCCTCACGCCCGACGCCACCATGTCCGACGACGGGTCCGACCGCGACCTGGAGGACTGGGCCGAGCGGGAGATCTTCGACTCGCGCGGTCACCTCGACGTCGAGTCCGAGAAGGGCGACGGCCGCGACCTGATCGCCCGCTACCGCAACGACACCTGGGGCGAGATGCGCACCCGGTGGCACTTCGTCGTCGAGGACGGCAGGATCAGCCGCTTCGAGACCGGCCAGGCGTAAGGACGAGCGGCCGGGCGCCCGGGCTTCGCAGGCGGGTGCCCGTGCCCGTCACCCGCACCCGGTGGTCGTCGGGGCGGAGCTCCACGGTGAGTTCGCCGGGGCGGCCCGCGGATTGTTCCCGGGTGACGGTCAGCCGCGTCCGATGTACGGCATCGTCGTCGCCATCACCGTCGCGAACTGCACGTTCGCCTCCAGCGGCAGCGACGCCATGTGCACCACCGTGCGGGCCACGTCCGCCGCGTCCATGACCGGCTCGGCGGCCAGTGTGCCATTGGCCTGGAGGATGCCCGTCTGCATGCGCGCGGTCATCTCCGTCGCCGCGTTGCCGACGTCGATCTGCCCGCAGGCGATCCGGTACGGGCGGCCGTCAAGCGACAGCGACTTCGTCAGACCCGTCACCGCGTGCTTCGTCGCCGTGTACGCGACCGAGTGCGGGCGCGGCACATGCGCCGAGATGGAGCCGTTGTTGATGATCCGGCCGCCCCGCGGGTCCTGCTCCTTCATCTGCCGGAACGCGGCCTGCGCGCACAGGAACGTGCCCGTCAGGTTCACGTCCACGACCTGACGCCAGGTGTCGGCGGCCAGCTCGTCGACCGGCGTGCCGCCGCCCGCGAACGAACCCGCGTTGTTGAACAGCAGGTCCACGCGCCCGTACCGCTCGCGGACCGCCGCGAACAGCGCGGCGACGGCCTCCTCGGACGTGACGTCCGTGGGGACGCACAACGCGTCGCCGCCCGTCGGCTCCGCCAGCTCCGCCGTCTCCGCCAGGGGCTCCGCACGCCGCCCCGCCAGCGCGAGCGACCAGCCCGCCTGCGCCAGGGCCACCGCCACGCTCCGGCCGATGCCGGAACCGGCGCCGGTCACCACCGCGATCCCCGCCGTCCCCGCACTTCCTCGTACAGCCTCCATGGGCGCGCAGCGTACGGGAATGTCCGGTACCTGGACCCATATGGCCGCCATGTGGACTATTCGCCGGGGTAGCGGACGCCGATGCGCTCCCGTACCGCGTCGAGCGTCCGCATCACCGCGAGCGTCCCGTCCAGCGGGACCAGCGGCGACTCCGTCGCGCCCGCGCGCAGGCACCTCATGACCTCCGCCGCCTCGTGGCCGAGGCTGTCCCGGCGCCCGTCGACCCGGAACTCCTCCGGGTCGCGGCCCTCCCGGTACAGCGTGAAACCCTCCGGGAAGAAGAAGCCGCGCGGGAACTCGATCCGCCCGGCCGTCCCGGTCACCGACGCGGTCAGCGGGGTGTCCGCGACGACCGAGCAGGACAGCAGCGCCGTCGCCCCCGAGTCCCAGCCCAGCAGCATCCCCGTGTTCAGGTCGACGCCCTCCGGCGACAGCAGCGCGTCCGCCCGCACCCGGTCCGGCTCACCGAGCAGGAGCTGCGCGAACGCCACCGGATACACGCCCAGGTCCAGCAGCGCGCCGCCACCCGCCGCCGGGTCGCGCAGCCGGTGCCCGGGGTCGTCCGGAGCGACCAGGCCGAAGTCCGCGTGGACCGTACGGATCTCCCCGACCGCCCCGTCCGCGACCACCTCCGCCAGGCGCCGGATGGCCGGGTTGCAGTACATCCACATGGCCTCCATCAGGAACGCCCCGCGCTCCCGGGCCAGTGCCACCAGCTCCTCGGCCTCCCGTACGTTCAGCGTGAACGGCTTCTCGCACAGCACCGCCTTCCCCGCCTCCAGGCACAGCCCGGCCGCCGCCCGGTGCGCGGCGTGCGGTGTGGCGACGTACACCACGTCCACGTCCTCGTCGGCCGCCAGCTCCGCCCACGACCCGTAGGCGCGCGGTATCCCGAACCGCTCCGCGAAGGCCTTGGCCGACTCCGCCGTACGGGAGGCGACCGCCACCACCTCGGCGTCGTCCGCCAGCTCCAGCAGGTCGCTCGTGAACGACGCGGCGATCCCGCCTGTCGCCAGCACACCCCAGCGCACCTTCCGCTCCATGCCCGCCCCCTCCGGTGAAGTCCTCGAAGCCCTCTTGAGGTTTCAACTATCGGCCTCGGGCTGAGAGCATAGGCGCGCACCCCAGGACAGGAGAAGAGATGCCGGAGAGCGGCGGACCGAGCACACCGCGAGGACCCATATCCACCGACCGACCCCAGACCGACACCCCCACCGCCGCCACCGAGCAGCACCCCGCCGCCTCCGAGCAGCACCCCGCCGCCTCCGAGCAGCAGCACCCCGTCGCCGCCGCCACCACCGCCGCGCGCCGCGCCGGGCTCCTCGTCACCCTCGTGCTCGGCGGCCTCACCGCCCTCCCGCCGCTGTCCATGGACATGTACCTCCCGGCCCTGCCGGAGGTCACCCGGTCCCTGAGCGCGCCCGCCGCCACCGTGCAGCTCACCCTCACCGCCTGCCTCGCCGGCATGGCGCTCGGCCAGCTCGTCGTCGGGCCGATGAGCGACAAGTGGGGCCGCCGCCGCCCCCTCCTCGTCGGGATGCTCGTGTACGTGGCGGCGACCGCCGTGTGCGCCCTCGCCCCCAGCGCCGAGCTGCTCATCGCGTTCCGGCTGCTCCAGGGACTGGCGGGCGCCGCGGGCATCGTCATCGCGCGCGCCGTCGTCCGCGATCTGTACGACGGCGTCGAGATGGCCCGGTTCTTCTCCACGCTCATGCTGATCTCCGGGGTCGCGCCGATCATCGCTCCGCTCATCGGCGGCCAGATCCTGCGGGTCACCGACTGGCGCGGCGTCTTTTACGTCCTGGCCGTCGTCGGCGTGGTGCTCACGTTCGTCGTGTGGAAGTGGCTCCACGAGACGCTGCCCGCCGACCGGCGGCACAGCGGCGGCGTCGGCGCCGCCCTGCGCACCATGCGGGGGCTGCTCGCGGACCGTGTGTTCACCGGCTACACGCTGGCGGGCGGCCTCGCGTTCGCCGTGCTCTTCGCGTACATCTCCGCGTCGCCGTTCGTCGTGCAGGAGATCTACGGCGCGTCCCCGCAGACCTTCAGCCTCCTCTTCGGCGTCAACTCGGTCGGCCTGGTCGTCGTCGGCCAGATCAACGGCAAGCTGCTGGTCGGCCGGGTCAGCCTCGACAAGGCGCTCGGCGCCGGCCTCGCCGTGATCACGCTGGCCGCCCTCGCGCTGCTGCTGATGACCAGCGGTGTGTTCGGGAAGCCGGGCCTGGTGCCGGTCGCCGCCGGGCTCTTCGTCCTCATGTCCGCGATGGGCCTCACGCTGCCCAACACCAACGCGCAGGCGCTGATGCGCACCCCGCACGCGGCCGGCTCCGCCTCCGCGCTGCTCGGCACGTCCTCGTTCCTGATCGGCGCCGTGGCGTCGCCGCTGGTCGGCATCGCGGGAGAGCGGACCGCCGTGCCGATGGCCGTGGTCCAGCTCGTGTGCGCGCTCGCCGCCGTCGGCTGCTTCCTGGGGCTCTGCCGTCCGTGGCGGGCCGCCCGCACGGCCCCGCCTACCATGGATCGGTGAACGCCTCACCCTCCACCCCGGAAGCCCTGCGCGCCGCCCTCGCCGGGCTGCTCGACGGACTCCCGCCGAGCAAGGCGGCACAGGCCGTCGACCGGCTCATCGCCAACTACCGGGGCACGACCCCGACCGACGCGCCCGTCCTCCGGGACCGCGCCGACGTCGCCGCGTACGCCGCGTACCGCATGCCCGCCACGTTCGAGGCGGTACGGTCCGCGCTCGCCGCGCTGCGCGATGCCGCGCCCGGCTGGGCGCCCGGCGCGCACACCGACGTCGGCGGCGGCACGGGCGCGGCGAGCTGGGCGGTCGCCGAGGCGTGGGAGGGCGGCGCCCCGCCTCGTACGACGGTCCTGGACTGGGCCGAGCCCGCGCT
>NZ_JABWDV010000366.1 GCF_013362995.1 Streptomyces sp. TRM64462 | reverse complement strand
CCGGTGTGTCTGTCGGCGGATCTGAAGCCGGGGTCGGTGGTGGGTGCGGGTTTTCTGGGTGGTCGTGTGGTGGCGTTTCGTGGTGAGGGTGGTGGGCCGGCGCGGGTGGTGAGTGCGTACTGCGTGCATCTGGGGGCGGACTTGTCGGTGGGGGAGGTCGTGGGGGAGCAGTTGCGGTGCCGTTTCCATGGGTGGCGGTATGGCGGGGACGGGCGGTGTGCGGCGACGGGGATCGGTGATCCGGTGCCGTCGCGTGCGCGGTTGTTCCGGTTCCCGACGGTGGAGCGGTACGGGATCGTGTGGGCGTTCAACGGCGAGGAGCCGCTCTTCGACCTGCCCGACCTGCCCCACCCCGAGGACGAGCTCGTCGTCCGCCGGTCGATGCTCGACGAGATGCCCGTCGAGCCCTGGCTGGTCCAGGCCCACACCATGGACCTGCAACACCTGTCCCTGCCCCACGAGTTCGAGCTCGCCGAGGACCCCAACGACTCCGTGCGCGTCGGGACGTACTCCGTCGGCTTCGATCTGCGCGCCCGGCTGCGCGGCGACGCCGACTTCGACGTCCGCGTGGACATCCACGGCACCAACATCTTCTGGCAGACCGGCACCCTCGACGGCCGCTGGTTCTTCTGGATCGCCCCGCTCGGCATCCCCGGCCCCGGCCGCTCCCGCGCCACCTTCGTGTTCGGCGCGCGCCGCGAGGACGGCGAGGACACCGTGGCGGCCGAGGCGTTCCTCGACCGGGCGTTCTCCGTGATGATGAACCTCTTCGACGACGACACACCGGTCCTCGGCACCATCCGCTTCCGGCCGGGCCTGCTCACCCGCAGCGACCGCACTCTCGACCGGTACCTCCAGTACGTCCGGAACTACCCGCGCGCCAACCCCGCGCGCGACTTCCTCGTCTGAGCCGTCCCGTCCCGCCTCATACCGCTGGGAGCAGCGATGACCATGACCGGCCGTTCCACGTCGACGACCCCGCTCACCCGGCCCCTCGGCCGGCCGGTCCCGGGCGAGGGGGAGGGGGGTGTGTTCAGTCAGAGCTGGTTCCCGGTGTGTCTGTCGGCGGATCTGAAGCCGGGGTCGGTGGTGGGTGCGGGTTTTCTGGGTGGTCGTGTGGTGGCGTTTCGTGGTGAGGGTGGTGGGCCGGCGCGGGTGGTGAGTGCGTACTGCGTGCATCTGGGGGCGGACTTGTCGGTGGGGGAGGTCGTGGGGGAGCAGTTGCGGTGCCGTTTCCATGGGTGGCGGTATGGCGGGGACGGGCGGTGTGCGGCGACGGGGATCGGTGATCCGGTGCCGTCGCGTGCGCGGTTGTTCCGGTTCCCGACGGTGGAGCGGTACGGGATCGTGTGGGCGTTCAACGGCGAGGAGCCGCTCTTCGACCTGCCCGACCTGCCCCACCCCGAGGACGAGCTCGTCGTCCGCC
>NZ_JABWDV010000365.1 GCF_013362995.1 Streptomyces sp. TRM64462 | reverse complement strand
CCTGTGGGGGTACCCCCTGCTCGAAGAGCTTGGGGGAGCTCGTCCTCAAGCGCCGGACGGGCTGAAGTTTCAGCCCTCCGGCGACTGAGAAGCGGGGGTTCGGGGGCGGAGCCCCCGATTCGGGAAGGGGCGGGGTAGGGGAACAGTTCACTCCCCCGGCTCCCACACCCCACGCGGCTCCCGCCTGGCGAACAGCGCGCCCAGTTCGTCCGCCCAGGCCCCGTGCCGCTCCGCGAGCCGCAGCCCCTCCCACACCGTGACCTGCGTCCCGGTCAGCACCGGCTTGCCGACCGCCGCCTCCGCCTCCGCCAGGTCCGCCACCGTCGGCAGCGACGTGTCCGGAACCAGCACCACCTCCGCGCGCGGATCGTCCGCCGCCCGCACCAGCTCCGGCAGCGGCCGCACCTCGAACGCCCGCCGCACCCCGACCACCTCGATGCCCGCCGCCTCCAGGAACCGGGCGAAGCCCTCCGTCACGTCCTCCGGGTACGTCCCGGCCACCGCCGCCCGGCCGGCGCCCACCGCCCGTACCGCGTGCGCGAAGCCGATCGACGTACTGGACGCGGGCAGCCCCGCCGCCAGCGCCAGCGACCTGGCCTGCTCGTGCGCCGCCTCCCAGCCCTGCACGAACGACGCGCCCGCCGACGCCCACACCACCGACTCGGCGCCCGCGAGCCGGAGCTGCTCCGCGCCCTCCGCGAGACGCTCCGGGCTCTCGCCGGGGCCCGCGTACGCGACGGAGTCCACCCGGATGTCGCTGTCCAGCAGGGTCTCGATACGGCGGTAGTCGTCCTCCGTGTGTCCCTCCGGGCGGAGAAGTCCGACGGTGGTCATGGCCCAGCCTCCTGTCCTCCGGGCGCCGATGAGGCATACCCCGCCGAGGTTCGGGTAGCCGCGCGCCCATGGCTCGTACAGCTCGTCGCAGAGACGACAGGGAATCAGGATCCATAAGACGGCGCTCATTGCTGCTCGGCACGGCCGCGCTCGGCGCGTCGGGCCTCGCCCTGGGCGCCACCGGGTGCGCCCGCGTCCCGTCCGGGGACGCCCTGGCGCGGCTCAGGACGCAGCGCACGGTCCGGCTCGGCATCGCCGGTGAGGTCCCCTATGGATACGTCGACGACCAGGGGGCGTTCACGGGCGAGGCTCCGGAACTCGCCAAGGTGGTGTTCAAGCGCCTCGGCATCGACCGCGTCCAGCCGGTCGCCACGGACTTCGGCTCACTCATACCCGGGCTCAACTCCCAGCAGTTCGACGTCGTGTCCGCCGGTATGTACATCAAGAAGGAGCGCTGCGAGCAGGTCCTCTTTTCGGACCCCGAGTACCAGATGCTCGACTCCTTCATCGTGCTCAAGGGCAACCCGAAGGGGCTGCGTTCGTACGACGACGTGGTCCGCAAGAAGGCCCGCTTCGCCACCGGGGCCGGCTACGCGGAGATCGGTTACGCCGTGGCCGCCGGGTACCCCGAGAAGGACATCGTCATTCTCCAGGACCAGGTTGCCGGTCTGAACGCCGTCGAGTCCGGCCGTGTCGACGTCTTCGCCGGGACCGCGCTCACCGCGCGCGAAGTGGTGAAGAAGAGCACGAAGGCGGAGGCCACCGAGGCGTTCGCGGCCGTCGTGGACGGCGAGGAGCAGATCGACGGCGGCGGCTTCGCGTTCCGCCGCACCGACCGTGACCTGCGGGACGCTTTCAACGCCGAGATCCTCAAGATGAAGGAGAGCGGCGAGCTCTTCCGCATCCTGCGGCGGTTCGGCTTCACGGAGTCCGAGATGACCTCCCTCACCGCCGAGGAGCTGTGCCGATGACCGCCGGACTCTGGCAGAACTGGGTCCTCCCGGGCATCTGGATCACCTTCCAGCTCCTGGTGTACAGCGCGGCGCTCGGGGCGTTCGTCGCGTTCGCCGTCGGGATGGCCCGTACGCACCGCTCGCCGGCCGTGCGGTTCGTGGCCGCCGCGTACACGGAGATCTTCCGCGGGATGTCGGCTCTGGTGCTGATGTTCTGGCTGTTCTTCGTGGTGCCGCCGCTGCTGGGCTGGCAGCTGGTGCCCATGTGGGCGGCCGTGCTCGCGCTGGGCCTGTCGTACGGGGCGTACGGCGCCGAGATCGTCCGCGGCGCGCTGAACTCGGTGGCTCCGGCGCAGCGGGAGGCCGCGGTCGCGCTGAGCTTCACGCCGTGGCAGCGGATGCGGCTGGTGCTGCTGCCGCAAGCGGTGCCCGAGATGATCCCGTCCTTCTGCAACCTGCTCGTCGAGCTGCTGAAGGGCACGGCCCTGGTGTCGCTGCTGGGCGTCGGTGACATCTCGTTCGCGGCGTACCTGGTGCGGCTGGCGACGCAGGAGAGCGCGCAGATCTACACGGTCGTGCTGGTCATCTACTTCGTCATGGCGTTCGGCATCACGCGCTCGATGAAGGCCCTGGAACGGAAGACGAAGGCGAATCTCGGGGTGGTCGCGAAGTACTCCTCTTCCCCGGGGGACGACCCCCGGACCCCCGGCAGCAAGAACAAGCCCCCGGCCGCGACCGGCAGCCTTCTGCGAGGTGATCTCAAGTGACGTGGGACTGGTCCGCGGTATGGGACTTCATGCCGCGCTTCGCCGACGGTCTGCTGGTGACCCTGCAGGTCCTCGTGCTGGGGTCGCTGATCTCGTTCTCGCTGGGGCTGGTGTGGGCGCTCGCGTTCCGCGCGCCGAGCCGGTGGGTGCGGTGGCCGGTGAACGCGGTCACCGAGTTCATCCGCAGCACGCCGCTGCTCGTCCAGCTCTTCTTCCTGTTCTTCGTGCTCCCGGAGTGGGGGGTGCAGTTCTCGGCGCTCACCACCGGCACGCTCGCGATCGGGCTGCACTACTCGACGTACACCGCCCAGGTCTACCGGGCCGGCATCGACGCCGTACCGGCCGGGCAGTGGGAGGCGGCGACGGCGCTCAGCCTGCCCGCCCACCGCACCTGGTTCGCGGTGATCCTGCCGCAGGCGGTCCGGCGGATCACGCCGGCGCTCGGCAACTACGTCATCGCGATGCTGAAGGACACGCCGCTGCTGGCCGCGATCAGTGTGCTGGAGATGCTCCAGCAGTCGCGTCTGGAGAGCGCCGCGACCTTCCAGTACACCGAGCCGCTGACGGTCGTCGGTGTCGCCTTCGTCCTCATCGCCTACCCGGCTTCCCTTCTTGTACGAGCCCTGGAGCGCCGCCTTGTCCACTGACCAGACCCCGTCGAAGTCCCCGTCCCCGTCCCCGTCCCCGTCCAATGAGCTGATCCGCTTCGAGAACGTCAGCAAGCGGTTCGGTGAGAACACCGTCCTCGACAACCTGTGCTTCTCCGTCGACGCGGGCAGACACGTCACGCTGATCGGCCCTTCCGGCTCCGGCAAGACGACGATCCTGCGCATGCTGATGACCCTGGAGCGGCCGGACACCGGCACCGTCGATGTCAACGGCGACCGGCTGTTCCCGGCCACCGAGCAGCAGCGGCGCGAGGTGCGCAAGCAGATCGGGATGGTGTTCCAGCAGTTCAACCTGTTCCCGAACATGTCCGTGCTGCGCAACATCACCGAGGCGCCCGTACGGGTGCTCGGGCTCGGCAGGGACGAGGCCGAGGAGCGCGCCCGGGGCCTCCTCGACCTGGTGGGGCTCGCCGACAAGGCGGGCGCGCGGCCGGCCCAGCTCTCCGGCGGCCAGCAGCAGCGGGTCGCGATCGCCCGGGCGCTGGCCATGCGGCCGAAGGTGCTGCTGCTCGACGAGGTGACGTCGGCGCTCGACCCGGAGCTGGTGGCCGGGGTGCTGGACCTGCTGCGGGACATCGCGAGGACCACGGACATCACCATGCTGTGCGTCACGCACGAGATGAACTTCGCCAGGGACATCTCGGACGAGGTGCTGATGTTCGACTCGGGGCGTGTCATCGAGTCCGGGCCGCCGGAGCGGATCTTCTCGGAGCCGGAGCACGAGCGCACCCGGGAGTTCCTCGGCGCGGTGCTCTGAACCGGCCCGAGGGGGTTCGGAGCTCCCGCTCCACGGCCGAGTTATGTCCACTGCATATGCCATGCGAGTGCGCCCCAGCGTACGCGTCTGGGGCGCACGGCATTGTTGTCAACAGGACGCCCGGAAACGGCCTTTGGCGGCTATCGTGGTAGGGAAGCATGCGGTCACAACCTGGTAGGGGGAAACCGTGGCGCTGAAGCCCGAGCCGACCGCGCCGTTCCACTCGGTGCAATACGCCCTGCGCGTCCTCGAAACAGTGTCCCGGTACGGCGGCGGGGTCACCGACGTCCAGATCGCGCGCGAGACCGGGCTGCCGACCGCACATCTCACGCCACTCCTCCGCATGCTGCGCCGCGAGGGCTACGTGGAGCAGGTGGCCGACGGGGCGTACGTCGTCGGGGACTCCCTGGTCCTGCTGGGCTCGGGCGCCACGCGCCGCGAGGCCCTGGAGGCGAAGCTCCAGGAGACGCTGACCGAGCTGCGCGACTCGGTGGGCGCGGCCGTCTACATCAGCCGGTACATCGACGGCGAGGTCAAGATCACCCAGATGGCGGACGGGCCGCACACGCCGAAGGTCAACGAGTGGGTGGACTTCCGCTCGGCGGCGCACGCGAGCGCGGTCGGCAAGTGCCTGCTGACCCAGCTCGACCAGAACGGGCGGCGGGACCATCTGTCACGGCACAAGATCGCCCGGCTGACGTCGCGGACGATCACCAGCGAGCGGGTGCTGTTCTCCAAGCTGGACAGCCAGCCGCCGACGGTCCCGGTGCTGGACCTCCAGGAGTACGCCGTGGGCACGGTCTGCGCCGCGGTGCCGCTGACGGCGGGCTCGTCGGTGGGGTGCCTGGCACTGTCGCTGCCGATCGAGCACGCCCACCGGCTGCGGGCCGCGGCCGACGCGCTGAACCGCAGGGCGGCGCCGGTGGTGCTGTCGCTGGCGCTGTGAGGCGCGGGTGGCCGGGACGGCCGTGCGGGACGGCCGTGCGGGTGGTCGGGAGCACCCTTCGGGACCAGGTAGTATGAACTTCGTCAGCGCGCGCCGCTAGCTCAGTTGGTTAGAGCAGCTGACTCTTAATCAGCGGGTCCGGGGTTCGAGTCCCTGGCGGCGCACAGACGGAGAAGGCCCCACGCGAGAGCGAGGGGCCTTCTTGCTGCTCAGAAGCGGACGTCGGAGCAGGCGTAGAACGCGTTGCCCGTGTCGTGCACGGTCCACACGGCCAGGATCAGATGCCGGCCGCTCTTGCCGCTCGGGACGGTGCCCTGGTGCGTGAACGTGTACGGCGGCTGCCGGCCGTCGTACGGGACGGTCAGGAACGGCTGGAGCTCCAGGGCCGCACGGGTCAGCGGGCGGTTCGGGTCCCATCCGTCGCGGGTGATGTAGTAGCGGAAGTCGGTCGTGCGGTGCGGGGCGGTGAACTGCCACCGGAAGGTGTAGCTCTGGCCCGCGGTGAGCCGCGTGGCGGGCCAGGCGCCGCCGCGCGGGTCGTCGAGCTGGGCGAAGCGGCTGTTTCCGCCCGAGCAGATGGTGCCGTCGGCGGGCCCACGGGCGGGGAAACCCTTCGGGCCCTCGACGGACTGCGGCTCCCACTGGATGGAGCCGCAGTTCGTGACGGTGCCGTTGGCGCAGAGCTTCTGCCTGCTGATGGGGGCGTCGGTGTAGCCGTGGCTGCCGGCGGTCCCGGTGGCCAGGAGCGTGGCCCCGGCGACTCCCAGGGCCACGACGAGGGCCGTGCGTATCGGGCGTTTCCTCGGGCGTTCCTGCTGTCTCTGGTTCTGTCGCATGCTGTCGCTCCGGATGGAGGTGGGGGATCGCGCGCGAACATGGCGGTCGGCCGGTGCGTCACTTGCGGTCTAGACCAACTCCAATCTAGGGACGCGAAGTCGTCATGTCCATACCAATCACGCACCTTCGACCGGACCGGCGTGTCCCGTGTAGAACGCCACGGTCAGGTCTTTGACCAGCGCCTTGCGGTCGTAGTCGTCCAGCTCGACCAGACCACGCGCGGTCAGCCGGTGGACCACGTCGTCCACGGCGTCCACCACCGACGTGAGCACCGCGTCGCGGTGCTCGGCGTCGATCGCCGCGATCCGGCGGCGGCGCATGGCGGCGGCGAGTTCGGGGGCGTACTCGATACGGGTCGGCTGCGCCGAGAACACCTCGACGCCGACGGGCCCGCACTCGGCGGCGAGCGTCCGGGTGAGGGCCTCCCCCACGGCCTCCGCGTTGCGGAGGGTCGGGGTGTCGCCGTGGAACGCGTCGGCGGGGAGCTGGGACAGGACCCGCGCCATGGCCGCCTCGACCTGTTCGCGCAGGTAGCGCTCGTGGTCCGCGAGAGCGAGTGACGCCCGTACGGTGTCCTGAATCCGCCACACCACCAGGACGACCACGCGCAGGGCGGTGCCGTGCGCGTCGACCGCGGGCAGCGGTTCGCTGCGCCAGTGGCGTAGCCGTACGTCGACGCAGCGGCGCAGGAGGAGGGGGCTCACCCACATGAGGCCGGTGCGGCGCACCGTGCCGCGGTACTCGCCGAAGAGGGTGAGCACCCAGGCGTGGCCGACGCGGCCGCGCACCAGCCCGCCGAACGCGAACAGCGCGACCAGTACGCCGAGCGCGAGCAGTACGGCGGGGCCGATGCCCAGGCCCTGGTACGGGCGGAACGGCAGGCCCAGCGCGCCGATCAGCGGCTCGGGGAGGGCGCCCGACCACCATGTGACGACCGCCGACGCGGCGACCGCGACCGCTCCGGCGAGCGCCGCCGCCCACCCGGGCAGCACCGAGCCCTCCCGCTCGACCAGCCGCGGCTCCACCGTCGGCCCGGGCCGCGCGGCGGCCGAGAGCCCGGCGTGCCGCCCGCGCCTGCGGCCGGCCCCCACGGGCTTGAACTCGACCGTCGCGTCGGGATCGAACCGCCCCGCTGCCGGGCGGGCGCCGACGAGGGCGCTCACCACGGACCGCGCGGCGGCGGTACCCGAACCGGCGGACGCGAGCGTGGCGGCGGCGCCTTGGGCGACCTGAGTGGCCTGAGCCGCCTGAGCAGCGTGAGCGGCCTGAGCGGCGTGAGCAGCCTGAGCGGCCTGAGCGGCCTGCTCGAACGGCACGAACCGCTCAGCCGACCCGGCCGACCCCGCCGCCCCGGACGGCGCGCCGGCCCGCATGGCGATGCCCGCCTTGCCCGCCGCGTCCGGCCGGGCGGCGCCCGGGGTACGTCCCTGGGCCACCGGCTCGGACCGGG
>NZ_JABWDV010000364.1:10225-12942 GCF_013362995.1 Streptomyces sp. TRM64462 | reverse complement strand
CCGGCGTTTGAGGAGCGGGGGTTCGGGGGCAGAGCCCCCGATTCGGGAAGGGGCGGGGTGGGGGAAAGACCCCTACGGACGCAGCGAGCGTCCGAAGCCCGCCGCCAGCGGCATGCGCAGCCCGATCGGCGGCGGCGCCGCGAACGCGTCCGCGACCGGCCGGGCGAACGGCCGCCCGAACAGCGAGCCCAGGACGAAGTCGGCGGCCAGTGACAGGACTTCGTCGTGGTGCTGGCGCAGCGCGTGCCCGTCCGAGTGCACCTCGAACCGGCACACATCCCGGTTGGCCTTCTTCGCGCGGGCCGCCAGCCGGTAGGACAGCTCCGGGTCCGTACGGGTGTCCATCGTCCCGTGCACCACCATCACCCGGCGCCCCGCCAACTGCCGCACCGGCTCCGGCTCGGCCGCCATGTCGTCCTCCGGCAGCCACGGCGCCAGCGCCAGGACGGACACCACCGCCGGATGCCCCGCCGCCCGCAGCGCCGCCCGCGCGCCCATGCCGTGCCCGGCCAGGCACACCGGGACGTCCCCGTGGCGCCGTACCACCTCCGCGACCGCCCACCCGGCGTCCGCCGCGAGCCGCGCGTCCGCGCCGTTCCAGCCGCGCCCCCGGTACCGCACCACATGCGCCGCGAGCCCCTCGTCCCGCCCCGCCCGCACGAGCCGGCGCGCCAGCGGCAGCAGCGCCGCCCGCGCCAGCGCCGACGCGCGGCGCGCCGACTCGGGCTCGCCGTCCGGAAGGAGCAGCACCACCCCGCCCACGGACGCCGCCGCCGAACCGGAACCCGAACCCGAACCCGAACCCGAACCCGAACCCCAAACCGAACCGGAACCCCTGACGGGACGCCCCAGCCGGGGCTCCCGTACACCACCCGGAACACCACTCGGACCGACGAGTGAGTGCAGTGCCAGTGCCATGGCAGAACAGTCTCAGAAGGAGAGATGTACGCCACCCGTACGGCCGGTCACTGTTGCGTATCGGCGTCACATGCCGGCCTGCTTCGCCAACTCGCGTCGCCACCGCGCTCTCTACGCGCGTAGGGGCTAGAGTTCGAAAATGACGAGCCAGAGCCTCACCACTCCCACCGCGGACCAGATCCGCCGCGCCCCGAAGGTCCTGCTCCACGACCACCTCGACGGCGGCCTGCGTCCCGGCACGGTCATCGATCTCGCCCTCGCCGGCGGCTACGACGCCCTCCCCGAGTCGGAGCCCGACAAGCTCGGCCTGTGGTTCCGCGAAGCCGCCGACTCCGGGTCCCTGGAGCGCTATCTGGAGACCTTCGCCCACACCTGCGCCGTCATGCAGACCCGCGAGGCCCTCTTCCGCGTCGCCGCCGAGTGCGCCGAGGACCTCGCCGAGGACGGCGTCGTGTACGCGGAGATCCGCTACGCCCCCGAACAGCACCTGGAGGGCGGCCTCACCCTCGACGAGGTCGTCACCGCCGTCAACGACGGCTTCCGCGAAGGCGAACGGCGGGCCCGCGCCAACGGCCACCGCATCCGCGTCGGCGCCCTGCTCACCGCGATGCGGCACGCCGCCCGCTCCCTGGAGATCGCCGAACTCGCCAACGCCCACCGGGACTCCGGTGTCGTCGGCTTCGACATCGCGGGCGCCGAAGCCGGCTTCCCGCCCACCCGCCACCTGGACGCCTTCGAGTACCTGAAGCGCGAGAACAACCACTTCACCATCCACGCGGGCGAGGCCTTCGGTCTGCCGTCCATCTGGCAGGCCCTCCAGTGGTGCGGCGCCGACCGCCTCGGCCACGGCGTCCGCATCATCGACGACATCCAGATCGCCGACGACGGCACCGTCACGCTCGGCCGCCTCGCCGCGTACGTACGCGACAAGCGCATCCCACTGGAGATGTGCCCCACCTCCAACCTCCAGACGGGCGCCGCGTCCTCCTATGCCGAGCACCCCATCGGCCTGCTGCGCCGTCTGCACTTCCGCACCACGGTGAACACCGACAACCGGTTGATGTCCGGCACCACCATGAGCCGTGAATTCGAGCGGCTGACCGAGGCGTTCGGCTACACACTCGACGACATCCAGTGGTTCACGGTCAATGCGATGAAATCAGCATTCATTCCTTTCGACGAAAGGCTGGCGATGATCAATGACGTGATCAAGCCGGGCTATGCCGAGCTGAAGTCCGAATGGCTGTTCACGCAGACCGCCGTGACCAGCGGATCCGCGACTCCGGGCGACTGAGGGCGGCTTCGGGGCGTGCTGCCGCGACGGCGGGGAATTGCATGACCCGGCCGTTTCGGGTGATTGCGGGCGGCGTCGCGCGCTGGCTAGTTTGCAGAGCCGCTCATTTCCCCCGAGTTCCCCCAAGGACGATTTTCGATGAAGCAGTCCGCTGCCAAGACCCTCGGTGTCGCCGCGCTCGGTGCCGCTTTCGCAGCCTCCGCCGCCGGCAGCGCCGCCGCGCTCACCTCCGTGCCCACCGGACCGGCCCTCGACACCGTCAGCGGCGCGCTGCCGGTCGCACAGGCCGCGGGCCAGCTCCCCGGCGGCGCGGGCGAGGCCCTCGGCCTCACTCAGGGCGTCGTCGAGACCGTCAGCAGCGCCGCCCCGAACGTTCCCGTCGACACCCCGGTCGACCCGGTCGTGGGCCTCCTCGGCGGGCTCCCCGTCGGCGGCAGCCTCCCGGCAGCCGGCCTCGGCGGCTGACGCCGCAGGACCCGGAGTCGTACGAAGGCGGTGGGCGCGC
>NZ_JABWDV010000364.1:0-10216 GCF_013362995.1 Streptomyces sp. TRM64462 | reverse complement strand
CGCCCACCGCCTTTCGCGTGCCCCGTGCGGAGGCCTACCAGGCAGGCTTCGCGGACTTCTCCCCCGGCAGCAGTATCCAGAGCGCCAGGTACAGCAGGAACTGCGGGCCCGGCAGCAGGCACGACACCAGGAAGATCACGCGCATCGTCGTGGCCGAGGTGCCGAAGCGCCGTGCCAGCGCCGCGCACACTCCGCCGATCATGCGTCCCTCACGAGGGCGGACAAGTGCGGCCATGGTGGGCTCCTTCGCGAGCTTCGCGGAAGCCGCTCCGTCGGGCTCCCGATGACTCCATCGTCACCCGGCCGACGGGACAAAGCGTCGGACTACGGGGCGATCCCGACCCTGGGAATCCTCGGGGTCGCGCCCTGAGGCCCGTCCTCCCGCAGCAGGGCACCGCCCCGGCCCCGCCTCCCACCCGCGGCGGACCCCCGCCCCGCGCCCGGCCGCCCGCCGCCCGTCCGGCCCGGTCGTGCGGCGTCCATCCGTACCTCCGTGCCGTACAGCCGCCGCCGCAGCCGCGCCCGCCAGGCCGGCACCACCGCGAGGTGCGCCAGCGCCACGCCCGTGGCGTTCAGCAGCACCGCGTCCACGTCGACGACCCGCCCCGGCACCGCCGTCTGCAACAGCTCGATGCCCAGCGACACCAGCGCGCCCGCCGACACCGTACGGACCAGGGACGCCCACGGCGACACATCCAGCCGCGCGTCCGCCAGCGGCAGCAGCACCCCCAGCGGCGCCAGCAGCAACAGCCCCTCGGCGATCCGCCGCACCGCCTCGGCCGGACCCATGGCGAGGTCCGCCTTGATCCCGGCCAGCGGCTCCAGATTGGCCGCCGTCACCCACGTCACGTCCAGCGGCCGCAGCGTCAGCCACCCCACCAGCACCAGATGGACGAAGAGGAGGACGAGCCCCGCCACGCGGTGGCGGATGGCGGCACTGCCGCCCGAACCTTGACGCTGCACGCCCCCCAAGACGCGGAGACCGGTGGGATCGGTTCCGTACGGAGCACCCCGGGACACAGGGGAATCAGGACGCCCGCGTCGGCACGGCGGACTCGGGCCGCTCCTTGACCGCCCGGTCGCACACATAGCGCCGTACGGGATAGTCCCCGGGCCCGCCCAGCACGGCGGCCCCCTGGACCGCCACCGTCCCGGTCTCCGCGTACGTGCACACGAGCTGCGCCAGCGCCGCCGGAGGCAGGTCCTCCGGCTGCCGGCTCAGCCGCAGCGCACCCGCCGGATCACCGGCGCGGCCCGCCGACACGGTCAGCCTCTCCTCGACGTACGTCGCGAACCCGGCCTGCCGTTCGCGCTCCGACGGCCGCTTGCCCAGCGCGTCGAGCAGCGCCTGCGCGGTCGCGACCCGCACGTCCCGCGCGGCGGGTAGCACGACCGTACGGTCCACCGCTTCAAGGCCCGATGCGCACACCAGGTACACCCGCGCGGCGACACCCTCCTGGGCCGCCGCCGACGCACCCGCGGCCTCCGGCAGCGTGCACGACATCCGGGACGGCGCGCCACCCGCGTCGACGGGCACGGACGTCGTCCGGATCCCGCACCCGACGACGAGTCCGGCGACCATCACCACACCCCCGGCGAACACCCCCCTCCGCCACCGAGCCCCACCCCGACCCCCCGCACCGCCACCCCCGGCGGCGTGCGGCCGGGCCAGTCCGCCCTCGGCGTGCGGCCGGGCGACCTCCCCGCCGACGTGTCGCCCGGCTACCCCGCCCCCACCGGCGTGCGGCCCGCCGAGTCCGCCCTCGCCGAGTCCGCCCTCGCCGAGTCCGCCCCCGGTGGGCTCGCCCCCCGTGGGTGCGGCCCTGGCGAGTCCGTCCCCGGCGTGCGCCGTCCGGCCGTGCCCGCTCCGGGCCTCGGCGCCCGCGGGCACGTGTGCCGTTTCCGTGCCGGTGTTGTCGCCGCGGCCGGGCTCAGGCGTCCGCATGGCCGTCACTCCGCTGTTCCTCATCCCCTGGCCCGTCGTCCCCTCGGCCGTTCCGTTCCTCGCCGCAGTCCCCGGCACGGTCAGCGTCCCCGTGCCCGTCCCCGTCCTGGGCTATCCGGGAGCCGTCCCGGGGGAGGCGCAGCGTGAAGACCGCGCCGTCGCCGTCAGGGGAGTTCGCCGCCGTGATGCCGCCGCCGTGGATCAGGGCGTTCTCCATCGCGATCGAC
The DNA here is from genome assembly GCF_013362995.1 of Streptomyces sp. TRM64462. Classification (GTDB taxonomy): domain Bacteria; phylum Actinomycetota; class Actinomycetes; order Streptomycetales; family Streptomycetaceae; genus Streptomyces. The sequence goes on along the minus strand of NZ_JABWDV010000364.1, from coordinate 8,044 downwards.
AGGCCGAGCCCGCTGCCCTCGGAGCGCGGCCGTGACGCGCTCGCCTTGTAGAAGCGGTCGAAGACGTGCGGCAGCACCTCCTCCGGGATGCCCGGGCCGTGGTCCCGTACCCGTACGAGGAGATCGTCGCCGTCCGTACGCACCGACACGCGCACCGGCGAACCGCCGTGCTTCAGCGCGTTGCCGATCAGGTTCGCCAGGATCACGTCCAGGCGCCGCGGGTCCAGCCGTGCCACGATGCCGCGCTCGGCGTCGAGCTCCACCGCGTCCAGCCACGCCCGCGCGTCGATGCACGCCGTCACCTGGTCGGCCACGTCCACATCGTCCAGGACCAGCTTGGCCGTGCCCGCGTCGAAGCGCGTGACCTCCATCAGATTGTCGACCAGCGTGTTCAGCCGCCGCGTCTCGCTGATCACCAGCGCCACGGCGGGCGCCACCATCGGGTCGAGGCTGTCCTGCTCCTCCTCCAGGACCTCCGTCACCGCCGTCAGCGCCGTCATCGGCGTCCGCAGCTCGTGCGACATGTCCGCGACAAACCGTCGGCTCGACTCCTCGCGGGCGCTCATGTCCGCGACCTTCTTCTGGAGGTTCTCCGCCGCGTCGTTGAACGTCCGCGCCAGCTCGGCCAGTTCGTCCGTGCCCGACACCCGCAGCCGCGTGTCCAGCCGGCCCTCGCCCAGCCGCCGCGCCGCCTCGCCCAGCCGGTGCACCGGCTTCAGCACGGTCGTCGCCGCCACCTGCGCCAGCAGCGCCGACCCCAGCAGCGCCAGCAGCGTCGCCACCCCCAGCGACCAGCCCAGCGAGTTCAGGTCCTGCCGCTCCGGCTCCAGCGACTTCAGCATGTACCCGGTCGGCCCGCCGCCGATCACGCGCGTACCGCCCACCAGGTACGGCGTCCCGCCGCGCTCCGTGCGGAGCCAGAACACGTGGTACGGATACGCGTTCCCGGACCCCAGCTCGTGCTCCTCGTTCACCGCCGTACGCAGCGACTCCGGCACGTGCGCCATCGTGAACCGGTCCGGGTCCGACGTCCCGACGATCGGCTTGCCCGCCGCGCGCTCACCCAGCAGCAGCACGCTGTAGCCGCCACCGCCGCTCGCCATCAGCTCGGCGGTCCGCCGCAGCTCCTCCTCGGTCGGGCGCAGCGGCAGCGCCGCGGCCCGCGTCTGCATCTCCTGTTTGAAGTCGCGCAGCGCCGTGTCCTGCGTACGCGTCAGCACCGCCTCACGGTTCAGCCAGTACGCGATCCCGGACGCGGACACGGCCGCGGTCAGCGCGACCAGGCCGAACACGACGATGAGGCGCACCCGCAGGCTCGTCCACCGCCGCCCCGCGCCCGGCGCCCGGCCGGCGCCCGCGGGGGGCCCGTCATGCCTGCTGGTGCTCTTCACGGCACCGCTCAATGTGCTGTTTCCGTCCTACGAGCCGGCGACTACGAGCTATGGGGTCCTACGCGGGGCTGTCCAGCCGGTAACCGACACCCCGCACCGTACGGATCAGGGTCGGCGACGACGGCACGTCCTCCACCTTCGCCCGCAGGCGCTGCACACACGCGTCCACGAGGCGGGAGTCACCGAGGTAGTCGTGCTCCCACACCAGGCGCAGCAGCTGCTGCCGCGACAGCGCCTGCCCCGGCCGGCGGCTCAGCTCCAGCAGCAGCCGCAGCTCGGTCGGCGTGAGCTGCAGCTCGTCCCCGTTCTTCGTCACCGTCATCGCCGAGCGGTCGATGACCAGCGACCCGAACGTCGCCGAGTCCGTGGTCTCCCGCTCACCGCGCCGCAGCACGGCTCGGATCCGCGCGTCCAGGACCCGCCCCTGCACCGGCTTCACGACGTAGTCGTCCGCGCCCGACTCCAGACCGACGACCACGTCGATGTCGTCGCTGCGCGCGGTCAGCAGGATGATCGGCAGCTGGTCGGTGCGGCGGATGCGGCGGCACACCTCGAAGCCGTCGATGCCGGGCAGCATCACGTCCAGCACGATCAGGTCGGGCCGCTGTTCCCGCAGCAGCTTCAGGCCCTCTTCACCGGACGCAGCGGTCGCCACACGGTGGCCCTGGCGAGACAGCGAGAGTTCGAGGGCCGTGCGGATGGAGTCGTCGTCCTCGATCAGCAACAGGAAAGGCACGGCGTCATTCTGTCCCATAGGGGAGGAGGAGTTCGACAGTTGGAGCGCTCCCATGTCCGCACCGGTACCGGACCGGTATGTCGACCGGTAGATCAACCGGTAGATCATCGGCATGTCGCGGCCCCGGCTCCAGTCCCTGTGACACGCCTGTGACAGTCGGCGGACACCGTCATGAAGTGCCCCGGGCAGTCTTTTGGCACACGGACAAGCCGACTCCAGGACGACAGGGGGGCGTGATGAACGCAGTGCAGCACAGCACCACATCGGACGCAGTTGTCACGCGTCTCCACGATGTCGTCCGGAGCACCGAGAAGTCCGGCGCCGTGAACGGGCGGGGGTGCGTTCGCAGCGCCGGGCGTCAGCACAAGGCGGCCTGCAAGGTCGCCGTGGCTGACGGGGGAAAGGCGTACGGGGAGGCCTCGGGGGAGCGGAAGCCCCTGGCGACGCAGGCGAACGCGGAAGCCGCGTTCACCGCCTACGTCCAGGAGCGCCGCGCCTCCCTGTACGCCACCGCCTACCACCTGACCGGTGACCGGTACGAGGCCGAGGACCTGCTGCAGAGCGCGCTGTTCTCGACGTACCGGGCCTGGGACCGCATCAGCGACAAGGCGGCGGTGGGCGGCTATCTGCGCCGCACGATGACCAATCTGCACATCAGCGCCTGGCGGCGCCGCAAGCTCAACGAGTACCCGACGGAGGAACTGCCGGAGACGGTGGGCGACTCCGACGCGATGCGCGGCACGGAGCTGCGCGCGGTGCTCTGGCAGGCGCTCGCCCGGCTGCCCGAACTGCAGCGCACCATGCTGGTGCTCCGCTACTACGAGGGCCGCACCGATCCGGAGATCGCCGAGATCCTGGACATCAGCGTCGGCACGGTGAAGTCGAGCATCTGGCGGTCGCTCCGTCGGCTGCGTGAGGACGAGGTCCTCAGCTTCGGCCGTGACCGGGAGGAATCCTTCGGCCAGTTGGTGGCCTGAGGGTACGGGGGGAACCCCGGGGGGAACAGCGGGGGACAACCGGGGGATCAGGGGGGATCACGGGGGAATACGGGGGAAACACCTGCGCCGGACAAGCTGGGGGGCTTGTCCGGCGCACGCATGTCCGGGCACCGGGCGGGCCGCCGAGCGCGTCCCGCCCGGGAGCGTCACGCCGGTTCGGGCTGGGCCGGGGCGCGGTGGCGCCCCGCGGCGGCCGCGGTGAGCCGGCCCAGGGCCTCCTTCTTGCCGCACGGGTGGGCGCCCAGCGCCGTCTGGCGGGCCACGATGGACCGCTCGGCGCGCATCAGCCGCCAGCCGCGGCGCAGCAGGAACGGCACCGACTTGCGGCTCTCGCGCAGGTCCCGCAGCAGCCGGCGACGGAATGTCGTCGAGGGGCGGCCGCGCAGGCACAGCGCGTCCGCGAGCAGCCCGAGTTCCTGGCAGCGGTGCGCGATGTCGGCCGCGAAGATGCCCTCGGCGACGAACAGCGGCGTACGGGCGATGGTGAAGTGCTCCCGGGACACGCGGGAGCTGGTGGCGATGTCGTACACGGGGACGTCGGTCCGTCCCGTGGCGCACAGCTCGGCGATGGCGGCGACGGCCGCGTCGGCGTCCCAGGACCGGGGCGAGTCCCAGTCGATGTCCGTGCTGCCCGGCACGAGGGGGAGGGTCGGGTCGTCGCCCTCCTTGTAGAAGTCGTCGAGGCGCAGCACAGGAAGGCCGGTGCGGGCGGCGAGGGACGACTTGCCGGAGCCTGAGGGGCCCGCGAGCAGCACGACGCGGGTCGGTATGGGTTGGGAACTCACGGGACACCAGTGTGAGGCATTGGGCCGGTAGAGGGACCCCGCCGGGGACCCGTTGGTATCGAGCATCACACCTCGATTACGGTGTGTGCCCGTCCGATCACCTCCAGTCCCTCCAGGCAGGATCTCCCATGAACCGTTTGCTGAAGGCCGGGCTGACCGTCTCGGCGGTGGGCGCCGCGCTCGGCGCCGCCGGGGGCACGGCCCAGGCCGCGCAGCTGCACGAGCTCGACCCGGCGGCGGCCCTGCAGGCCGTGACGGGCGCGGTGCCGCACGCCGCGGCCCCGGTGAAGCACTTCAAGATCAACCCGCTGGCGGAGACGGGCGTGGACCCGCTGGACAACGGGTTCGGCACGCAGGTCGCGGACTTCCGGCCGGTCGACACGACGTCCGTGACCGGGTCGCTGACCAGCGCGCCGAACCTCCCGGTCGCGGGCCCGCTGCTGGGCGGTGTCCTGCCCGGCTGACGCCGGTACGGCCGTGCGGCGGCGCGGCGTGAAGCGGCCCCGGACCCCCAGGACGGTGGGGAGCCGGGGCCGCGGTCTCTCGCCGGGCGGGGCCTTCCCGGCTCAGTACGCCGAGCCGGAGGCGCCCAGGGAGCCCGTGGGGTGCCAGACCGTCTTGGTCTCCAGGAACGCCGTCAGGCGCCCGGTGCCCGGGTCCGCCGAGAAATCCACAGGCTGTGGACGGAGGACCCGCTTCAGGTTCTCGGCCGCCGCGATCTCCAGGTCGCGCGCCAGCTCGGTGTCCGCGCCCGTCAGGTCGATCGCGTTGACGTCCTGGTGGGAGGCGAGCGGCGTGGCGATCTCCGCCGTACGGCCGGACAGGATGTTCACGACACCGCCCGGCACGTCGGAGGTGGCCAGCACCTCGGCCAGGGACAGCGCGGGCAGCGGGGCCTTCTCGCTGGCCACGACGACCGCCGTGTTGCCGGTGGCGATCACCGGGGCGACCACCGACACCAGGCCCAGCAGCGACGACTCCTGGGGCGCGACGACGGCCACGACACCGGTCGGCTCCGGGCTGGACAGGTTGAAGAACGGGCCCGCGACCGGGTTCGCCCCGCCCACGACCTGGCTGACCTTGTCGGTCCAGCCCGCGTACCAGACCCAGCGGTCGATCGCCGCGTCGACGACGTCGGCCGCCTTGGACTTCGACAGCCCCTCGGCGTCCGCGACCTCCCGTACGAACTGGCTCCTGCGGCCCTCCAGCATCTCGGCGACGCGGTAGAGGATCTGGCCGCGCAGGTACGCGGTGGCGTTCGACCAGCCGCCGAACGCCTTGCGGGCGGCGACGACCGCGTCACGGGCGTCCTTGCGGGACGACAGGGGCGCGTTGGCCAGCCACTTGTCCTTAGTGTCCGTCACTTCGTACACCCGGCCGCTCTCGCTGCGGGGGAACTTGCCCCCGACGTACAGCTTGTAGGTCTTGAAGACGCTCAGACGGTTCTGATCAGACATCGAGGTACGCCTCCAGGCCGTGGCGGCCGCCCTCGCGGCCGAAGCCCGACTCCTTGTAGCCGCCGAACGGCGAGGTCGGGTCGAACTTGTTGAACGTGTTGGCCCAGACGACACCCGCGCGGAGCTTGTCGGCGACCGCGAGGATGCGGGAGCCCTTCTCCGTCCAGATGCCCGCCGACAGGCCGTACTGGCTGTTGTTGGCCTTCGCCACGGCCTCGTCCGGTGTACGGAAGGTCAGCACCGACAGGACGGGGCCGAAGATCTCGTCGCGGGCGACCGTGTGCGCCTGCGTGACGCCCGTGAACAGCGTCGGCGCGAACCAGTAGCCCGTGGACGGCAGCTCGCAGGCGGGGGACCAGCGCTCGGCGCCCTCCGCCTCGCCGGTGTCGGCGAGTGCCGTGATACGGGCCAGCTGCTCGGCCGAGTTGATGGCGCCGATGTCCGTGTTCTTGTCCAGCGGGTCGCCGAGGCGCAGCGTCGACAGGCGGCGCTTGAGGGCGTCCAGCAGCTCGTCCTGGACGGACTCCTGGACGAGGAGGCGGGAGCCGGCGCAGCAGACCTGGCCCTGGTTGAAGAAGATGCCGTTGACGATGCCCTCGACGGCCTGGTCGATCGGGGCGTCGTCGAAGACGATGTTCGCGCCCTTGCCGCCCAGTTCGAGCGTGAGCTTCTTCCGCGTGCCCGCGACCTGGCGGGCGATGGCCTTGCCGACGGCGGTCGAACCGGTGAAGGCGACCTTGTTCACGCCGGGGTGCTCGACCAGGGCGGCGCCCGTGTCCCCGTAACCCGGGACGATGTTGACGACGCCCTTGGGGAGACCGGCCTGGCGGCAGATGTCCGCGAAGAACAGGGCGGACAGCGGGGTCGTCTCGGCGGGCTTCAGGACCACCGTGTTGCCGGTGGCGAGCGCCGGGGCGATCTTCCACGCCAGCATGAGGAGCGGGAAGTTCCACGGGATGACCTGGCCGGCGACGCCCAGCGGCTTCGGGTCCGGGCCGAAGCCGGCGTGGCCGAGCTTGTCGGCCCAGCCCGCGTAGTAGAAGAAGTGCGCGGCGACCAGCGGGAGGTCCGCGTCGCGGGTCTCCCTGATCGGCTTGCCGTTGTCCAGGGTCTCCAGGACGGCCAGCTCGCGGGAGCGCTCCTGGATGATCCGGGCGATGCGGAACAGGTACTTGGCGCGCTCGCGGCCGGGCAGCGCCGACCACTTCTCGAACGCCTTGCGGGCGGCCTTCACGGCCCGGTCCACGTCCTCGGCGCCGGCCTGGGCGACCTCGGAGAGGACCTCTTCGGTCGACGGGCTGACGGTCTTGAAGACCTTGCCGTCGGCGGCGTCGGTGAACTCCCCGTCGATGAAGAGCCCGTACGACGGCGCGATGTCGACGACCGAGCGCGACTCGGGAGCGGGCGCGTACTCGAACGCGGTTGTCTGCTTGTCCATCTTCATGGGATCTCAGTCCACCGTCACGTAGTCGGGACCGGAGTAACGTCCGGTGGCCAGCTTCTGGCGCTGCATCAGCAGATCGTTGAGCAGGCTCGACGCGCCGAACCGGAACCAGTGGTTGTCCAGCCAGTCCTCGCCGACGGTCTCGTTGACCAGGACGAGGAACTTGATCGCGTCCTTGGTCGTCCGGATGCCGCCCGCGGGCTTCACACCCACCTGGACACCCGTCTGCGCGCGGAAGTCGCGCACGGCCTCCAGCATGAGGAGCGTGTTGGCGGGGGTGGCGTTGACCGCGACCTTGCCGGTCGATGTCTTGATGAAGTCGGCGCCGGCGATCATGCCGAGCCAGGAGGCGCGGCGGATGTTGTCGTACGTGGAGAGCTCGCCGGTCTCGAAGATGACCTTGAGGCGGGCGCTGTCGCCGCAGGCCTCCTTCACGGCCCGGATCTCCTCGAAGACCTTCATGTAGTCGCCCGCGAGGAACGCGCCGCGGTCGATCACCATGTCGATCTCGTCCGCCCCGGCGGCGACGGCGTCGCGGGTGTCCGCGAGCTTCACGTCGAGGGCGGCGCGGCCGGCCGGGAAGGCCGTGGCGACGGAGGCGACCTTCACGTCCGTGCCGGCCAGGGCGGCCTTGGCGGTGGCCACCATGTCGGGGTAGACGCAGACCGCCGCGGTACGCGGCGTGGTGCGGTCGGTCGGGTCGGGGTGGACGGCCTTGGCGGCGAGCGCCCGGACCTTGCCCGGGGTGTCCGCGCCTTCGAGCGTCGTCAGGTCGATCATCGAGATGGCCAGATCGATGGCGTACGCCTTGGCCGTCGTCTTGATCGAACGGGTGCCGAGAGACGCGGCGCGCGCTTCGAGGCCGACGGCGTCCACGCCGGGCAGCCCGTGGAGGAAGCGGCGCAGCGTGCTGTCGGACGAGGTCACGTCAGCGAATGCGGCTGCGGGTGTTGCACTGGTGGGCATGGTCACAAGATGAGCATATCTACGCGCGTAGCGGCCTGTACAGCCCCCGGGCCGGGCGCGCGCAGAGGAGAGGTTGAACGCGCAGGTGAGCGCGGACGGCAGGGGAGAGGGTGACTCCTGTCACATGTCTGTGACGCGGAACGGATGGCTCCCACACACAAGATCCATAACTTTGAGGGGCAGCCCCCGACCACACCGACCACACCGACCGGACAAAGCCCTGGAGCCGTGATGCGCACCGCCCTCCGTACGTCCCTCGCCACCGCC
>NZ_JABWDV010000363.1:3323-6548 GCF_013362995.1 Streptomyces sp. TRM64462 | reverse complement strand
GGTACCCCCTGCTCGAAGAGCTTGGGGGAGATTGAGGAGCGGGGGTTCGGGGGCAGAGCCCCCGATCGGGCGCTCAGCGGAACACTCCCGTGTGGCCCAGTGAGTAGCGGCCCGGCTGGGGGTAGACCGCCAGGCCGTGCGGGCCGTCGCCGACGGGGATGCGGGCCAGCTGCTTGCCGGTCGCGGTGTCGATGGCGTACACCTCGGAGTCGTACCGCCCGGACAGCCACAGGACCTTGCCGTCGGCGGAGATGCCGCCCATGTCGGGGGAGCCGCCGTCCGGCAGCCACCACTTCTTGGTGAGCTTGTCCTGGCCGAAGTCGAACACGGAGATGGAGCCCTCGCCGCGGTTGGGCACGTACATCTCCTTGGAGTCCCGTGAGATGTACAGGCCGTGGCAGCCCTTGCCGGTGGGCAGCAGCTTCGGCGTGGTGAACTTCTCGCCGTCGAGGGCCCACATGCCGTGCGCCATCATGTCGGCGATGTAGAAGGTCTTGCCGTCGGGCGACAGTTTGACATCCTGCGGCATCGCCCCGCTGAAGGGCAGCTTCTGCTGCGCGACGACCTTCATCTTCTCCGTGTCGACCTTGAGCAGCTCGCCGGAGAACTCGCACGAGACGATGAAGTAGCGCCCGTCGGCGGAGAAGTCGGCGTGGTTGACGCCGTAGCAGGAGACCGGCTCGGTGTGGACGCGCTTCATGGTGTGCGGGTCGCGGAAGACGAGCTCGCGGTCGAGGGACGCCATGACGACGGCGTACTTGCCGTTGGGCGTGAAGTACAGGTTGTACGGGTCGTGGACCTCGACGTCCTTGCCGCGCGTCCCGGTGGCGGGGTCGATCGGTGTCAGGGTGTGGCCCTGGTTGTTGTTCACCCACAGGGTCTTGAGGTCCCAGGACGGCACGACGTGCTGCGGATGCTTGCCGACCGGGATGGTCTCGACGACCTTGTACGTCTTCGGGTCGATGACCGAGACGGTGTTGGACAGGGTGTTGGGCACGTAGACGCGCGAGGGGAAGCCCTTGACCACCGGGGACAGCTGGTTCGGGCGGTCCGCCGCGTAGATGTCCTTGGGGTTCAGGACGGGGGGCATGCCCGGGAGCCCGGCGGGCACACCCGGGGCGACGGCCTTCTTCGGTGCGGCGGGCGGCGCGGCGGCCTTGGGAGTGGCTCCGTCGCCGGTGAGTCCGCAGCCGGCGACGGCGGCGACGGCGGCGAGGAGGGCGGCCGCGAGCGGGATCATGGATCGCTTCGTCAGGTGCACGGTCACGCGGACCATTTAAGGGCGATGCGGGGCGGAAAATACCGATTGACCGTGATGAGCGCCTTCGCGCATCGCTACCGCCGCTACCATCGGGACCCCGACGAAGGCCGGATCGTCAAGGAATCACTCACCCGCCTCGATAGTTATTCATGGTTTTCAAGGCAGGTGACGGACCTCACCTGCGATTCACATGCACAGCGCCTGATTTAATCGGTTTGGTATCGATTTGAGCCTTTGGCGGTAAGGCCCCCGTCTGCCATAGTCGAGCGCGACGACCCCCGCGACCCGGGCTCGGTCGTCGGCAGCGCGCCGGACTACACCCCAGACCGTCCCTGGGCGCGCATTCACCAGAAGCCCCCTGCCGGGGGCTTCTGTGCTTCAGCGGTCGATGACCCGCATCTCGAACCAGGTGTTCTTGCCGCGCGGCAGCAGGTCCACACCCCAGCGGTCGGAGAGCTTGTCGACGAGGAACAGCCCTCTGCCGCTGATGTCCATCTCGTGCACCGGCATCAGGCAGGGCAGTCCGCGGGACGGGTCGCGCACCTCGATCCGGATGCGGCCGCGGCGGCGGTGCATCCGCAGGCCGAAGACACGGGCGCCGGTGTGCCGGACGGCGTTGCCGACCAGTTCGGAGACGAGCAGGATCGCGTCCTCGGCGAGCTGCGGGCCGAGCGACCAGTGGCGCAGTACCACGTACTGGGTCAGCCGGCGGGCGATCGCGGCAGACTCGGGACGGGACGGCAGCCGCACCTCCTCGACCGTCGGATCACCGAACTGTTCGAGCGCCTTGAGTGCCAGCTCGTCATCCGCGGTCGGCACCCCTCGCGCGGCGGTAGCGCTGCCGCGCTGCCATGGTTGATCCACACCTTCCAGCCCCGACATGTCCACCATCATGGCCGCCCCACGGGGGCCGCGGGGCGGTTCCGCGGGAATCGATCCCGCGGAACCGGCGGCCGGTCAGGGCGCGTTGGGCATATGACGGAGGCAACCGAACCCCCACAGACCCATGCTGACCTGCGGTGACACAGGGCTTGCACATGATCACGGAGAGGCGGGAGTCCACGTGCCTCAAGAGTGCCTTGAGGCACCCTTAAACCACCCGTACGACTGAAGTTCCCACCGCTCACCGTTCAGAGGAACTTGGCCTTGCCGGGGCCCTCCTCCACGAAGCTGCGCATGCCGCGCTCGCGGTCCTCGGTGGCGAACAGCCCCGCGAACCAGTTGCGTTCGATGGTCAGACCCGTGTCGATGTCCGTCTCCAGGCCCGCGTCGACCGACTCCTTGGCGGCGCGCAGCGCCAGCGCGGGCCCCTGGGCGAGCTTCGCGGCCCACGCGTGCGCCTGCTCGTACACCTCGGCCGCCGGGACGACCCGGTCGACGAGGCCGATCGCCAGCGCCTCGTCCGCCCTGACGTGGCGTCCGGTGAAGATGAGGTCCTTGGCCTTGGAGGGGCCGACGAGCCGGGAGAGCCGCTGTGTGCCGCCCGCGCCCGGGATCAGGCCGAGCAGGATCTCGGGCTGGCCCAGCTTGGCGTTCTCGCCGGCGATCCGGAAGTCGGCGCACAGCGCCAGCTCGCAGCCGCCGCCCAGGGCGTAGCCGGTGACGGCGGCGACGACGGGCTTGGGGATACGGGCGACGGCGGTGAAGGAGTCCTGGAGGGCCTTGGCGCGCAGCACCATGGCCGTGTGGTCCATGGCCTGCATCTCCTTGATGTCGGCGCCGGCCGCGAACACCTTCTCGCCGCCGTACAGCACCACCGCGCGGACGTCGTCGCGGCCCGCTGCCTCCTCGGCCAGCTCCTTGAGCCGGTCCTGCGTGGCGATGTCCAGGGCGTTCATCGGGGGCCGGTCCAGGCGGATGGTGCCGACGCCCGCGGAGACTTCGAGAGTGACTGTCATACGGGGCAGGTTAGCCGTGGGGGGTCTGGGGGGTCCCCCCAGATAGCACAGCACGGCGGCGGGCCC
>NZ_JABWDV010000363.1:0-3311 GCF_013362995.1 Streptomyces sp. TRM64462 | reverse complement strand
ACGGACAGCACCGGGCCCGGCCGCTCGCGGACCTCCTACTTGATCCACTCCGACCACGGCATGTTCCAGCCGTTGAGGCCGTTGTCCGGCTGGATCTGCTTGTCCTTGGAGTTCTTCACGATCACCACGTCACCGATGATCGAGTTGTTGTAGAACCAGGCGGCCGGCATCTCGTCGTCGTACGCGCCGCGCACGTCCTGGAGGCCGACGCAGCCGTGGCTGACGTTGGCGGAGCCGAACGTCGACTTGGACGCCCAGTAGTTGCCGTGGACGAAGGTGCCCGACGTGGACAGGCGCATCGCGTGCGGCACGTCCTTGATGTCGTACTCGCCGCCGAAGCCCACGGTGGCGCCGTTCATCCGGGTCACCTTGTACTTCTCGCTGATGACCATCTGCCCGTTGTACGTCGTCGTGGCCGGGGCGCCCGCGGTGATCGGGACCGTCCTCAGGACCTTGCCGTCGCGGACGACCGTCATGGTCTTGGCGCTCGCGTCGACCGTGGAGACCTGGCTGCGGCCGATGGTGAAGCTGATCTTCTTGGCCTGCTTGCCGTACACGCCGGGGCGGCCCTCGACGCCGTCGAGGTTGAGTTCGAGGGTCACCTTGGTGCCCGGCGCCCAGTACTTCTCGGGGCGGAAGTCGAGGCGGTCGTTGCCGAACCAGTGGCCCTCGATCGGCACGGACGGCTCGGCGGTCACCTTGATGCCCTTCTCCACGGCCTCCGGATCGGTGATGCCGCGCGTGAAGTTGATGGACACCGGCATGCCGACGCCGACCGTGGAGCCGTCCTCGGGTGTGTAGTGGCCGATGAAGGTGTTCTTCGGTACGAGCGTCGTGAACGTCGTGTCCTTGGCGGACTCGCGGCCGGCGGCGTCCTTGGCGACGGCGTGCACCTTGTACTTGGTGGCCGCCGCCAGATGACGTACCGGCTGCCAGCTCGTCCTGTCGGCGGACAGGACGCCCTCGACGGCGACGCCCTTGGTGTCGGTCACCGTGACCGCGCTGAGCGTGCCCTTCTCGGCGGTGACCTTCAGGGCGCCGCTGGTCGCCACGGACTCGGCGCCGTCCTTGGGCGCCACGGTGACGACGGCCTGCGACGCTGCGTTCTCGACCTGCTCGGTGCCCGGCTTGCCGGGGGTCGCGCCCCCGCCCTTGGCGCTGTCGGTCGCGTCACCGCCGCCGGCGCACGCGGTGACCAGCAGCAGCAACGTTCCGGCGACCACTGCCAGCGGGCCGCTGCCACGCCGTCGCCGCCCCCGGACCCGGACGCCGGCCGGCGTCCCCGATATCGGCTGCCCCTTCACGATGGACCTCTCCCCTCGCACGGCCCGGCATCGCCGTGGCCCGCACCCCCGCGCGCTGCACCCGCGCGCACCGCGCTAGATAATCACACCGCGCGACCTGTGAAGCGCCCCGCAATGTCACTGTTCAGTCCCAATGTTCAAGACGCAACTTTCCACGCTCTTCACTGCGGATTCGCGGCGCGTTCACACGGGAGTGACCGAGGGTCAGCGCAGCGCGGAACCGGCCTTCCACTGGTCCCAGTCCATGTTCCAGCCGCCGAGGCCGTTGTCGGGAGCGACCTTCCGGTCACGCGAGTTGACCACCTCGACGACGTCCCCGATCAGCGTCCGGTCGAAGAACCAGCCGGCCGGGGTGTCGGCGCCGCCGCCCTTCACGTCACGCAGCCCGACACAGCCGTGGCTGACGTTGGCGGAGCCGAACGTGGACGCGGGCGCCCAGTAGTTGCCGTGCAGGAAGGTGCCCGACGCGGTGAGCCGCATCGCGTGCGGCACGTCCTTGATGTCGTACTCGCCCTTGCCCTTGGCGTCCTTGAAGCCGACCGTGGCGCCGTTCATCCGGGTCACATCGAACATCTCGGTGACCACCATCTTGCCGTTGTACGTCGTCGTCTTGGGTGCCCCGGCCGTGATGGGCAGCCTGGCGAGGAGCCTGCCGTCGCGGCGTACCTCCATGGTGTGCGCCTCGGCGTCCACGAGGGACGTCTGCGAGCGGCCGACCGTGAACCCGACGGTCTTCTGCTGGATGCCGTACACGCCGGGAGCCGCCTCGACGTCGCGCAGCCGCAGGTCGACGGTGACGCGGGTGCCGGGCTTCCAGTACCGCTCGGGGCGCAGGTCGAGGCGCCGGTCGCCGAACCAGTGGCCGGCGACCTCGGTGTGCGGTTCGGCCGTGACGCGGATGCCGCGCTCGACCGCGGCGCGGTCCTGGACGGGCCGGTTGAAACGGAACGAGATGATCATTCCGGTGCCGACGGTGGAGCGGTTCTCGGGCGCGAAGTAGCCGATGAAGCGGTGTTCGGGGACGAGTGTGGTGAAGGTGGTGTGCCGGGCGGACCTGCGGCCGTGCCCGTCCAGGGCGACGGCGTCGACGCTGTACTTGGCGGCGAGCGCCAGCCGCGTACCGGGCAGCGGCCGCCAGCGCAGCCCGTCGGGCGACAGGGCGCCGTCCACCTCGGCGGGCCGGTCGTCCTCGACCTTCCGTACGCGGACGCTCTCCAGGCGCCCGTCGGGCACCCGCACCTCCAGGCGTCCGTCCGGTGCGACGCCCTCGGCGCCGTCGCGCGGCGTCACCTCGATGGTGTCGTCCGACGCGCGGGCCTTGCCGCCGTCGCTCCCGAGGTCGGTGAGGCCGCCGAGGGGCCCGGCACCCGCCGTGCACCCCGTCAGCCCGACGGCCGCCCCGGCCATCAGTCCCGCCCACGCCATCGCCGTGGCGACGCCCAGTCCTGCCCGCTTCAGTCCATGTCTCACAGTCCGCCCAACGACCACGGCCCGGCGAGGGAAACGTCTGTACGGGTCGTGTTCGGTACCGGCCATGTTGGGACCATGGCTGTCCGGGCAGAACTCCGGGCAGGGCACGGTACGGACCGGGCGCCCCGGGACGGGCGCACGGGCCGGACGACCGGGCCGGAAGCCGGACGAGCCGCGGGAGGCCGGCAGGTGTCGAGCGCAGCCGAACAGAGGTCAGCCCAGGGCGCGGTGCCAAAGGCCCCGCCGGGGCCTGGGGTGCCGCCGGGGCCCGGGGTACCGGCGGGGCCCGGGGTACCGGCGGGGCCCGGGGTACCGGCGGGGCCCGGGGCACGGCCGGGGACCGGTGTCCCGCCAGGGCCTGGTGTCCCGCCAGGGCCGGAGGCACCGGCGGAGCCGGAGGCACGGCCGGGGCTCGAGGTCCCGCCAGGGCCGGAGGCACGGCTTGGGCCGGAGGCACGGCTTGGGCCGGAGGCACGGCTTGGGCCGGAGGCACCACCCGGGTCTGGTGCACGGCCGGGGCCCAAGGCAGCGCCCGGG
>NZ_JABWDV010000362.1 GCF_013362995.1 Streptomyces sp. TRM64462 | reverse complement strand
AACGACCCCCCGCCCAACAACCCCCCGACGGCGAAGCGCTCCTCTCCGCCCGCGTCCGCGCCACCCCCGACCGCGACGACGAACTGCCTCCCGCCTTCTTCCTGCTCCTCCTCTTCCTCCCCGCCGCGGTCGTGGTCGCGGTAGCGGCCCGCCGCCTGTGACGGAACGACATCGAGGGAGGTCCTGCCCCGATGAAGCAAGTAGCCGAAATGCTCGGGCTCGGGCTTCTCGCCGCCCTCGTCGCGGCCGGCGTCGTCCTCCTCTGGCACCACTTCCGCCCCTCCTCCGCCGAAGGCGACGACGACAACGAGGAGAACAAGGAGGAAGTGGCCGAGTACATGTCGATGATGATCGCCCTGCTGTACGCGATGCTGCTCGGTCTCGCCCTCGTCACCGTGTGGGACGTCCGCGAGAGCGCCGAGACCCACGCCTCCAAAGAGGCCGGTGCCCTGCACCAGATCACCGTCCTCGCCGACGGCTTCCCCGAAGACCAGCGCCGCCGTATCAACACGGCCGCCCAGGAGTACGCGACCGAGGTCGTCCGGACCGAGTGGCCCCGCATGAACGACCGTCAGAACCTCGGCGAACCCGGCTGGGATCTTGTCCGCCAGATCCGCGCCGCCTCGGCCGCACCACCCGACGCGACACCCGCCCAGCAGGTCACGGCCCTCGAAATGCTGGCCCAGCTCAGCATCCTCGACGAGTCGCGGCGCGGCCGTGAGCACGAGGGGCAGGAGACGCTGTCGCCCGTGCTGTGGGCGGGCATGGTGCTCGGGGCCGTCCTGTCGGTCTGCATCCTCTTCTTCTTCGGCATCGGGCGCAGCCCCAGTCAGCTCGTCATGGCGATGGGCATGGTGGCCCTGACCGTCTTCCTCTTGTTCCTCATCAACGAACTCTCCCGCCCCTTCGGAGACGTGGCGGGCGTCGGCCCGCAACCCTTCACCCGCTACTTCCCCACCGCCGCGGTCCCCGCCCCGGGTCCCGGACCCTAGCGAGGACGCGCCCCCTCCAGCGCCGCCGCCAGCCGCTGCGCCGTGTCGAGGTTGCAGCGCCCCAGCTCGACCAGCGGAAACGGCACCTCGCTGGCGACGGTCACCACGTCGATGCCCAGCGACGGCAGGACGATGCCCACTTTCAGGAGTTCCCCCCGCAGCTTCTCGACCGCCTCCTCCGCCGTCCGCAGCCGCTCTACCCCGCGCCCCGTCATGACCACGCACCTCCGCACTCTGAGTATTCGCGTTCTCTACACAGCGTGGTCGGTGAGTCGCTAGCCTGAACAGAGTCGGCATCCCAACAACCCCATCTGGCTAACGGGAGTTGCACTGTGCCCGGTCCGAAGCATCTTGATCCGTCCTCGTCTCCCAGAGCGCTCCTCGGCGCGGAACTCCGCCACGCGCGCGAGAACGCCGGCCTCAGCCAGGAAGCGCTGGGCGCGCCCCTCTTCGTCAGCGGTTCCTTCATCGGCCAGCTCGAAGCGGGTACGCGCCGCATACAGCACAAGATGGCCGTCCAACTGGACGAACTGCTGGGCACCAACGGCTTCTTCGAGCGCAACTGCGAGGCGGCGGGGAAGTCGAGATACCCGGACCACTTCGCGGAGGCGGCGGAGGCCGAGGCACTGGCGTCTGCCATCAGGGAGTACGCCCCCCTCCTGATCCCCGGGATGCTCCAGACGCCGGGCTACGCGCGTGCGGTGTGCCGCGCGTACGACCCAACAGCCGTCGACGATGTGATCGAGGAGCGCGTCGAGGCACGCATGGCGCGGGCCACGCTCCTGGACGACCCAACAACGCCGCTGTTCTGGGCCATCCTCGACGAGGCGGTGATCCGCCGGGTGGTCGGCGGCCCGGCTGTCATGGCGGAGGCTCTGCGACACATCGCGCAGATGATCCGGCGCCACCGGATCATCATCCAGGTGGTGCCGTTCCAGCAGGGCGCGCACGCGGCCATGGGTGGCGCCATCAAGCTGATGTACTTCGATGACGCGCCCCCGATGGTCTATCTGCAAGGCCCGGGTACGGGGCTGTTGGATGACGAACCGGTCACCGTCAGGCGCCACGAACTGGCTTACGATTTCCTCGGGGCCAGCGCACTGTCGCCCAAAGATTCCCTGGCCCTGATCGAATCAGTGGCAGAGGATTACGCGCATGGAGATCAAAGTCCTTGAGTGGCGCAAGTCCAGCTTCAGCGACGGCAGCGGCGGTGACTGCCTCGAAGTGAGCGACGAGCACCCCGGCATCGTCCCCGTCCGTGACTCCAAGGACCCCCACGGCCCGAAGCTCGTGTTCCGGGCTGCCGCCTGGGGCGCGTTCGTGGGCTACCTGAAGCAGCCGTAGCAGCAAGACGCAGCAGGCCGGTGCGACGGATCGCACCGGCCTGCTGGTGTTGCTGCCGCCTGCTCAGAGGCCGCTGGTGTAGAGGAGCTTGTTCGGGGAGCCCTCCGAGAGCCCGCTCAGGACACCCCTCGTGGAGACGGCGTCCAGCCAGCCCGCGGCCTGCGACGAGCTCGCGGCGGGGTTGGCCGTACGGTGGAGCAGCGCCACCCCGGCGACGTGCGGGGCGGCCATGGACGTGCCGTTCAGGGCGACGGAGCCGCCGCCGAGGCGGGCCGACTCGATGGCGGCGCCGGGGGCGTAGAGCTCCAGGCACGTGCCGTAGTTCGAGAAGCTGGTCTCGGCGTCGGTCCAGTCGGACGCGCCGACCGTCACGACCCGCTCGGCGGAGGCCGGTGACACGCCGCACGCGTCGGCCGACGAGTTGCCCGCCGCGACGACGGGCAGGACGCCCAGGTCGGAGAGGGCGTTGACGGCGGCGTTGACGGCGTCGGACCTGTCGCTGCCGAGGGAGGCGTTGAGGACGGCCGGCGTGCTCCGGTACAGGGAGGCGTGCGCCGCCGCCCACTCGATGCCGGCGATGACCCCGGCGTTGCTGCCCTTGCCCTGGCAGTCGAGTACGCGGACGCTGATGAGGTTGGCCTGCCGGGCCACCCCGTACGTCGCGCCGCCGACCGTGCCCGCGACATGGGTGCCGTGGCCCTGGCAGTCGGCGCCGTTGCGGAACTCCAGGGGGAAGGCGTCGAAGCCGGGGACGGCGCGCCCGCCGAACTCGGCGTGGTGGTAGTCGATGCCGGTGTCGAGGATGTAGGCGTTGGCGCCCTTGCCGGTGGCGCGGACGGAGAAGCTGTTGTTCAGCGGCATGTAGCGCTGGTCGATCCGGTCGAGCCCCCAGGACGCGGCGGGTGCCACGGCCTTGCCCGCCGCCCCGGCCGCCGGGGCGGCGCCGATCATGTTGACCTCGCCGTCCTGCTCCACCGACACCACGTTCGGCAGGGCCCGGACCTTGGCGAGCTGGGCGTCCGTGAGCTTGGCGGCGAAGCCGCGCATCACCTTCTCGAAGGTGAACAGGGGCTTCACGCCGACGTCGGCGGCGGCAGCGGTGACGTCCGCCGTGGGCTTGGTCGTGACGATGTACTGGCCGGGGACGGGGTGTGCGGAGAGGCGCAGCGGCGCGGGTCCGGTGCGTTCGCCGGACCGCGTCGGCTCCGACGCGGCGGCCGACCCGGCGGCCGATGCGGAGGCTGTGGCGTACAGGGGTGCGGTGAACGCCAGGGCAGCCGTGACGGCAGCCACGAAGGCGTGTCTCATGCGTCTGTGCATGGAGCTGAGAGCACCATGCGGAAACGTTCATCCTGAACGACCGGACACGGCGTTTCGAACGTTTTTCGCAGATCAACCCAGATGCACGAACGCCCCGATGGCGGTGGGCCCCGGAGAGCCCGGGGGCCACCGCCCTCGCAGCGTGCGGCGCGGCCGTCAGGCCACGCGGTCCCGTGCGGTTGCCGGCTCGGCATCCCAGCACTCGACGTTCCGCAGGCCGGGCACGCGGTCCTTGGTGAAGACCGGGTCCAGGCCCGCGCGGCGCTGCTTCACGTAGTCGTCCATCAGGCGGAACGCGATGACCGACAGCGGGATGATCGCCGCCATGTTCACCAGCACCATGAAGCCCATGAACACGTCCGCGAGGTTCCACACCACGCTCACGGTGCCGAGCGCGCCGAGGAACACCGTCACCAGGACCAGCGTCCGGTACGCGGGCAGGACCCAGCGGCGGTTCGTCATGTACTCGATGTTCGACTCGCCGTAGTAGTAGTTACCGATCAGCGTCGAGAAGCACAGCATGAAGACGACGGCCGTGAGGACGTGCCCGGCCCAGCCGCCCAGGGTCGACTGGAGGGCGGACTGCGTCAGGTCGGCGCCCTGGCGGCCGGCCAGCGCCGGGTTCGTCGTCAGGATGATGAACGCCGTCATCGAGCAGATCAGCAGCGTGTCGAAGAAGACGCCCAGCGACTGGACCAGGCCCTGCTTGACCGGGTGGGACACCTCGGCGGTCGCGCCCGCGTTGGGCGCGGAACCCAGGCCGGCCTCGTTGGAGAACATGCCGCGGCGGATGCCGTTCTGGATCGCCGCGCCCACCGCGCCGCCCGCGACCTCGCGGAAGCCGAACGCGCCGCCCACGATGTCCGCGAACACGCGCGGGATGTCGCTGACGTTCATCAGGACCACCACGGCGCCCAGCACCAGGTACACGATCGCCATGAACGGCACCAGGAGCTGCGTCACCGACGCGATACGGCGCACACCGCCGAAGATCACCAGGCCGAGCAGCAGCGCCACACCGGCGCCGACCACCGGCGCGAACCAGCTCGCGTCCGCCGTGTCGCCCAGCGAACCGCCCGCGACGGCGATGATCGTGTTGGACTGCACCGCGTTGAACACGAAACCGAACGTCACGGTGATCGTCACCGCGAAGACGAAGCCCAGCCACGGCTTACCGAGCGCGCGCTTCATGTAGTACGCCGGGCCGCCCCGGTACGTGCCGTCCGGGTCGCGCACCTTGTAGAGCTGGGCCAGCGTCGACTCGACGAACGCGGACGCGGCGCCGACCAGCGCCATGACCCACATCCAGAACACCGCGCCCGCGCCGCCCAGCGTGATCGCGCCGGCGACACCCGCGATGTTGCCGGTGCCGACCCGGGCGGCGGCGGAGATGGTGAACGCGCCGAACGACGAGACCGGCTTGCGGCCGCCCTCCCCGCGCGCGGGCGCCGGCTCCTTCAGGACGCGGAACATCTCCGGCAGCAGCCGGAGCTGCACACCCTTGGACCGCAGGGTGAACCAGAGGCCCGCGAGCACGACGACCGGGATGAGCAGATACGTCCAGAAGACGTCGTTGATGTCGACGATCAGGGTGTCGAGGCTTTGCACGTGGATCCTTGTGGGGGTCTACTGCGGGGGGCAGGGCCTGCGGGCAGGGGTGTGCCAGGGCCCGGGCCATCCTCACATACAGCCGCCAAGCAGGCATTACGTAAAAAGTCACACCCGCAGGACGCATCACCAGGACGCATCACCAGGACACGTAACGCGGCCGAGGGCGGCACCCCCCGTGATCAGGGGGTGCCGCCCTCGGTCCTGACGTCAGGACGGGCCGATCCGCGAGCGGATCAGAAGTCCATGTCACCGCCCGGCATGCCGCCCGGAGCGGCCGCGGCGGCCTTCTCCGGCTTGTCGGCGATGACGGCCTCGGTGGTCAGGAACAGCGCGGCGATCGACGCGGCGTTCTGCAGCGCGGAGCGCGTCACCTTGGCCGGGTCGATGATGCCCTCGGCGATCAGGTCGACGTACTCGCCGGTCGCGGCGTTCAGGCCGTGGCCCGGGGTCAGGTTGCGCACCTTCTCCACCACGACGCCGCCCTCGAGGCCGGCGTTGACGGCGATCTGCTTGAGCGGGGCCTCCAGGGCAGCCTTCACGGCGGCGGCACCGGTGGCCTCGTCGCCGTCGAGCTCCAGCTTCTCGAAGACCTGGGACGCCTGGAGCAGGGCCACGCCACCACCGGCGACGATGCCCTCCTCGACGGCGGCCTTGGCGTTGCGCACCGCGTCCTCGATGCGGTGCTTGCGCTCCTTGAGCTCCACCTCGGTGGCGGCGCCGGCCTTGATGACGGCCACGCCGCCGGCCAGCTTCGCGAGGCGCTCCTGGAGCTTCTCGCGGTCGTAGTCCGAGTCGGAGTTCTCGATCTCGGCGCGGATCTGGTTGACGCGGCCCTGGACCTGGTCGCTGTCACCGGCACCGTCGACGATGGTCGTCTCGTCCTTGGTGATGACGACCTTGCGGGCGCGGCCGAGCAGGTCGAGACCGGCGTTCTCCAGCTTGAGGCCGACCTCCTCGGAGATGACCTGGCCACCGGTGAGGATGGCGATGTCGCCGAGCATGGCCTTGCGGCGGTCGCCGAAGCCCGGGGCCTTGACGGCGACGGACTTGAAGGTGCCGCGGATCTTGTTGACGACCAGCGTGGACAGGGCCTCGCCCTCGACGTCCTCGGCGATGATCAGCAGCGGCTTGCCGGACTGCATGACCTTCTCGAGGAGCGGGAGGAGGTCCTTCACCGCGGAGATCTTGGAGTTGACGATGAGGATGTAGGGGTCCTCCAGGACCGCCTCCATGCGCTCCATGTCGGTCGCGAAGTACGCCGAGATGTAGCCCTTGTCGAAGCGCATGCCCTCGGTGAGCTCAAGCTCCAGACCGAAGGTGTTCGACTCCTCGACGGTGATGACGCCTTCCTTGCCGACCTTGTCCATCGCCTCGGCGATGAGCTCACCGATCTGCGTGTCGGCGGCGGAGATCGACGCGGTGGACGCGATCTGCTCCTTGGTCTCGACGTCCTTCGCCTGCTCCAGGAGCGCGCCGGAGACGGCCTCGACGGCCTTCTCGATGCCGCGCTTCAGAGCCATCGGGTTGGCGCCGGCGGCGACGTTGCGCAGGCCCTCGCGGACGAGCGCCTGGGCGAGGACGGTCGCCGTGGTCGTACCGTCACCGGCGACGTCGTCCGTCTTCTTGGCGACTTCCTTGACCAGCTCGGCGCCGATCTTCTCGTACGGGTCCTCGAGCTCGATCTCCTTGGCGATGGAGACACCATCGTTGGTGATCGTGGGGGCGCCCCACTTCTTCTCGAGGACGACGTTCCGGCCCTTGGGGCCAAGGGTGACCTTGACGGCGTCGGCGAGCTGGTTCATCCCGCGCTCGAGACCGCGCCGTGCCTCCTCGTCGAACGCGATGATCTTGGCCATGTGAAGTGGTCCTCCCGGACTGGGGTGGATTGCCTCCGGACCGCGCTGGCGCCCGCGACGGACGGCCTGCCTGCCGTGTGGTTCCTTGCCCCACCCGGCCTGCGGGCCTCACCGACGAGGTCCTTCGTTGTCACTCTCACTCGCAGAGTGCTAACGCCAATGATTAGCACTCGACCCATGAGAGTGCAAGCGCCCATGGCGTCCCGCGCCGGGGCTGGGCCGGGCAGGGCGAAGGGCTCGCACCCCATGCCGGGATACGAGCCCTTCGTTCAGTTGCCGTTGGCCGGAACGCGCCGCACTCAGACCGCGAGCTTGACCATGTCCGCCTGCGGACCCTTCTGACCCTGCGAGATCTCGAACTCGACCCGCTGGCCCTCCTCAAGGGTGCGGTAGCCATCCATCTGGATCGCGCTGTAGTGGACGAAAACATCCGCACCACCGTCGACCGCGATGAAGCCGTACCCCTTCTCCGCGTTGAACCACTTGACGGTGCCCTGAGCCATGCCTAACTCCCCTATTACTGGCCCTTGCACAGGACCGCACTTCGCGGACCCGGGTCAGACCTCGCCCACTGACAGGTGTGAGCGTGCGCCGGAACGCGTCGACCGCGGCTGAATGTATCTGCCCAACTGCCCTCTGCAACAGGTCAATCGGACGAGAAATCCGAGCACCGGCGATCGGAAAAACTGGCTGAAATGGCAGTAAGCCCGGGCAAGTCGGGCCGGACAAGGCGCACAAAAGCCGCAATATGCGGGGTCATTTTGGCTTCATCTTGTCGTGGCCGGGCGCATTCTCATATGCGGGCGGCACAGGCGGCGACGGGGGCTTCCCCAACTCTACCGCGCTCAACCATGCAGAATTGCCCCCTCCGCTTTCTCGCGATACGCGTGCGGAGGGGGCAATCGGAGTTGCCGGGCGGAGTTGCCGAGCGGAGCTGCCGAACGGTCAGCAGCCTCCGGCGACGGCGGGGATGATCGAGACGCCCGCGCCGTCCGGCGTCGCCGTGGCGAGCCCGCCCTCGAAGCGGACGTCGTCGTCGTTGACGTACACGTTCACGAAGCGGCGGAGCCGGCCCTGGTCGTCGAGGACGCGGGCCGCGATGCCCGGGTGGCTCTTCTCAAGGGACTCGATGACCTCGGCGAGGGTCGCGCCCTCCGCCGGGACCTCGGCCTGGCCGCCGGTGTAGGTGCGCAGGATGGTGGGGATGCGGACGTTGACGCTCATGTGTGGTGTCTCCCGGAGGGTGCTCAGGCTCGGTCGGTCAGTGGGCGAGGCCGGCGTCGCGGAACGCGTCCAGGCTCGGGCGGATGGTGGCGGTCGGGCCGGTCGTCGGGGCGACGGCGTCGAGGGTCTTCAGACCGTCACCGGTGTTGAGGACGACGGTGGTGAGGGACGGGTCGATGAGACCGTTCTCGATGAGCTTGCGGGTCACACCCACCGTCACTCCGCCGGCGGTCTCCGCGAAGATGCCCTCGGTGCGGGCCAGCAGCTTGATGGCGTCCACGACCTGCTCGTCGTTCACGTCCTCGACGGCGCCGCCGGTGCGGCGGGCGATGTCCAGGACGTACGGGCCGTCGGCGGGGTTGCCGATGGCCAGCGACTTGGCGATGGTGTTCGGCTTCTGGGGCCGTACGACGTCGTGGCCTGCCTTGAAGGCGGCGGACACCGGGGAGCAGCCCTCGGCCTGGGCGCCGAAGATCTTGTACGGCCTGTCCTCGACGAGGCCCAGCTTGACGAGCTCCTGGAGACCCTTGTCGATCTTCGTGAGCTGGGAGCCGGAGGCGATCGGCACGACGAGCTGGTCGGGCAGGCGCCAGCCGAGCTGCTCGCAGATCTCGTACGCGAGCGTCTTGGAGCCCTCGGCGTAGTACGGGCGGAGGTTGACGTTGACGAAGCCCCAGCCCTCGCCGAGCGGGTCCCCGATGAGCTCGCTGCAGAAGCGGTTGACGTCGTCGTACGTGCCCTCGATGCCGACGAGGTCGCCGCCGTAGACGGCGGCCATGACGACCTTGCCCTGCTCCAGGTCGTGCGGGATGAACACGCAGGAGCGGAAGCCGGCGCGGGCGGCGGCGGCGCCGACGGCGCCGGCCAGGTTGCCGGTGGAGGAGCAGGACAGGGTGGTGAAGCCGAAGGCGCGCGCGGCCTCCAGGGCCTGGGCGACCACGCGGTCCTTGAAGGAGTGGGTGGGGTTGCCCGAGTCGTCCTTGACGAACAGCTTGCCGGGCTCGACGCCCAGCTCGCCGGCCAGCTTGTCGGCCTGGACGAGCTTGGTCCAGCCGGGGTTGAGGTTCGGCTTGTCCGCGACGTCGGCCGGGACGGGGAGGAGCGGGGCGTACCGCCAGATGTTCGCGGGGCCGGCCTCGATGCGCTTGCGCAGCGACTCCGGGTCGCCGAGCGGCAGGTCGTACGCGATTTCGAGGGGGCCGAAACACTGGTCGCAGGCGAAGATCGGGCCGAGCGGGAAGCGCTCGCCGCATTCGCGGCACGAGAGGGCGGAGGCGGGCCCGAGGTCGACGGAGGTCTCAGCGGTGGCGCCGGTGGTGGTGCTGGTGGGTGTGGTGGTCTGCACAGCCATGGGAGGCGAGGCCCTTTCTCCTCATCTTTCTCACTGGCGCGTTTCGCCATGAGACGGATTTGGCACCTTCCCTAGCCGGGGCCTCGCGGTGAATGCGCATGCTGCGTGCGAGTGCCGGCTGGAGGGTTGCCGGGGCTTCATCGGGCCGTTTCCCTCTGCCCCTCTGGATGAGCGGTATTCGATTGTCGGCGCGGGCTCCGTCATGCACCCCGGCATGCGGTCGCCTCGCGCGTTGTTCAAGACTGTAACCGAAGGGGTGGATGTCTGAGATAGGCGTCCGAACCGCGAGATGGATCACAAAGGGAGTGGCGCGGGTGCTGGAAGAGGTGGAGCGCTGGCTGGACCGGCGGTCCTGGAGCGTGGCCGACCGGCCGATCGACCAGCTGCTCGCCGCGAAGCGGGCGCACGGGACGACGGTGAGCGTCGTCCTGCCCGCGCTGAACGAGGAGGCGACGGTCGGGGAGATCGTCGCGGTGATCCGGCGGGAGCTGATGTCCGACGCGGTGCCGCTCGTCGACGAGCTGGTGGTCCTCGACTCGGGCTCCACGGACCGTACGGCGGAGGTGGCCGCGGCGGCCGGCGCGCGGGTGGTGGCGCGCGACGCGGTGCTGCCGCGCATACCCGCCGTACCGGGCAAGGGCGAGGTGCTGTGGCGGTCCCTGCTGGTCACAGGCGGGGACGTGGTGTGCTTCGTGGACGCGGACCTGCGGGAGTTCCGCGCGGACTTCGTGACGGGGATCGTGGGCCCGCTGCTCACGGAGCCGGACGTCGCGTTCGTGAAGGCGATGTACGACCGCCCGCTGAGCACGGGTCCGGGCGCGGGGCCGGGCGGGGAGCTGGGGGCTGAGCTGGGGGCCGGTCCGGGCGGTGGCCAGGGCGGGCGGGTGACGGAGCTGGTGGCGCGGCCGCTGCTGAACCTGCACTGGCCGCAGCTCGCGGGCTTCGTGCAGCCGCTGGGCGGGGAGTACGCGGCGCGGCGCTCGCTGCTGGAACGGCTGCCGTTCCCGGTCGGGTACGGGGTGGAGCTCGGCCTGCTGGTGGACGCGCTGCACCTGGTGGGGCTCGACGCGCTGGCCCAGGTAGACGTGGGCGTGCGGCTGCACCGGCACCAGGACGACCGGGCGCTCGGCCGGATGGCGGCGGCCATCTACCGGACGGCGCAGCTACGGCTGTCGCGCGGGCACCTGGTGCGGCCGCGGCTGACCCAGTTCGACCGGGGCGAGGCGGGCTTCGAGCCGCGCACGCACCCGGTGGACACGGAGGAGCGGCCGCCGATGGTGGAGGTCGCGGAGTACGCGCGAAAGCGCCACGTCGCCTGATCGCTGGCTTGATTTCCGTACGTTTGAGCGTTTCTTGTTGGGGCTAGGTTGGCCACATGGTCTCCGACATCCTGGTGGCATCGAATCGCGGTCCGGTGAGTTACGGGCTGCGCGAGGACGGCACGCTGGAGGCGCGGCGGGGCGGGGGCGGCCTGGTGTCGGGTCTCTCCGCGATCGGTCCCGACGCGGGCGCGGTGTGGGTGTGCGCGGCGCTGGGCGAGGGTGACCGCGAGGCGGTGCGGCGCGGCGTCGGCGAGCCCGGCGTCCGGATGCTGGACATCCCGTCCGAGGTGCAGGACGCGGCGTACAACGGCATCGCGAACTCGGTGCTGTGGTTCGTGCACCACATGCTGTACCAGACGCCGCTGGAGCCGGTGTTCGACGCGGGCTTCCGCCGCGACTGGGAGGGGTACCGCGCGTACAACCGGGCGTTCGCCGAGGCCCTGGCGGCGGAGGCGGCGCCGGGCGCGGCGGTCCTGATCCAGGACTACCACCTGGCGCTGGCGCCGGGCATGCTGCGCGCACTCCGCCCCGACCTGCGCATCGGCCACTTCTCCCACACGCCCTGGGCGCCGCCGGACTACTTCGGCATGCTGCCGGACGACGTGGCCGCCGAACTGCTGCGGGGCATGCTGGGCGCGGACCGCCTGGGCTTCCTCACGCACCGCTGGGCGGACGCGTTCGCGGCGTGCTGCGCGCGCGTGCTCGGCGGTACGGGCACGACGGAGCTGGGCGTGCACGGGCTGGGCGCGGACGCCGACTTCCTGCGGGCGCGGTCGCGGGAGCCGGACGTGGAGGAGCGCATGGCACTGCTCCGGGACCAGATCGGCGGCGACGGGACGCGGAAGACCATCATCCGGGTCGACCGCACGGAACTGTCGAAGAACATCGTGCGGGGCCTGCTGGCGTTCCGGGAGCTGCTGGCGGGCCGGCCCGAGTGGCGCGAACGGGTGGTCCACATCGCCTTCGCGTACCCCTCACGCCAGGACCTGCTGGTGTACCGGTCGTACACGGCGGAGGTGGCCCGCCTGGCGTCCGACATCAACGAGGAGTACGGCACCTCCGACTGGACGCCGGTGCTGCTCCACGTGAAGGACGACTTCGCCCGCTCGCTGGCCGCGTACCGCCTGGCGGACGTGGCCCTGGTCAACCCCATCCGCGACGGCATGAACCTGGTCGCCAAGGAGGTCCCGGTCGTCTCGGACGCGGGCTGCGCCCTGGTCCTGTCGCGGGAGGCGGGGGCGTACGAGGAGCTGGGCGAGGACGCGGTGACGGTGAACCCGTACGACGTGACGGGCACGGCCGCCGCGCTGCACGAGGCCCTGACCATGCCGGCGGCGGAACGCGCGGAACGCACGAAGCGCCTGACCGCGGCGGCGACGGCGCTGCCACCGGCGCGATGGTTCCTGGAGCAGCTGGGGGCGCTGCGGGCGGTGGGGGGCTGAGCTCTGTCCCCTATCCCGCCCCTTCCCGAAACTGGGGGCTCCGCCCCCAGACCCCCATATCGCTCCCCCAAGCTCTTCGAGCAGGGGGTACCCCCAGACGGGCTGGAAATCAGCCCCTCCGGCGCTTGAGGAGCGGGGGTTCGGGGGCAGAGCCCCCGATTGCCCGGGCCAGGGCGCCCAGGAAGGCGACCACCGCCTCCGGGCCCGGGAGCGTCAGGTCCGAGCGGGTGGCGAGTTCCTGGACCTCGTCGCTGCCGCTGCAGAGCAGCAGCCCGGGCGTGCCCGACGCACGGAGCTTCTCGACGGCCGCGAAGGCCGGAAGGTCGCCGAGGTCGTCCCCCGCGTAGAGGACGGACCCGGCCGACACCTCGCGAACATGCGTCAGCAGGGCTTTCCCCTTGTCCATGCCCGGGGGCCGGAGTTCCAGGACCAGGCGGCCGGGTTCCAGGACGAGGCCGTGGTGCGTGGCCAGGGCGGTGAGCGGCGCGGTCAGGGCGTCGAAGGCGCGTTGCGGGTCCGTGGCGCGGCGGGTGTGGACGGCGACCGCGCGGCCCTTCTCCTCGGTCCAGACGCCGGCCCATCCCCCGGCTGCCGCCAGGACCGCCGGGAGTTCCCGGCGTACCGCCGCGATGCCCGGATGTTCCGGTGCCGCCGTGATCTCGCCGGTGGCGGCGCTCCAGCGTTCGGCGCCGTAGTGGCCCAGGACGACCAGGCGGTCCAGGCCCGGGACCCCGGCGAAGCCGCCGTACCGTACGGCGACCTCGGCGGGGCGGCCCGTCACCACGGCGACGGACGCGACGCGCGGGGCCAGCGCGGCGAGCGCCGGTACGGCACCGGGGTGGGCGCGGGCCTGTTCCGGGTCGGCCACGATCGGGGCGAGCGTGCCGTCGAAGTCGACCGCGACGACCGCCTTCCCGGGGCGGGCCAGGATCTCGGCCAGGCCGTCACGCCCTGCCGTCGTGCGCGGGCGGGGGAGGCTTCCCGTTTCGTTGTCCGTGGACATGTGTGCGTATCTATCCAGAACACCGACCGGGCACACCTTCAGCGACGGCCCTCCCGGTCCGCGCGCAGTCGGCGCAGGCGGTTCACCGTCACCGGGTCGTGCTCGGCGGCCCGCCGGTCGTCGAGGAGGGCGTTGAGGAGCTGGTAGTAGCGGACCGGCGACATGTCGAGCTGCTCGCGGATGGCGCGCTCCTTGGCGCCCGGGCCCGGCCAGGAGCGGCGCTCCATCGCCAGGACAGCGCGCTCACGGTCACTGAGCGGGCGGGCGCGGGGGTCGGGGCCCGGGCCCGCTTCGTCGTCGTCGGCGGCGGCAGCGGCAGCGGTCATATCAGCAAACTTAAGGCACCCCGCCGACACCGCCGGCACAAGCCGGGGTGCACCACTGCTCCGCGGCTACTCCGCCGCCTCCGCCGCCCGCGCGTCCCCGGCGATGGTCTCCAGCACCGCCCGCGGGTCACCGTTCGGGGCGACGGCCTGGCCGATGTTCTTCTTCACGCTCTCGCTGACCCTCGCCCACGACTTCTCGCCCACCGGGTACAGCTCCGACCCCTGGAGCTGTTCCAGGAACGGCCGCAGCGCCGCGTGCTTCTTGTCCGCCTCCATGCTGTCGCTGGCGGTGACGGTCACGGGCAGCAGGTCGTACCGGTCGGAGAAGTCCAGCACGTTCTTGTCCTCGTACACGAAGTCGAGGAACTTGCCGATCTCCTTGCGGTGGCCGTTCTGCTGGAACGCCATCATCCAGTCGGCGACGCCCAGCGTGGCCTGGGCCTCGCCGTCGATGCCGGGCAGCGGCACCTTGCCGACCTTCACGCCGGCCTTCTCGGCCGTCTCCATCAGCGTCGGGTGGCCGTTGAGCATGCCGACCTCGCCCTTCACGAAGGCGTCGAACGCCTCCTGCCGGTCGAGGTCCCCGGGCACGACCGGCCCGGTGAGGCCCTCCCCCACGAGGTTCTTCTTCAGCCAGGTCAGCGTCTCGACGTTGGCGGGCGACTCGATCTGGTACGCGGTGCTGGTGACGTCGCGGTAGCCGCCGCCTCCGCTGAGCAGCCACATCATGGTCTCCGCCTGCGACTCCTCGGAGCCCAGCGGCAGCGCGAAGGGGTACTTCACGTCCTTCGCCTTCAGCTTCCGCGCGGCCGCCTGGAGGTCGTCCCAGGTCTTCGGCGGCGCGGCGACGCCCGCCTTGTCGAACAGGTCCTCGTTGTAGAACATCAGCCGCGTGCTGGCCCCGAACGGCATGCCGTACTGCGTACGGTCCACCTCGCCGGCCTGCCGGAGCCGCGGCAGGAAGTTGGCCTGTGTGGGTACGGAGACGAGCGTGTCGACCGGGTACAGCTTGCCGGCCCGGGCGTAGTCGGCGTAGGCGCCGATCTGGGCGAGGTCGGGGGCTTCGCCGCGCTCGACCATCTCCGCGACCTCGCGGTCGACGTCCTTCCAGGACAGGACGGTGACGTCGATCTTCACACCGGGCGTCTCGCGCTCGTACGCGCGGGCCAGGTCGTCCCAGTACTTCTTGGACGTGTTGTCGTCGTTGCTGCCGTAGTCGGCGGCGACGATCTTGAGGGTGACGTCCCCGGAACCGCCGTCGGCCCCGCATCCCGACAACGTCGCCGCGATACCCAGTGCGGCCACGGCCGCGGTCAGTCCCTTGTAGCGGCGCTGCACAGCCCTACCACCCTCTGCGTACTCAACAGTGCTCAGCGAAGGATATGAGGTCTACACCTAGGTCTACACCACTGGGGTTCACCGCATCGGCCCGCGGCGTTCACCCGTCCGGCCGTCACCGATTTGTATGGACGGGCAACAATCCTCACAAGTGGACTAGACCTTTCGGGTCGCTCGGGCGACACTGTTTCCCGTGGAACACGTCATCGCCCTCGATGTGGGCGGCACCGGGATGAAAGCCGCCCTGGTCGGGGCGGACGGGGCACTGCTGTACGAGGCGCGGCGCGCCACGGGCCGCGAGCGCGGGCCCGACGCCGTCGTCGCGTCGATCCTCGGCTTCGCCGCCGACCTGCTCGCCGTCGGCGATGAGCGGTACGGCGTACGGGCCTCGGCCGCCGGGGTCGCCGTGCCCGGCATCGTCGACCCCGACCACGGCATCGCCGCGTACTCCGCGAACCTCGGCTGGCGGGACGTCCCGCTGCGCGCCCTGCTGAGCGAGCGGCTCGGCGGGCTGCCCGTCGCCCTGGGGCACGACGTCCGCACCGGCGGGCTCGCCGAAGGGCGGATCGGTGCGGGCAAGGGCGCCGACCGGTTCCTGTTCGTACCGCTCGGCACCGGTATCGCGGGCGCCATCGGCATCGGCGGCGCCATCGAGGCGGGCGCGCACGGGTACGCGGGCGAGATCGGCCATGTCGTCGTACGCCCCGACGGACCCGCCTGCGGGTGCGGGCAGCGCGGCTGCCTGGAGACCGTCGCCTCGGCCGCCGCCGTGAGCCGCGCGTGGGCCGAGGCGAGCGGCGACCCCGACGCGGACGCCGCGGACTGCGCCAAGGCCGTGGAGTCGGGCGACCCCGCGGCCGTGCGGGTGTGGCAGGACGCGGTGGACGCGCTCGCCGACGGGCTGGTCACCGCACTCACCCTGCTGGACCCGCGGGCCCTCATCATCGGTGGCGGGCTGGCCGAGGCGGGGGAAACGTTGTTCACACCCCTCCGCGCGGCGGTCGAGCGGCGGGTCACGTTCCAGAAGCTCCCCGCCGTCGTCCCCGCCGCCCTCGGGGACACCGCCGGCTGCCTGGGCGCGGGCCTCCTCGCGTGGGACCTCGTCGCCACGACGAACGCACGCACACGCACACACGCACACGCGCACGCGACCGCGCCCACGCCCGGTCCCGCAGCCCCGCACGTCGCCGACGATTCGGAAGGTAACGCCTGATGGCCGATCACGCCGACCTCAAGGTCCTCGCCGGCGCCCGTGTGGTGCTGCCGACCGGGATCGCCGACGGCGCGCGGCTGACCGTCGAGGGCGCCAGGCTCACCGACGGGGCGCACGTCCCCGCCGACGCGCCCGCCGTCGACCTCACCGGCCACTGGGTGGTCCCCGGCTTCGTCGACCTCCACAACCACGGCGGCGGCGGCGCCTCCTTCACCTCCGGCAGCGTGGAGGAGGTCCTGCGGGGCATCCACACGCACCGCCTGCACGGCACGACCACCCTCGTGGCCTCCACCGTCACCGGCGACATGGACTTCCTCGCCCACCGCGCCGGCGAGCTGTCGGAACTGGCCGAGCAGGGCGACATCGCGGGCATCCACTTCGAGGGCCCGTTCATCTCACCGTGCCGCAAGGGCGCCCACAGCGAGGCGCTGCTGCGCGACCCGGACCCGGCCGAGGTGCGGAAGCTGATCGACGCGGGCCGCGGTCACGCCCGTATGGTCACGCTCGCGACCGAGCTGCCCGGCGGAATCGACTCCGTACGGCTGCTCGCCGAGCACGGCGTGATCGCCGCGATCGGGCACACCGACGCCACGTACGAGCAGACCGTCGAGGCCATCGACGCGGGCGCGACCGTCGCGACCCACCTGTTCAACGCGATGCCCGCGCTGAACCACCGCGCGCCCGGGCCGATCCCCGCGCTCCTGGAGGACGAGCGGATCACGGTCGAGCTGATCAACGACGGTACGCATCTGCACCCCGCCGCCCTGGAGCTGGCGTTCCATCACGCGGGCGCGGGGCGGGTCGCGTTCATCACGGACGCCATGGACGCGGCGGGCTTCGGCGACGGCGTGTACCACCTCGGGCCGCTGGAGGTGGAGGTCAAGGACGGCGTGGCGCGGCTGGTGGAGGGCGGTTCCATCGCGGGGTCGACGCTCACGCTGGACACCGCGTTCCGGCGGGCGGCGACGGTGGACCGGCTGCCCGTCGAGGCGATCGTCCAGGCCATCTCGGCCAACCCGGCGAAGCTGCTCGGCCTGTACGACCGGATCGGCTCGCTCGAACCCGGAAAGAACGCCGACCTGGTCGTCCTCGACGACGAGTTCATCCTCAAGGGGGTCATGCGCCACGGCACATGGGTGATCGATCCCCAAGTGGGCTGATTTCCCGGCGGATACGGTGCAAGGCGGTCGGCCAGGGGACTGGGCCGACCGCCTTTCCGTTTGGCATGATCGTGGACCGTGAATTTTCCGGGCCGGACACCCGAACGACACCATCGCTCCGGCCCCTGACCCCCGGGGGTGTTGGAACCGTTGATCCTCACGGTCACGCTCAACACCGCGCTCGACGTCACCTACACGGTGCCCGCGCTCACCCCGCACGCCTCGCACCGCGTCACGCACGTGGCCGAGCGGCCCGGCGGCAAGGGCGTCAACGTGGCACGCGTCCTGGCGGCGCTCGGCCACGAGGCCGTCGTGACGGGTTTCGCGGGCGGGCCGACGGGCGACGTCGTACGCGGCCTGCTCACGCCGCTGCCGGTACGGGACGCCCTGGTCCCGGTCGCGGGCGCGACGCGCCGCACGCTGGCGATCGTGGACGCGTCGACGGGCGACACGACGCAGCTCAACGAACCGGGCCCGCAGGTGACCGCCGAGGAATGGACGCGCTTCGTCGCCACGTACGAGGAACTGCTCCCCTCCGCGTCGGCGGTGGCCCTGTGCGGCAGCCTGCCGCCGGGCATCCACGTCGGGGCCTACGGGGAACTGGTACGCCGGGCCCGCGCGGCCGGCGTCCCGGTCCTCCTCGACACCAGCGGCGAACCGCTCCGCCGCGGCATCGCCGCCCGCCCCGACATCGTGAAGCCCAACACGGCGGAACTCGCCGCGCTGACCGGCACCCGCGACCCCCTCCGCGCCACCCGCGACGCCCGCCGCCGCGGCGCCCACGCGGTCGTCACGTCCCTGGGCCCGGACGGCCTCCTGGCGGTCACCCCGGACGGCACCTGGCAGGCCGCCCCACCCGCCCCGGTACGGGGCAACCCCACAGGCGCCGGCGACTCCGCGGTGGCGGGCCTCCTGTCGGCCCTTGTGGAGAACCACCCCTGGCCCACCCGCCTCACCCGCGCCACAGCCCTGGCGACGGCCACGGTCCTGTCCCCCACGGCAGGCGAATTCGACGCGGCCCGCTACGAGGAGCTCTTGACGCGCGTCACGGTGACGGA
>NZ_JABWDV010000361.1 GCF_013362995.1 Streptomyces sp. TRM64462 | reverse complement strand
GGGCCGCCGGGGTGCCGCGCCGGACCTCACCGAGCTGCTGCCGCAGTGGCTCGCCGCGGCGAACGCGTACGGGTACGGGGCGCCCGCGCCCGTCCTGCCCGCGCTCCTGGACGCGGCCAGGGCCCGTACCGATCTGCGGCCCGCGGCGCTGGAGTTCGCGGGGCCGCGCGGGCTGTGGCTGGCGCGGTTCAACCCGGACTGGAGGTTCGCCCTGCGCGGCGCAGCCCCCGGTGGTGCCGCGCTGCCCGACCCCCGGGACGGCGAGGGAGTGCGGCGCCTGTGGGAAGAGGGGCTGTTCGCCGAACGGGTCGCCGTGCTCGGAGCCGTACGGACCTGCGACCCCGGGGCCGCCCGGGAGCTGCTCGCGTCGACGTGGTCCGCGGAGCGGGCCGAGGACCGGCTGATGTTCCTGGACTCGCTGCGGGACGGGCTGTCCGCTGAGGACGAGCCGTTCCTGGAGCGGGCGCTGTCGGACCGCAGCCGCAACGTACGGTCGACGGCGGCGGAGCTCCTGTCCGCGCTGCCCGGTTCGGCGTACGCGCGACGCATGGCGGCGCGCGCCTCGACCTGCGTGGGGCTCGACCACACCGGGGACCGGGCGACGCTGACCGTGGAGGCCCCGCACGAGTGCGACGCGGCGATGCAGCGCGACGGTGTCGTGCCGAACCCGCCGGCGGGGCGGGGCCGGCGGTCCTGGTGGCTGGGCCAGCTCGTGGAGGCCGCGCCGCTCGGGCTCTGGCCGGTACGGCTCGGGGGGCGCACGCCCGCGGAGATCGTCGCCCTGCCGGTCGCGGACGACTGGCGCGAGGAGCTGCACGCCGCGTGGTGCCGGGCGGCGGTCCGGCAGCGGGACGCGGAGTGGTCCCGTGCGCTGCTCGGCCCGGCGGCGGCACCCCCTGTCTCCGGTACGCCCGGGATATCCGTCACGTCCGGGACGTCGTCGCCGGCGGAGCGCTCGGCGCTGCTGTCGACGCTGCCGGACATGGAACGGGCCGCGTGGGTGGCCGAGTTCATCGCGGCGCACGGCTTGTCGGAGGCGTTCCAGCTGCTGGGCGTGTGCACGGTGCCGTGGTCCGGGGCGCTGGGCCGTGCGGTGGTCGACGCCCTGGACATCGCGCGTGACGCGGGCAGCTACCCGTGGAGCTTCAGCGGCGTGATGGGCCTGGCCGAACGGTGCCTCGACCCGGCGGAAGCGGACCGTCTGGAGGTCCTCACCGCCCTGCCCGACGAACCGGAGGGCGCGTCACCGGGCGCGGGCGGCTACTGGTCGGAAGCCTTCCGACGCCTGGTCGCCACCCTCCGCCTGCGCGCCGCGATCCACACGGAACTGGCACCCCCGCCGACGGCCACACCGTGACCGCCACCCGCAGCCGACGGGGCTGCCTGGGCCGGTCCTCCGGCTCGGCCGGGCGGAGCCGGTCCTCCGGCTCGGCCGGGCGGCACGGGCCCCTGCTGCCGGGCGTGGCGGGCGTGGCGGGCGGGCGCGGGTCCCTCCGGTTCGGCACGGGCCCGGTGCCGGACACGCGGCGGCATCGAGCGGCCGTGCGGCTGCGCGCGCCGCCACCGGCGCCACAGCTACCCCGCCCGCGATCGAGCGTCGGGCCCACGGTGCAGCCCCGGGCCCGCCCGAGCCCCGGGCCGGAGCCCCGGCGGAACCCGGGCCGGCGAACCCCGCCGGCTCGGCGCAGTCGCCGCCCGCTCGGCGGAACCCCGGCGGCCAGGAGCTTACGCGTCGGCCGGCTGGCGGACGTTGGCGTTGACCCAGTCCACGATCGACGCCGTCGTCGCGCCCGGCGTGAAGATCTCCGCGACGCCCTTCTCCTTCAGCGGCGGGATGTCCGCCTCCGGGATGATCCCGCCGCCGAAGACCTTGATGTCCTCCGCGTCGCGCTCCTTCAGCAGCTCCAGGACCTTCGCGAAGAGGGTGTTGTGCGCACCCGACAGGATCGACAGACCGATCGCGTCCGCGTCCTCCTGGATCGCCGTGTCGACGATCTGCTCCGGCGTCTGGTGCAGGCCGGTGTAGATGACCTCCATACCGGCGTCCCGCAGCGCCCGCGCGATCACCTTCGCACCGCGATCGTGGCCGTCGAGACCCGGCTTGGCGACCACCACGCGGATCGGACCGGTCACACCCATCACTGCCTCCACATGACTCCCCCGTACCTGTATGCCGGGGAGGTGAACGAACGTTATCCCCAGCATCCCGCACCCGGCAGTTTCACGGTGCGGAGCGAGGGGGAAATCACACGTGGGACATGTTCACTGAGCGTCGTACCCGCATCAGGCGGACCGCAGTCGGACCATCGATCACCGCCGGGACGAACGCACACGGGAGCCGTGACGAGGTCGTCGTATCTCCGTGCCAGCAGCCGCGTGGCACGGCGGTACGGCCTATCCCCACCCCTCGGACGCGGCGCCGCCTGAGGGCATACGGGGGGTCCGAGCCGCCCTCCGTATGCCGTTCCCCCAGGAGGTGTGGTGGTGGCCATGTCCGTCCCCTACATCAAGTACATCAAGGCCACGGTCCTTGAGCTGGCCGTTCTCGCCGGGCACCTGCTCCTCTACCCCACCGGCGTCACCCCCGAGCGCCCGCCGCACTCGCCGCGCCCACCACGCCCGCCGTGCCCGCCGCACGCCCGCCCGCAGCACGGCCCCGCACCCGCGCCGCCGCCCGTGCCCCCGCCCGCCGTCCTGCTCCACGGCTTCGCCGACAACCGCTCGGTCTTCGTCCTGCTCCGCCGCGCCCTCGCCGAGGACGGCCGCCGGCACGTCGAGTCCCTCAACCACTCCCCCCTCACCGGCGACCTCCGGTCCGCCGCCGAGCGGCTGGCCCGCCACGTCGAGGACGTCCGCGCCCGCACGGGCCACCACCAGGTGGACCTCGTCGGCCACAGCCTCGGCGGCCTCATCGCCCGCTACTACGTCCAGCGGCTCGGCGGCGACCGCCACGTCCGTACGGTGATCACGCTCGGCACCCCGCACGCCGGCACGGCCGTCGTCCCGCTCGCGAACGTCCACCCCCTGGTCCGGCAGATGCGCCCCGGCTCCTCCGTGCTGCGCGAGCTGGACGAGCCGGCGCCCGGCTGCCGCACCCGGTTCGTCAGCTTCTGGAGCGAGTTCGACCACTGGATGGTGCCCGCCGACACGGCGCGGCTCGCGCACCCGGACCTGATCGCGGAGAACGTCAAGGTCCTCGGTATCGGCCATCTCGCACTGCCGGTCCACCCCGCGGTGGCGGCGCGCATCCGCGAGGAGCTGGCCGGCGACCGCCCCGGGGCCGGAACGGCGGAAAACGGAGGGGCGGGGTCCGTGTCGGTGGCGTGATGACATCACCACACGTCGAACATCTTTCGAACGTACCGCCAAGGCTCGGTGTGCGCTCCGCCGAAAGGCGGCCGAATGCCCGTTTCCGCCGGGCGTACACCCGGTGGAAGATTGTCGGTTGCGCATACCGCCGGGTACAGTCGCGCCCACTGCTTCCCCCTCTGGGTCCTCCTCCGGAGGCCATGCCCAGACCTTGTCCTGCTGCCGAGGCGAGAGAGAAGTTGGTGAACGACCAGCACCCCCACGCCGGCTACGTCGGAGACGACGCGTACGCCACGGGCAGCTACGAGACGGGCGCTTACCAGACCACCGGCTATGACACGGGTGGTTACGGGACGGGCGCCTACGACATGAGCAGTTACGAGACCGGGAGTTACGACACCGGGACTTACGGCACCGCGGCTTACGACACCGGCGCCTACACGACCGCGAACGACGCGCTGTACGGAGCGCAGGCCGGTACGGGTTACGACGCCGGGCACAGCGGCCAGTACGACTCCACGCAGTGGAATGCCGCGACCGCGACGCAGCAGTGGGACGAGTCCTCCGCCTACACCGGCCAGTGGGACGCCACCGCCTGGAACCAGGCGCACGAAGCCCAACAGACGGACGCCGCCCAGCAGTCGGCGACGGCGACGGCGACCGCGTACGACACGACCACGGGCCAGTGGTACACCGGCGGGTTCGACACGGGCGCGTACGACGCCACCGCCTGGAACTACGCGTCCACGACGGCCGAAACGCCCGTCGAAACGTTCGTCCCCGAGCAGTACGACTACGCGGCCGTCACGGAGACGGTCCCCGAGCCGGAACTCCACGAGCCCGAGCACGCCGATCACGCCGAGCACCTCGGTCACGCCGAGCACGCGGCACAGGCGGAGCCGGAGGAGTTCGACGCCGACACCGAGGCCGACACCGGACCGGACGGCTCCGCCACGGAGATCCCCACCGAACCGGTGGTCGCGGCCACCCCGGCCGCCGCGGCCGCCGGAGCCGCCGCGCCCCGCTCGGGCCGCCGCGCCGGCGGCAGCCGCGGCAGGCGCCGTACCCCGGCGAAGCGTTCCGCGCTGCTGACCGTCGCGGTGCCGTCCGCGTGCGTGATGGGCGTCGCCGGTATCGCGGCCGCCTCCGTCAGCGGCCTGACCGGCAACGAAACGAAGGACGAGAGCCCGGCGGTGGCCGCCGACGACCCGGCCGCGGTGAAACCGGCCGTCGCGAACAGCGCGCTGGACACGCAGCTCGCCGCGCTCAGCGCCGACGCCCGCGACTTCGGCGACCGCGCCAGCCGCACCCAGGAGCGCATCGACCTCAAGGAACGGCAGGAGGCGGAGCGCAAGAAGCGCGCCGAGGAGGCCGCGCGCCGCGAGGCGATGCGCCCGAAGTTCGCCCTGCCGGTGAGCCTGCACCAACTGAGCGCGCGCTACGGGCAGGCGGGCATCAACTGGATGTCCCTGCACACGGGCATCGACTTCCCCGTCCAGTACGGCACACCCGTCATGGCCGCCACCGACGGGACCGTACGCACCCAGTGGAACAGCGCGTACGGGAACATGGTCATCGTGACCGCCAAGGACGGCACCGAGACCTGGTACTGCCACCTCAGCAGCGCCAAGATCCGCTCGGGCCCGGTGAAGGCGGGCGACGTCATCGCGTACTCCGGCAACTCCGGCAACTCCACGGGCCCCCACCTCCACTTCGAGGTGCGCCCCGGCGGCGGCGCGGCCATCGACCCGGAGCAGTGGCTCCGCAACAAGGGCCTGAGCCCCACGGGCTGACACCCGCGCCCCCCGCACACGCGCGCCCGCGCACCCGCCCGCCGAGGCACAGCCCCGGCGGGCGCTGCGCGCGCAGCGCCGCGCCACGCCGGGCGGCGCGCAGCCGCTACAGCTTCTCGACCGGTGCGTAGCGCAGCAGCAGGCGCTTCGGTTTGCCGTCGCCGAAGTCGATGGTGGCCTGGGCGTCGTCCGCCGCGCCGGTGACGGCCATGACCGTGCCGAGGCCGAACTGGTCGTGGGTGACGCGGTCGCCGACCGCGAGGGCGATGACCGGCTTGTCGGCCGTGCGCCGGGTCGCGAAGCCCGAGGGGCCCGAGCGCGTACGGGACGCCGACAGGGCCGCGGCGACGCCCGACGCCGGGCTCGACGGGCGGCCGGACGCGGCGCCGGCCGGGCCCGAGCGGCCGGTGCGCTTCCACTGCACGTACCGCTCCGGGATCTCCTCCAGGAACCGGGACGGCGGGTTGTACGCGGGCTGGCCCCAGGCGCTGCGCATCGTCGACCGCGTCAGGTACAGGCGCTCGCGGGCGCGGGTGATGCCGACGTACGCCAGGCGCCGCTCCTCCTCCAGCTCCTTGACCTGGCCCAGCGCCCGCATGTGCGGGAACACGCCGTCCTCCAGGCCCGTCAGGAACACCACGGGGAACTCCAGGCCCTTCGCGGTGTGCAGGGTCATCAGCGTGATGACGCCGTCGCCCTCCGTGTCCTCGTCCGGGATCTGGTCCGAGTCCGCGACCAGGGCCACCTTCTCCAGGAACTCGGCCAGGGTGCCCGCGCCCTCGGCCTCGCCGCGCTCCTGCTCGAACTCCAGCGCCACCGCCGCCAGCTCCTGGAGGTTCTCGATGCGCGTCTCGTCCTGCGGGTCCGTCGACGCCTGGAGCTCCGCGAGGTAGCCGGTCCGCTCCAGGACGGCCTCCAGGACCACGGCCGGGCCGGCGCCGGACTCGACGACCGTGCGCAGGTCGTCCATGAGCTGGTTGAACCGCTTCACGGCGTTCGACGACCGCGCCGCCATGCCGTACGCCTCGTCGACCCGCTTCAGCGCCTGCGGGAAGGTGACCTTCTCGCGGAGCGCGAGGGCCTCGATCATGGCCTCGGCGCGCTCCCCGATGCCGCGCTTCGGCACGTTGAGGATCCGGCGCAGCGGCACCGCGTCCTCCGGGTTGGCCAGGACGCGCAGGTACGCGAGGACGTCCCGGACCTCCTTGCGCTCGTAGAAGCGGACGCCGCCGACGACCTTGTAGGGCAGGCCGACGCGGATGAAGACCTCTTCGAAGACACGGGACTGGGCGTTCGTACGGTAGAAGACGGCGACGTCGCCGGCCTTCGCGTCGCCCGCGTCCGTGAGCCGGTCGATCTCGTCCGCGACGAACTGCGCCTCGTCGTGCTCGGTGTCCGCGACGTACCCGGTGATGCCCGCGCCCGCGCCCGCGTTCGTCCACAGGTTCTTGGGGCGGCGGCTCTCGTTGCGCTCGATGACCGCGTTGGCCGCGGACAGGATGGTCTGTGTGGAGCGGTAGTTCTGCTCCAGCAGGATCGTCGTCGCGTCAGGGTAGTCCTCCTCGAACTGGAGGATGTTGCGGATCGTCGCGCCGCGGAAGGCGTAGATCGACTGGTCGGCGTCACCGACGACGCACAGCTCGGCCGGTTCCGGGTCGCCCTCGCCGCCCGGCTGGCCGACCAGCTCCCGTACGAGGGTGTACTGGGCGTGGTTGGTGTCCTGGTACTCGTCGACGAGGACGTGCCGGAAGCGGCGGCGGTAGTGCTCCGCGACGTCCGGGAACGCCTGGAGCAGGTGGACCGTCGTCATGATGATGTCGTCGAAGTCCAGGGCGTTCGCCTCGCGCAGCCGCGCCTGGTACATGCGGTAGGCCTCGGCGAGGGTCTTCTCGAAGCCGTCGGCCGCCTGGTCGGCGAAGGTCTCCTCGTCGATCAGCTCGTTCTTCAGGTTCGAGATCTTCGCGCTGAACGACTTCGGCGGGTACCGCTTCGGGTCCAGGTCCAGATCACGGCAGACCAGCGCCATGAGGCGCTTCGAGTCGGCCGCGTCGTAGATCGAGAACGACGACGTGAAGCCGAGCCGCTTCGACTCGCGGCGCAGGATGCGGACGCACGCGCTGTGGAACGTCATCACCCACATGGCGTTGGCACGCGGCCCGACGAGCTGCTCGACGCGCTCCTTCATCTCGCCGGCGGCCTTGTTGGTGAACGTGATCGCCAGTATCTGGCCGGGGTGCACATGCCGCGTGCCGAGGAGGTGGGCGATGCGGTGCGTGAGGACGCGGGTCTTGCCGGAGCCCGCACCGGCCACGATGAGCAGCGGCGTGCCGGTGTGGACGACGGCGGCGCGCTGCTGCTCGTTCAGCCCCTCCAGCAGCGCGGCGGGGTCCACGGCGGGGCGCGCCGCCCCGTCGCGGTAGTACGCGTCCCGGGCCGGGGGCACGTCGAACCGGCCGTCGAAGAGGTCGTGCGGG
The DNA here is from genome assembly GCF_013362995.1 of Streptomyces sp. TRM64462. GTDB lineage: Bacteria > Actinomycetota > Actinomycetes > Streptomycetales > Streptomycetaceae > Streptomyces. Next base: position 32,968 of record NZ_JABWDV010000361.1, on the reverse strand, counting down.
ACCTCCTCCGCGGGCGGGCCGTGGCCTTCGGAGTCCTCGGGCGGCGGGGGCTCCTCCGCGTGGTGGTTGCGGAGGTCCGCCAGGAAGCTGTCGTCAAAGAGGCTGCTGCTCATCGCCTATCGAGTCTAGGCGCCCCCACCGACACCCCGGGCCGTTACGGCCACCCTCACCGCCACCCTCACGCTGCGCGACACTGCGGCGACCCCACGACAAGGTCACGGAAATGTATCGGGCATATCGCACATCATCCTTCACAGCGCCACCACAGGTTGGCTAGCGTGCTCGCCCAAGCGGCCTGTCCCCCTTACGGCGACCCGCGCCGATCGGGCCGCTCCGCCGAATCCGGCCTACTTCCGCCTGCCCTCGGGCGGTCCCGGAGCCGGGGACCCACCAGTACCACCGGGGTGAATCGGCCCGCGCCGCCGCCTGCGGCGAGGCCGTAGGGCAGCACCTTCCGCATCCGCGCCCGAACCCGACAGCTAACCCGGTAGGCGGCCCACGGAAGGAGATGCCGACCCTTGGCATCGCATCGCAAACCGCGCAGCCGCACCACCGCCCGTACGCTCCATGCCCACTCCCCCGCCGTCGGCTTCACGACGGCGGCGCTCGCCTCCATGACCCTGCTGTCCACACAGAACGCGATGGCCGCGCCCGGAGACGACAAGCCGACGGTGGAGGAGGTCCAGCGCAAGGTCGACGATCTGTACCGGCAGGCCGGTACGGCGACGCAGCGGTACAACAAGGCCAAGGAGGCCGCCGACCGGCAGAAGAGCAAGGTCGACGGCATGCTCGACGAGGCGGCGCGGCGCACGGAGGCGCTCAACGCGTCGCGGCGCGCGCTCGGCGGGTACGCGGCGGCGCAGTACCGGTCGGGGACGCTCGGCCCGACGGCGTCGCTGCTGTTCTCGGACAGCCCGCAGGCGTATGTCGACCAGGCACAGCTCCTGGACCGGCTCACGGACCGGCAGCGACGGGCGGTCACCGACTTCCAGGCGCAGCAGGCGGAGGCCGCGCAGCAGCGCGCCGAGGCGACGCGGAGCCTGGAGGCCCTCACGGAGTCGCAGGCCGAGCTGCGCAGGTCGAAGCAGACCGTGCAGCGGAAGCTGGCCGAGGCGCGGACGCTGCTGGACCGGCTGACGGCGGAGGAGCGGGAGCGGCTGGCCGCGCTGGAGCGGCAGCGGGAGGCCGAGGCCCGCCGCCGCGCGGAGGAACGGGCGAAGGCGGAGGCCGAGCGGCTGGCCCGCGAGGAGGCGGCGCGCCGGGCCCAGGAGCAGCAGGCGCAGCAGCAGGAGCAGGGGCCGACGACCGGGGCACCGACACCGCCCCCGCCCACCGAAGGCACAGGCACCAGCTCCGACACCGACTCCGACTACGCGGCCAAGGCCGAGAAGGTGCTGGCCTTCGCCCGCGCCCAGATCGGCAAGCCGTACGTGTGGGGCGCGACGGGCCCGTCCTCGTACGACTGCTCGGGCCTGACCCAGGCGGCCTGGAAGGCGGCCGGCGTCGACCTGCCCCGTACGACGTGGGACCAGGTGAAGGTGGGGCAGCGGGTCGCCACGGAGGATCTGCTCCCCGGCGACCTGGTGTTCTTCTACGACGACATCAGCCACGTCGGCGTCTACATCGGCGGCGGCAAGATGATCCACGCGCCGAAGCCGGGCACGACCGTCCGGGAGGAGTCCATCTCCTCCATGCCGATCTACGGCTCCGTACGCCCCGCTTGACGCCTGTCAGGTGACGCCTGTCAGGTCCAGAGCGTGGCGATGAAGACGTTCGCCGCGGTGAGGGCGCCGACCGCGCCGAAGGCGGCCTTGTCGACGTGCTCCTCGTCCCGCTTCACGTAGACGAGGCCGAGGATCACGACCAGCAGGGCCAGCTTGACGCCGATCTTGATGTTGTCGACGCTCTCGCCGTCGGCCTGGTTCAGGCCGACCAGGATCACGCCGGTCACCAGCATGGTGAGGGCGCCGTGAAGCATGGCCGGAACCATACGGGCCGTGCCCGCGCCCATGGCCTTCATCTGCGTCAGGAAGCCGCCCAGGAGGGCGGCGATGCCGATGATGTGCAGGGCGACGAAGACATTGATGAGGACGTCCATGGGCCGGAGCCTAGTCCTGGCCATACCACTCGCCGTCGGCGAGGTCGGCCTCTTTCGCCGCAACGGTCACGGCTGACACGGAACGCATGATTCCACCCGTACGGAAGCGCTCTGCTTCGGCGTACGAACTTTCACCTGCGGCCAATAACGGTCACCGCGCCGCTCCGACCCGAAACCGGGGCCTAGCGTCCTCCCCCAGGTGGCCGGTCCCCCACCGGCCGGCCACCCCGCCGACAACTCCCGTAGCAGCGAAGGGATGTGACCGCCCTCGTGGCAGCGCACCGAAAGCCCAGGCAGCGCCCGTTGAGTGGATCCGCCGGGCGCACCGCCGCCACACTCGCGCTCGCCGGGGCGGCGACCGCCACCGCGTTCGACGGCATCGGCCACGCCGAGCCCCGGCTCACGACCGCCCAGGTCAAGGCCAAGGTCGACCGGCTGCACCATGAGGCGGAGATCGCCACCGAGAAGTACAACGGCGCCAAGGAGAAGGCCGACAGGGCGCGGACCCGGCTCGACGCCCTGCGCGACGAGGCCGCCCGCCGCACCGAGCGCCTCAACACCACCCGCAACGCCCTCGGCGCGACGGCCGCCGCGCAGTACCGGAACGGGGGGCTCGACCCGGCCCTCCAGCTCGCGTTCTCGTCCGACCCCGAGGAGTACCTGCGCGGCGTCGCGCTCGCCGACCGCGCCGGGGAGCGGCAGGCGGACACCATCTCCGCGATCCGGGGCCAGATGGTCGAGATCGACCGGCTGCGGAAGGAGGCGGAGGGGCACGCCGGCGAGCTCAAGGCCCAGCAGACCGAGCTGAACCGCCAGAAGGCCACGGTCCAGCAGCGCCTGGCGGAGGCGCGGAAACTGCTCGCCCGCCTCACGGCCGCCGAGCGCGCGGCGTACGCGGAGGCCCCGCACACCCACGGCACCGGCCGCGCCGACCGCACCGCCCGGACGTCCACGTCGCCGTCCGCCGCGCGCACCGCCCCGGCGGCCGCGCCGGGCCCCGCCGCCGTCCAGGCGCCCACGGGACGTGCCGCGAAGGCGGTGGCGTTCGCGTACGGGGCGATCGGCAAGCCGTACCAGTGGGGCGCCACGGGCCCGTCGTCCTTCGACTGCTCGGGCCTGACGCAGGCGGCGTGGCGCGCGGCGGGCGTGTCCCTGCCCCGCACCACGTACACCCAGATCAACGCCGGGCAGCGCGTCGCACGGTCCCAGCTCGCCCCGGGCGACCTGGTCTTCTTCTACTCCGGTATCAGCCACGTCGGCATCTACATCGGCGACGGCAAGATGATCCACGCACCCCGCACCGGCTCCACTGTCCGCATCGCCCCGATCACGGAGATGCCCTGGGCCGGCGCCACCCGCATCGCCTGACGCCCGGATGCCCCCGGGATGCCCCGGGACAACGCCGGTGTACGCCCCCGCTAGCGCCCGAGCGCAGCCCCGCCCGCACCTCCGACAGCGCCCGCACCACCGGCCCCGCCCGCACCACCGGCCCCGCCAACCGCGCCGCCCGCCTCCATCTGGCGGGTCAGCCACAGGAACACCGCCGGGACTTCACGGCTCCACGTCGTCGTGCGGTGGCCGCCCGTCACGTGACGGACCTCGACGCGGGTGGGGGCCTTGGCCGACCGCCGGATGTCGACGCCCTGCTGGTAGCCGTCGTCGCCCTCGCCCGTGAAGAGGAGCGTCACGCGCGGCGGGGACGGGGCCGTGCGGAGGATGTTCAGGGGGTTGTTGGCCTCCCGCAGCCGGGCGTCCTGGCCCGTGATCGCGTCGCGTTCGGCGGCCGGGTCGTTGTAGCCCGACATGCTCACGCCGTACCGGTACCGGTCCGGGTGCGCCAGCGCCACCTTCGCCGCGCAGTGGCCGCCCGCCGAGAATCCGGCCGTCGTCCACCCCTCGGGGCCCTCCACGGCACGGAAGTTGTCGATGACCATCTTCCGTACGTCGACGCTCACCCACGACTCGGCGTTCACCACGCCCGGCACATTCGCGCAGCCCGCGTCCCGGTCGCCGAGCAACTTCGTACGCGGCGACACCAGGATGAACGGCGCCACCTTGCCCTCCCGCATCAGCGGTTCGAGCTGCTCGGCCACCCGCAGCCCGCCGAACCACGAGCCCGGCGTGCCCGGGTACCCCGAGAACAGTTCGACGACCGGGAACTTCCGGTCCCGGTACGCGGGGTCGTCGTACTGCGGCGGCAGCCACACGTACACGTCCGCCGTCACGCCCGACACCTGGCCGGTGAACCGCGCCTTCCGGACGCCGGCGCCCGCCCCCGACCCCGTACCCGACCCGGGGCCCGCGTCGGCCGGCGTGAACGTCACCTTCGTCTTCGGCAGGTCCGCGATCCGCCGGCCGCCCAGCCCGTCGGGGCCCAGGTCGAGCGCCGAGTCGACGTGGTCCTCCACGCCCAGCAGGTCGTCCCAGCCGCTGTACAGGCCGTTGGTGTTGTTCACGGCGACGAACACCACGAGCATCGCCGTGATCTGCGCGAAGCCCACCATGCCGAGCCGGGCCAGGCCGCGGACCACCGCCGGGCCGCGCAGCCGGGACCACAGCACGAAGGGGAGCGCGACCGCGATCACGGCGAGCACGATCGCCGTCACGAAGAAGGGAGTACCCGTCAGGCTCATCACGGACTGTAGGAGGGCCTGCGGGGCGTACGGGTTGTCACGCCTGTGTATCGATGTACCGGTTGAGCCTTAAATGAACACGGCTTCCGCGAGGAGATCCGCTGTCAGACCAGGCGGCGGGCCGTCGCCCAGCGGGTCAGCTCGTGCCGGTTCGAGAGCTGAAGCTTCCGCAGCACCGCCGACACATGCGACTCCACCGTCTTGACGGAGATGAAAAGCTGCTTCGCGATCTCCTTGTACGCGTATCCCCGCGCGATCAGCCGCAGCACCTCGCGCTCCCGCTGCGTGAGCCGGTCCAGGTCCTCGTCGACCGGCGGCGCGTCCGTCGACGCGAACGCGTCCAGCACGAACCCGGCGAGGCGCGGCGAGAACACGGCGTCGCCCTCCTGCACCCGGAAGACCGAGTCCACCAGATCGGCGCCCGTGATCGTCTTTGTGACGTAGCCGCGCGCGCCGCCCCGGATGACACCGATCACGTCCTCCGCCGCGTCCGACACGGACAGCGCAAGGAACCGCACCGGGTTCTCGGCCGCCGCCATCAGCGGCGCGCAGCGGCGCAGCACCTCGACACCGCCGCCGCCCGGCAGGTGCACGTCGAGGAGCACCACCTCGGGGCGGGTCGCGGTGATGACGGTGACCGCCTGGTCGACGTCGGCTGCCTCGCCGACGACCTCCACGCCGGTCTCCTCCGTACGCCCGATCTCGGCCTGCACGCCGGTGCGGAACATCCGGTGGTCGTCGACCAGCACCACCCGCACCCGGCGCTCCGCGGCCTGCTGTTCGGTCGTGCCCTCGCTGGTCATCCGTCCGTCTCCTCCGCCCTCTCCCGCTCCATCTCGCGCTCCATCTGGCGCTCCATCTCCAGCTCCACCTCGGTGCCGTCGCCCGGCACCGACCGCACGCGCGCCGTGCCGCCGTGGCGCCGCATCCGGCCGATGATCGATTCTCGTACGCCCATCCGGTCGGCGGGTACGGCGTCGAGGTCGAAGCCCGGCCCGCGGTCCCGTACGGAGACGAACACCGTACGGACCTCCACCTCCGCGTACACCTGGACCGGGCCGCCCCCGCCACCGTACTTGGCGGCGTTGACCATCGCCTCACGCGCGGCCTGCATCTGCGCGGCCAGGCGCTCGTCGAGCGGGCAGTCGCCGACGACCACGACCTCCAGCGGCACGCCGTGCTTGTCCTCGACCTCGGCGGCGGCCTTGCGGACGGCGTCGCCGAGGGTGGCGGGCTCCTCGTCCTCCTCCTTACCCGTCCCTTCGGGCTTGTAGAGCCAGTTGCGCAGCTCCCGCTCCTGGGCGCGGGCGAGCCGGCGGACCTCGGCGGCGTCGCCGGCGTTCCGCTGGATCAGCGTGAGGGTGTGCAGTACGGAGTCGTGGACGTGCGCGGCGACCTCGGCTCGCTCCTGGGCGCGGATGCGCATGGTCCGCTCCTCCGACAGGTCCTGCGACATCCGTACGAGCCAGGGGCCGGCGAGCAGCGCCATGCCGGCGAGCACGGCGATGGCGGCGGTCAGCGCGGTCCCGAGCTGGGCGACGGAGCCGCGCACCACCATGAACACGGTCAGGCCCATGCCGACGAGCGCGACCCCGGCGAGGCCGCGCGCGAGCTGGAACAGCCGCTTGCGGCGCCCGGACTCGGTCCAGCGGGCGCGCTGCGCGTTGTCCACCTGCCGCCACACGAGGACGACGCCGACACCGACGAGCAGCGTGGGCCACACGTACCGGCCGGCGGTGCCGCCAAGATCAATACTGCTCACGAAGACGGAGACCCCGGCCATCAGCGCGATCAGCGCGACGACCTGCCCCTTGTCGGGCTTGCGCAGCCTGCGGCGCCCGTCGGGCGTGGTCTCGAACAGGGTGCCGCGCTCGTGGGACCGGCCGCCGACCCCGAGGGGTACGGCGATCCAGAACGCGGCGTAGAGGAGGATGCCGAGCGGCCCGTGGGCGAGGAACAGCCCGAGGAACGTCAGCCGCACCCAGATGACGGGCAGCCCCAGGTGCCCGGCGAGCCCCCGCGCGACACCGCCGAGCATCCGCCCGTCGGCGCTGCGGTAGAGCTTGCGCACGGGCGGCTCGTCGATCGTCTCGGTGACACGGGCGGCGGCGGCTGGCATACCCCCGATGGTCACACGCCCCACCCCCCGAAACATCAGGGCCAGCCCTGACCCCGCCCCTGAATCCCCGCTCCTCAGTCGCCGGAGGGGCTCGTTTTGAGCCCGTCCGGCGTTTGAGGACGAGCGCCGTTCTGGGGGTACCCCCTGCTCGAAGAGCTTGGGGGAGCGATAAGGGGGTCTGGGGGCGGAGCCCCCAGTTACGGGAAGGGGCGGGATAGGGGAAAGATCCGCCGAACCTACGCCGGCCCCACCGTGCCCCCGCGCCCCCGCGCCCCCGCGCCCCGTACAGGGAATATCAGGGTCCGGCCAGGGTCGCCGTGGGTGCCGCCGAGCGACGGCGCCGGTCACCATGGTCGTATGAGCAGCACGACGCCCACCCCTCCACCCCCCGAGGCGCCCGGCGCACAGGACGACGCCCCCACGGCCCCGGGCCCGCTGCGCCGCACCCCGCGCCAGCGCGTGGTGGCAGGCGTGTGCGGCGGCCTCGGCCGGCACTTCGACCTCGACCCGGTGGTGTTCCGCGTCGTGACGGGCGTGCTGAGCGTCGCCGGCGGCCTGGGCCTGATCTTCTACGGCTTCGCCTGGCTCCTGATCCCCGCCGAGGGCGAGGACGAGAACGAGGGCCGCCGCCTGCTGTCCGGCCGCGTGGACGGCGCGTCGCTCACGGCGGTCCTGATGGCCCTCGTCGGCTGCGGACTGTTCCTGACGATGGCCGGCGCCAACGGCGACACCATCGGCTTCGCCATCCTCGTGGCGTGCGCCGTCACCGGCGCCGCCGTCTGGTCGCAGCGCCGCCGCCAGACCGGCGCCCCCGGCCAGGAGCCGGCGCCTGGCGCGGGCGCCGCGCACGCCGCGGCGGAGGCACCGCCGGAGACCCAGGCGCCGCCCCCGCCGGACGCCCCGTCCTGGTGGCGGGACCCGATCGTCAAGGACGGCTCCACCGGCCCCGTACCGGTCGGCTACCTGTGGGGCCCGCCCGACACGGTCGTGGCCGAGCCGCCGCAGCGGGCAGGCCACGACCGGGACCGGGACCCTTGGGCCACCGGCACCGGCACCGGCACCAGCAGCGGGACCGGCACCGGCCCCACCTCCGTCCCGCCCCCGCAGCCGCGCGGCCCGCGCTCCATCGGCGGCCTGGTCCTCCTCCTCGCCCTGCTCGCCGGCGGCATCGGCACCTCGGCCTCCTGGGCCGCCCAGCCGCTCGGTACGAGCCTGCAGATCGGCCTGGCCTGCGCGCTCGCCGTGTTCGGGCTGGGCCTGGTGGTCAGCGCGTTCCTCGGCAGGACCGGCTTCGGCACGATCTTCATGACGGTCGTGACGGCGCTGCTCCTGGCGGCCGCGTCGGTCATCCCGCGTGAGATCAGGACGGACTGGGCGCAGACGGAGGTCAGGCCCGCGTCCATCACCGCGGTCCGGCCCCACTACGACCTGGGCAACGGCGACGCGACCCTGGACCTGTCGGCCGTGGCCGTCCCGTCCGGCGGCACGGCCCGCACCTCGGCCGAGCTGGGCGCGGGCCGCCTGGAGGTCGTCGTCCCGCGGAACGTGACCGTGACGGTGCACGCGGCGGCGGGCCTCGGCGAGGTACGGCTGCCGGGCGGCCCCCCGCAGGGCGGCCCGGACCAGGACGTGACCCGCACCCTCGCACCGCCCGCGGGCGTCACCCCGGGCGGCACCCTGAACCTGGACCTGGAGGTCGGCTTCGGCATGGTGGAGGTGACCCGTGCCGCGTCATGAGTTCCGCCCGGGCCGGCTGCTCGCGGGCGCCACGGGCCTGGCGGTCGCCGCCGTGTACGCGGGCGACGCGGCCGGCGCGTGGGACGCCGCCTGGTACGTGGTGTTCCCGCTCCTCTTCGGCGGCCTGTGGCTGGCCGCGACCGCCACGTGGATCACGTACCGCTACCGGGTACGCCGTCGCCGCCGCTCCGCGAGCAGCGCGTCCACGGAGAGCATCGGCGCCCCGGCGAGCACGAGCGGCAACCACGCCATCAGGTAGGCGAGGTCGTTGCCGAGGTAGTACGGGTCGGCCTGCCAGCTGACGGTCAGCCACAGGCTCAGCGAGATGGCCGCGCCCCCGGCCGCGGCGACCCGCGCGAGCAGGCCCGCGAGCGTGCCGAGCCCGACGGCGAGCTCCCCGAAGGCGATGGCGTACCCGAACCCTGCCGGGTTCTTCAGCGCCAGGTCGACCAGCCAGGGCACGGCGGACGTGTCCCGTACGGCCCGCATCAGCTCCCCGACGGACCCGGTGCCGGTCGCGGCCATGAACCGCTCGTCCGTGAGCTTGTCGAGGCCCGCGTACACGAACGTCACACCGAGGAACACCCGCAGCGGCAGCAGGGCGTACCGGGAGGCCAGCTCCCGCACCCCGCCACGGCCCTCGCCACGGCCCCCGCCACCGCCACCGCCCGCGTGGCCGTCCTCCCGCCACCCGTGCTGCCGCGCGCCGCTCCGCGTGTGCCCCATGACGTAGTCCTCGCCCTCGCTCGTCGCCACCGCCGCCCTTCGACCGATTGTCCCCGGCGGCCTCCCCATGGATACGTACGAAAACCGTGTCGCGTTCAACGAAACAACGAAACGGCGAAACGGCGAAGCCGCCGCCCACAGGATGTGGACGACGGCTCCGAGCGTCAGGGGCGCGGGATCTGCGGGATCACTCCCACTCGATGGTGCCCGGCGGCTTGCTGGTGACGTCGAGGACGACGCGGTTGACGTCCTTGACCTCGTTGGTGATGCGGGTCGAGATCCGCGCGAGCACGTCGTACGGCATACGGGTCCAGTCGGCGGTCATGGCGTCCTCGGACGACACGGGCCGCAGCACGATGGGGTGCCCGTAGGTCCGCCCGTCGCCCTGCACACCCACGGAGCGCACGTCGGCGAGCAGCACGACGGGACACTGCCAGATGTCCCGATCCAGCCCGGCGGCGGTCAGCTCCTCGCGGGCGATGGCGTCGGCCTCGCGCAGCAGGTCGAGCCGCTCCTTGGTGACCTCGCCGACGATACGGATACCGAGCCCGGGCCCCGGGAACGGCTGCCGCTGCACGATCTCCTCGGGCAGCCCGAGCTCCTGCCCGACCATCCGCACTTCGTCCTTGAAGAGCTTGCGCAGCGGCTCGATGAGCTGGAACTCGAGGTCTTCCGGCAGTCCGCCCACGTTGTGGTGGGACTTGATGTTGGCGGTGCCGGTACCGCCACCGGACTCCACGACGTCGGGGTAGAGCGTCCCCTGCACAAGGAACTCGACGGGCTGGTCACCGGCCGCCTCGGCGATGATCTCGGCCTGGGCCTGCTCGAAGACGCGGATGAACTCGCGCCCGATGATCTTCCGCTTCTCCTCGGGGTCGCTGACCCCGGCGAGCGCGCTGAGGAACCGCTCCTGCGCGTCGACGACCTTCAGCTGGACGCCGGTCGCGGCGACGAAGTCCTTCTCGACCTGCTCGGTCTCGTCCTTGCGCATGAGCCCGTGGTCGACGTACACACAGGTCAGCTGATCACCGATGGCCCGCTGGACGAGCGCGGCGGCGACGGCGGAGTCGACGCCACCGGAGAGCCCGCAGATGGCCCGCTTGGAGCCGACCTGCTCGCGGATCAGGGCGACCTGCTCCTCGATGACGTTCCCGGTGGTCCAGGACGGCTCGATGCCGGCGCCCCGGTACAGGAAGTGCTCAAGGATCTGCTGGCCGTGCGTGGAGTGCATCACCTCGGGGTGGTACTGCACGCCGTACAGCTTCTTCTCGTCGTTCTCGAAGGCGGCGACGGGAACGACGTCGGTGGAGGCGGTGACGCTGAAACCCTCGGGGGCGGCGGAGCAGGCATCCCCGTGGGACATCCACACGGACTGCTCGTCGGGCGTCCCCTCGAAGAGAGTGGAGCCGCTCTTGGAGACATGCAGCGCGGTACGCCCGTACTCCCGGGCGCCGGTGTTGTCGACGACGCCGCCGAGGGTGATGGCCATGAGCTGGAAGCCGTAGCACATGCCGAAGACGGGCACGCCGGCGTCGAAGAGCTCACGGTCGAGTCGGGGCGCCCCCTCCTCGTACACGGAGGACGGACCACCGGACAGGATGATCGCCTTCGGATTCCTGGCGAGCATCTCGGCCACCGGCATGGTGGAGGGGACGATCTCGCTGTAGACCCGGGCCTCACGGACGCGGCGGGCGATGAGCTGGGCGTACTGCGCGCCGAAGTCGACAACGAGGACTACGTCCGGGCTGCTGTCGGGCGAGGCGGCGGCGGGGGTCGCTGGTGACACTTCGGCGGCCTTCCGGCGGTGGGAGAGGGTCGGTATTGGCCAATTCTACCGGCGCGCGGAAGCACGGATTCGTCTCACCATCCGAACGCGACGGGCCTGCGACTGGCACGACGGCCGGGGCGCGGGCCATACTCCTCCCCATGCACAAGCACACGACCTTCGTCTTTACCTATGGCACCGGCCGGTCCGGCTGCCATGGTCGTGCTGCTGCGTAGCAACTGACGACTTCACCAGGCGCCCCGGGCCGACAAGGCCCGGGGCGCCTGTGCGTTTCCGACCGGGCCGCGCGACGGACCGGGGCCTCGACCCGACACCCGAGGAGCCCACCCCATGCCCACGACCAAGACCCCCACCGAGCAGACCGGCGCCGGCACGGCGGACGCGGCGGAACTGATCACCGACGCCCGTTCGCGCATCGACGCCCTCGACGACCGCATCATCGGCCTGATCCAGGAACGCATGGCGGTCTCGGCGGTGATCCAGGACGCGAGGATCACGTCGGGCGGCCGCCGAGTGAACCTGGCGCGCGAGATGGAGGTCCTGGCCCACTACAGGAGCGCCCTGGGCAAGCCGGGCACGCCGCTGGCGATGACGATGCTGGAACTGTGCCGGGGCCGCATCTGAGTTCGGCCGTTCCCCTCACCCGTACGGCGCGTGACCTCCCCCACACCCCCTCGTTGGTCCCGATGTCCGCGCCAGCCAGGGGCGGGCGGCAGAAAACCACGCGTGGCTCCGCTGGAGCGTGTGGCGCACCGCACGTGCGGCTGCGCCGTGGGACCTCGCTCCGGCGCGCGTGACCGGACGGCAGGGGACAGCAGCCCGGTCACCCGAAAAGCGGCCGGTTCCGGGGACGCCCGGAACCGGCCGCATCGCTTTCCACCCCCGGGTTCCCCAGCACCACCGTGCGGACCCGGCACCGCCCTGCGCCGACGCCGAAGGCCACGAATCCGGCCGGCACTCCGTAGCGGCCGCCCGGGCACAAGCAACTCTGCGTAATGCATGTAGCGAGTCCATAGTGCAGAAATGAGCGCATTGACGATTCGCGACCTCCCCGACGACGCGTTCCAGGCACTCAAGGCGCGCGCAGCGCAGGCCGGGCAGTCCCTTCAGGCATACGTCACCGACCTACTGATCCAGCAGACCTCCCGCCCTACGTGGGCCGAGATCACCGAACGTCTGGAGGTCGAAGCGACCGCCACCCTCACCACCGAAGACGTCCTTGCCTCCATCGATGAAGGACGTGACGGGAGGCGATCGTGACCGACTGCTCCACCCTCCTCCCTGCTGAAGCGCGACACGATCCACCTGTGGGAAACGCATCAAGCAGCTCCACGCCAAACTCAGCACCCATGACGCCCAGTACGTCACCCTCGCCGAACCCCTCGACGCTCCACTCGTGACCGGCGACGCTAGGATCCAGCGCAGCGGCGCGGCGAAATGCGCGATCGAGGTCTACGGCTGAGCGACCACCGGGGCTTCAGGCCGCTCAGTCATACTCACGGAGCGCGGCGACGACCTCTCGCGCCTCCTTCGCCCGCCGACGTGTGAGAACGGCTGCGGTGATGTGCAGCTCGTTCCAGGAGTGCGGACGCCCGACGGCGGCGGCGTCCGGGACGCTCGCCACGGCCACGGCGGCCGCCTGCGCCGCCTCACCGGCACCGGCCAGCGCGTGCGCCAGGCAGGCCCGGTACCAGGTCTTGTCGCGCCGGTACTCGTCGGGCAGCGCATTCAGCCCGACCGTGAGCTGCTCCACGGCGGCCCGCCAGTCGCGCAGGTGGAGCGCCGCCATGCCGCGCTGCAGGGTGAACCAGTTCTCGTCGTAGAAGTACATCCACACCGGCTCGTTCTCGGGTCGGTCGGACGCCTGGGCGATGAGGTCCTGCGCCTCGTCCAGCAGCCGGCGGGCGTCGTCAGCCTGCCCGTCGAGGGCGTGTCCCCTGGCAGCCATCTGAGCGGCCATGCCCTGCACGCCGAGAGTGGTGCCGGGCGCGGACCAGCGGGCGGCCTCAGCGAGCCGGACACACCGCGTCCCGCGGCCGCCCGACCACGCCATGTGCGCCTTCATGCTGAGCGTGGTGGCCGCCATGTCGACGTCCCCGGCCTCCAGCGCCCACTCATGGGCCCGGTCGTACCAGGCCAACGCGGCGGCCGTCCGCGCCTGGTCCTGCGCCATCCATGCGAGGAACTGCGCGTGCTCGGCTGCCAGTCGCACGACCCGGTCCGCGAGTGCGCCCCGCGCACCGGCGTGCAGATCCACGACTGTGCGAAGCTGCTGGTGCACGACATCGACCAACGGCCGCGATCCGATACGGTCTTCGGCCCGGCGATGCTCGGCAAGCAGCCGGTCAAGCCAGTCGAGGGTCGCCGTGTCGACCCGGTGCGAGGCGTCGACCACGCTCGTCACCCGCGCCAGCAGATCTTCGTCCGGCGCGGCCCCAGGGAGCAACAGCTGCGGAACCGGAGCCGTATCGAGGCTCAGTTTCTCCGCCACGGCTTGCAGATCGGCCGGAATCCCCAGCCCCGCGACAATGCGCTGCCGCACTTCCACGGACGTCACCTTCCGACGCCCGCGCTCGATGTCGGACACGTCCGGCTGTACCAGCCCGACACGCTCTCCCAGCTTCGTCTGACTCAGACCGGTGAGCTTGCGGTACGTACGGAATGCCGCGCCCCAGTCCTCGCTGACCGCCGCTGCTGCCAAGTGCGGGTGAGAAGACCACAGTTCCTCTGAGGATGCCCCCATGTCCCCAATATAGGGCGGTGCTATAGGGCCATGGGATGGGTGCAACAGCACTCCACCGGAAGGGTCATGGGGGTAACGAAGACCCCGGCGGCCGTGCGACCGGCCCCCGGGCATGACCAACGCTGACCAGGAGCGTCGACGATGCCCGACACTATCCACGCCCTGCCCCTCTGGACGAGCCTCGTGCTCGACCCACGCGCCCCCGGCCGCCATCGCGTTCTGCCAGACACACGCCCCCGCCGCACGGCAAGCCGAGACCGGCAGTCCCTGGGCCGGCTCCCCGACCACCAGACGCCCCTGGTCTGCCAGTACGTCACCCCCGGGCTGGGGCTGGCTCGGTGAAGGACATGACACCGAGCACCGAACCTGGCACGGCCGCGCGAAAGCCGGTACGCATGTGCGTGCGCTGCGACCGAATCACCGAGGCCCCCGTGCTCGTCTCCGAGGTGCATGCGGGAAGCGGTCCCGGCTTCAACGTCTATGCCTGCCACGACTGCGCCCCGCGGATCCCGCGGCCGCCGGATGCACTCGACCTCCTGCGAGGCGTACGCCCGGACGCGGGCAACGTCCGGTGAGCGAGATCCAGCGCCTGCTGGCGCGAGCGGAAGTCACGGGTCAGTCCGGATACTGCCTGCTGCACGAGCACTGGCTCTGCCACCCGCAGGACGTCTACGTGGAGCGGCCCGGACGCCCACCCGTCGGCCCGATCTTCTCCATCACATGCACGTGCGCCTGCCACACAGGTGGCAGCCACTAGCGGCTTGCCCTTTGGTATGAGCCACCTCTGGCTCCGCTGGAGCGTGCGGCATCTCGGCAGACACGCCATGGGACGCTCCAGCGTGCGAAGCCCTACGTCGCAGGACCCAAGTCCGGTCAGAAGAGAGGTCACTTCCGGAACCGCCCCCCTGTCCACTCCCACCCACGAGCCCCGCACCTTGGCACCTGCAAGCCAGGCCCTGCAGCCGTCGATGTCACGGCGGCCGCAGGGCCCTACTCCCAACCTGTCGGATGACAGGTCTGACCACATGGTGCGGCTCAGACCTCCAACAGGATGACCTATCCCCCCGAAGCGGAGATTATTGCGACGTGTCCCCTTCAGGCTTCAAGGCGGCTGGCCCGATTACTCCAATTCGCCGCCCCTTGCCTCACCGGAATTCAGGTCGTCTTCGAAGTCACACACTGCGACCACCCGCAACCCCTGCTCCTCAAGAAGAGAGAGCAAGCCCCGGATCGACCTTAGAACCTCATGGTATGTCGCCTCAGGCATCGACGTGCACTCGATTACGGTATCCCATCCCAGGAATCCAGCAGCACCATCGGATTGATAATCATTGTGCGCCACGGCAATCTGAACTCGATCAACCACTACACCCCCCTCCCCACACCCTCCCGACCGGGCAGCATCGAGGAGAAGTTTACGTAGGGCAACTCTGTCGCCGGAGTCGACGTACAAGTCGCAATTCTCGTACTGAGGCCAGGAAGCGCTTGAATCCTCCCGCCCTACCGAACCTTCAGGAATTTCCATATGACCGCTCACTCATACTCCGCCTCCGAGAGCTCTAGTTATTGGCGATGTCAATGAACGGCCCCCTGTCGAACGGGCCTCCCATCCTGATGACCGAGACGTCCACATGGTCCACTGTATCGCCGAGGATCTTCTCCACCTCGCCTCGGAACGGGGAGAGTCGGGGGCGCACATCCCCCGCAGTGAGCTTCCCTACCTCGATAGCGTGCGCTCGCGTGCTGGCATTGCTCGAACCCGGATTGGGTGGGTTAGGCCACCGCTTCGCGATGAGCGCATCAAACGTCTCAGGAGTCACGCGAACTGCAATATCAACATCCGACTTCGAATGAATATTACCCGTCACGCGACTCCCTTGCACCACAATATTCGATTCTATCGCAAGTCTCCCCTTGAATACCTGTCTGATCTTTTCCATCTGAGCTGCCGTGAATCCCTCAGGAATTCCTCGCGCCTGGTTATACCGCATCCCAGGCCGCAACCCAAAGAACCCTAGAGAACCACCCGTCATTCCCGTCGAGATACCAAACTTGTACAGCGCATTACGGGCGCTACACACCCATTGCGGATCACCAGACGGGCAGGGGAGATCCTCAATCTCCGTTACTGACGACCCCGTGTTGGGAGATTGGCATGTGCTTGCAGCAGCCCAAATGCATACCCCGTTAGGCGCTTGGTAGAGATATTTCCTAGGGACTTCGTTCGGCGTCTCCGCAAGCACGATCACGATTCCGGTTTGGTCAGTCGAAGAGGTACCAGATTTTCCCCCTCCGCCACTGTCACCAGCTCCACGGACCTTCGAGGGCTGCCCCTGCTTACCTCCGCTCGGATTAGTGGGGCAGGCCTCCTGGTCATCACGGGTACCACAGGCGAGGCCCAGGCCCGAAGGGTCGGAAAAAGTGGCCGGGTTCTGGGAACCGTAGCTGTACCCGTTCAAGGTCTGGTGCTTGTCGAGTTCCAGTAGTGGGTCGACGCTGAGGAACTGACCATTGAGCGGATCGTACTGGCGGGCTCCTACGTGGGTCAGGCCCGTGCCCTTGTCGGCCGTCTTGCCCAGGAACGCCTTGTCGTCGGGCCAAGTCGACGTGCCCGAGCCGCGTGGAGCGCCGAAGGGGGTCATGTGGCGCTTCACGAAGGGCTGCGTCGCGTCCGCGCCGATGGCCAGGGTCGACGTGCCGTGGTGGTCGCCCGCCAGGTAGTGGAGCTTTTCGCTGCCCGTTTCGTTCGTGCGGACAGCGATCCGCGTTTCGCCGGCGGTGTATGTGCGCTGGGCCCACGTCGTGCCGTTGGCCCTGCGGTGGAGTTCCGTTGCGCCTACATAGAGGATGCGCTCGCCGCTCGACGTGGAGCGGATGAGCAGTTCGCCGTCGGCGTCGTAGATGTAGTCCGTTGCCTTCGTGCCTTCGGCCAGGCGGGCTAGCTTGCCCTCCGGGGTCCAGTCCAGGGACTGGGTGGTCTGCGGGCCCGGGCGGGTCTTCGTGTTGCCGGACGGGTCGTACGTGTACGAGCGTTCCGGGGTGGTGCAGTTGCCCGCCGTGCTCGTGCCCGTCAGGGTGTGCGGTTGGGCGCCCTTGTAGCAGTACGTCGTCGTTGCATCGCCCGACGACTTGTGCTGCGTCTCCGTCGCGCGCTGGCCGGCCGTGTTGTACGTGTAGCTCGTCCAGTACGGGGCCGGGCCTGACAGGGTGCTCGCGCTGCGCGCGTCGGCGCAGTTCTGGGACGTCGGCGTCCAGGCCTCCGTCATGCGGCGGTGACCGTCGTACGTGAAGCACTGGGTTTCGGGGGTGGCAGTGCCGCCGAGGGTTGTCGGGTCGGCTATCGACCTGACGTTGCCTGCCTGGTCGTAGCTGTAGGTCAGGTCCTGGAGCATGTACGGGTGCGTCTGGTCCGTGACATGGCTCCGGAGCAGGCGGCCCGTGCCCTCCTCATAGGTGTTGGAGACGTACGTCTTCTTGAAGGCCTCCGTGTTGCCCGTGCCAAGCACCAGCTGCTGAACCTGGCCGATGGCCGAGTAGTCGACGTCCAGGAGGTAGCCCGTGGTGCCGGTGACGGACTTGATCAGACCAGCGCTGTTGTAGCCGTAGGAGATTGTTTCCTTCGGGAGACCACCGAGGGTCGGCGCCGTGCTGGTCTCCGGGGTGCCGTCGATGCGATAAGTGCTGTTCATGTCGATCGTGGCCGGGGTGCCTGCCTGGACCAGCGGGTCCGTGGTCGGCAGCTTGAGCTGCGTGGACGTCGGACGGTTCAGGGTGTCGTAGGCGGCCACCGCCTTCGTGTACGCCTGGCCCGTCTTGCCGCCGATGTAGCGCGTGCTGGAGTCGACGTAGCCCTTGAGCAGCGTGTCGTAGGTGAAGGACGTGAGCTGGTTGGCGTCCGTCTTCGTGCCTGACCACGTGCCGAGCGTGCGCCCCAGTTCGTCGTACTCCGTCAGGAGGGACGTTCCCCGGGCGTCGGTCGCCTTGATCACACGGTCCGCCGCGTCGTACTCGCTCCTCGACGTCCCCTTGTCCGGGTCCGTGTCGGTGGCGAGACGGCCGAAGATGTCGTACGAGCGCGTCCACTTCGCCCCGTCGGGGCCGGTGACCGTCAACTTCTTGTCGTCCAGGGTGTGAGTGAACTTGACGCTGGTGTAGGGGACTCCGGTCATGGCGCCGTACGCCGTGTCGGCCGGGTTGTCGCCCGCGTAGGTGCGCGTCTCCACCGTGCGGCCGCGCGCGTCGATGATGCCGCGGGTCGCGTTGGCGCCCTGGACGGCGGTCGTGGCGGTCGAGTCACCCGTGTATGCCGTGGTCGTGGACCACTTCTCCACGCCGAACACGACGAAGGTGTTGCGCGTCGCACGGCCCGCGCCGTCGTAGACCGTCTGCGTCTGCTTCGGCGCCTCGCCGAACTCGGCGCGCGTGTACGTGCCGTTCGGCGTGCTCGTGTTGTCGAAGATGTCGGCGAACGTCTCGTAGGCCAGGCCCCGCGAGTCGTAGCGCGTGTCGGTCAGGACGCGGCCGGTGTGCGCGCTCGGGACCTGGTCCTGGAGCTTGCGCAGCAGCGAGTCGTAGATCGCGTACGTCGTGTTGTACGTCTCACCGTCCGCCTTCAGGGTCGACGATGAGACCCAGGACGGCTGCGTGGCGCTGACGTTGTAGCGGAACTTCAGGTTCGGGCTCTGGCCTCCGCCCTTCTCGCGGTTGGGCAGCCAGACGTCCGTCAGGCGACCCAGGGAGTCGTAGGCCAGTTCCGTCTTCTTGAGGTTCGCGTCGTACGTACGCTGCGCCTGGCCTCGGCGCGGGTCGATGAAGCTCGCCGTGCGGTGGCCCTTGGGGTTGGTGACGATCGTCCTGGTGAGCGGGCCCGCGGTGGCGGGGCTGTACGCCGTCGACGTGGTCTTGCCCGCCGCGTCCGTCACGGTCAGCGGACGGCCCAGCGTGTCGTACGTGGTGGTGCCCAGCGTCTGCCACGCCACCGCGCCCGTCGACGTGTACGACTTGGCGCGGCCGGTCCACGTGGCCAGGCCCTTGGTGGGCGTCATGGACAGGGACCAGGTGGCGCCGTCGTAGGCCGTGGCCACGTCGGACAGGACGTCGCCGCGCCTGGTCGAGTCCGTCGGCAGGTCGAGGGACGTGTCCGCGACCGCGCAGGTCTTGCCCACGACTCGTGTGCGCGAGACCGGGTTGGTGATGCCGATGGCGGTGTTGCGGGCGTACCACGTGCGGGTGCACGTCTCGTCGCCGCTCTTCGCGTCGTCGCCCCGGCCCTCCACCTGGTACGGCATGCCGTGGCCGTCGTAGTCCACGACGGTGGTACGGGCCCGCCACGACTGCGGCACGGTCAGGTACGTGTAGTGGGTCGACTTCCGTACGCGTACGAAGCCGGCCACGCGCGCGGACGCGTCCGGCACGCTCTGGCGGGCCGTCTCCTGCGACCACGGTTCGTGGGCTTCGGCGCTGATCGCCGTCGCGCCGTCGTACGTCACCTGCTGGCGGAGCTGGCCGGCGTACTGGTCGCTGTCCTTGAGCGATGCCAGGCCCAGGGACGGGGAGGAAAGGGGCGCGACCGTGACTGAGCGGGTCGTGCCGTTCTTGAGCTTGTCGCCGTCCATGCCCTGCATGTAGACGGAGACCGTCTTCGAGCGGGTCGTCGTCTTGGCGCCGGTGTAGACGGTGACCTGGCGGTAGCCGCGCCAGTCGGACCAGGTGCGCTCGTCCTTCGGCGTGAAGGGCTCGTCGCTGTGGTGCCAGGCGGCGCCGCTGTACGCGTACTCGTGCTCGACCACGTCGTTCTGGCCGGCCGGGTCGGAGGTCGTCACGGCGACCACGCGGTATTTGTGGAACCAGTCGATGGAGGCGTCCGACGCGCCGTTGATGTTCCAGTACTGCGGGAAGCAGTTGCGGGTGTTCGTGTCCTCGGCCGCGCCCAGCACCTCGCTGCGCACGCACTCCGCGGCCGACATCGTGACCGTCGTGATCGCGCCGGTCTCGGATGTGACCGTGGAGACTCGCGGGCGGGTCAGCGGGAGGATGTCGTCCGTGCCGTCCACGCGGTTCGGGCGCAGCTGGTACGTGAACCCGATCGGGGGCGTGGAGATCGCCGTGCCCGCCTTCGCCGTGCGCTGGAGGGACTTCAGCGTCAGGACGTGGTCCGACGTGTCACCGATGTCGCCGCCGTCCAGGTACTGCTGGGTGAAGGTCCACGAGTCGACCGGCTGGTACGTGGCGGTCGACGCCGACCACGAGAACGTGTTCACGCCGGTGAGGCGCTTGCGGGAGAAGAACGTCGGGCCCGCGCTGCGGCATTCGGTCGCGCCGCTCGCGCAGATCGCGTCGAACGGGACGTCCGGCCAGTTGTCGGCCGTGTCCTTGGTCAGCGACGAGCAGTCCGCGACGGTGCAGCGCTCCGCGTGCGAGAACGTCACCTTCGCGTCGGCGTCGTCCGTGAACAGGGCGCCCTTGCGGAGACCGTACTTGATCTCTGTCAGGTAGCCGCCGCGGGTGTAGGAGGCGTTCGCTGTGGTCGCCTTGTTCTTCTTGTAGTGGTTGGTCTCTTTGGTGTACCAGTACGTGGCCGCGTTGCCGCTGGTGTCCTCTACGTAGTCGAGGTTCCAGCGCCACGCCTGGGTGAGCGAGCGGTCGGCGAAGGTGGAGCCGGCCGAGTAGCCGGGCTCGCCGGAGTCGTCGCCGAAGACCGGGACGGTCCAGGTGGAGTTGGTGCGCTGGGTGGTGGCGCCGTCCAGCTTGTTCAGGCCGAAGACGTAGCGGGTGCCGTCGCCCGTGATGACGGTCCAGTACTCGCCGTCGTTGTCGCCGTTGTCGGCGCCCGTCGAGCGGATGACCTTGGAGTCGTCGTCGCCCTGGAGGCGCCACACGCCGGTCGTGTCGTCCTTGACCAGGCGGGTCGACTTGCCGTTGAGGACGAGGGAGGCGTTGTCGTACTTCCAGCAGCGGTCGAAGACGTCCGCGTGGCCGTCGTCGTCACAGCTGCCGTACGAGCGCTCGATGTAGGACTCCGTGATGGAGAAGCCCTCGCCTACCGCGCTGCCCTGGTTGTTCGTGGTCGCGGTACGGCCGTCGACCGAGCCGGAGTCGTAGGACAGGCTCAGGCTCGGGGCCGGTCCTGCGGCTGCGGGCGGCATCGTGAAGTCGTACGACCAGGTGAAGGCACCGGAGCTGGCGCCCGCCTGCCAGGAGGACGACTCGGAGAGGGGCGTGGCGCTGTAGTCGCCGGCGCCGTTCGCGGCCTCGCCCGAGCCGGGGTCGCCGGTCGCGGTGACCGCGAGGACTGTGGCGGAGGAGGACTCCGCAGTGGCGGCCGTGGCGAGTTGGGGAGTGAGGCCGGTGGTCGTCTCGGGGAGGGCGACCGTCGCGGAGACCGTCTGCTTGTCGGTGTCGTTCTGCGAGGCGAGTGGCGTGCGGGTACGGCACTCGCTCTTCTCGGGTGTCGTCAGCGCGCACGCCGGGAGCTGGACCAGCTGGAGGCGGCTCGACCAGCCGCCGCCGAGCGCGGAGGCGAAGGCGCCGTAGTCGATGCTGAGCTGCGCCTGGCCCGCGTTCTCGGCTGCCGCGGTGAGCACGACGCCGGTGATGCCGAGGCGGCCGGCGGCCTTCTGGTCCAGGACGGTGACGGTGGCGGTGGCCGTGGCGGTGCTGGCTGCGGGGCGCTCGGCTCCCTTGTCCTTGCCGGGGGCCACGGTCACGGGCAGGCCGCCCGGTGCCGCCTTCGCCGTGGTGCCGGGGCGCAGCGCGACCTTGGCGCTGGCAGGCTTGGGCCAGGCGGAGGACTTGCGCTCGTCGTGGGCGCGGTCGGCCTGGGCCTTGTTGGCCTTGCGTTCCGCCGCGACGCGCGCGCGGGCCTCCTTGGCGCCCGGGCCGCGTACCTCCTTGACCTTGCTGACCCGCTGCTCGGGCAGGTCCGGGCGGCCGAGGCCGCCGGTGGCCGCGGCGGCGGTGACGGGGGTCAGTCCGACCGGTACGGCCATGACCAGGGCCAGCGACACGAGCAGCGGTCTGGAGCCGCGCGGCCGTGCCACCCCCCAGCGTTTCCTTGTAGTGCCTATGCCAAAAGACATGGTTCATCCGTTCTTGGGCTTGGAAGAGAAGCGGGCGGCGCCTGACGCTCAGTGGCGCGCCAGACACCGCCCGGGTGTGGTCCCTGTCAGTCGCCTACGTGCGACTCGACCTGCTGCGGGCTCGCCATGGCCCCGCTCCACAGGCGGACGTCGGCGATCCGGGCGGGCAAGTGGTGCTGCCAGCCGCCGGAGGTGTAGCCCTTGCCGAGCGCGAACTCGCCGGTGCCGAGCTTGGCTGTGTACGCCTTGGGCTCGCCGTTCGGGTTGTGGCCGAGGTAGAGGCTGATCGTGCCGGACTGGGCGTCGTGGATGCCGGTCAGGCGGACGATGCTGTCCAGTGCGGCAGCCTCCTCCGAGATGACGGAGGAGAAGGTGCCGTCCGCGTTGAGCCGGCCGAAGTGCCAGAAGCCGACCGGGACGGTCGTCTCCTCGAACGTCTCCTCGTCGAAGACCGGCTTCGTGCCGGTGACCTGGTACCAGAAGCCCCAGGACGAACCGTCCGCCGTGCGCTGGCCGAGGACCTGGCCGGTGTAGCCGACGCCCTTGACCAGGAGCTTGGCGGAGTCCAGCTGGACCGCCGTGGTGACCGTGAACGACCCAGTGTCGTCCACGAGCGGTCCGGCGACGGTCGCGGCGTCGTCCGCGCCATCGAGCACGATGGCCTCGTTCTCGACGGTGGGGCCGCCGGTGAGCGTGAGGCTCTTGCCGTAGCCGGAGGTGGTGTCGTTGACCGTCGTGCCGGAGACGCCGGAGGCGTCCCAGTGGGCGATCAGCTCCGTGCCGGCGTAGGCGGAGGAGGTGAGGAGGCGGGCTTCGCCGGCGATCTCCTGGGCGGTCAGCGTGCGCTGCCAGACGGCGACCTCGTCGATGGAGCCGTTGAAGTGGTCGAGGTAGTTGTCGGCGTACATGACACGGCCGATCTCCATGGGGCCGTCTGCGGCCGCCGGCGTCCCGGCGTCAACGGTCGCTTCCAGCTTGCCGTTCACGTACATGTGGACCTTCTTGGCTTCGGCGTCATGCACGCCGGCAACGTGAGTCCAGACTCCCTTGGGTGATGGATTCGGAGCCATGGCCTCCCGCGCCCAAGTGCCCTCGGTGGAGAAGACCCGCAGGCTCCACCGGCCGCCGTAGGAGATGACGAACGGGCTGTACTTCCTGCTCCATGGGGACGAAGTGGGCGTCTGGCTGAGCACCGACACCGTCTTCGTCGTCGACGGGTCGACCCACACCCAGGCCGAGACCGTGTAAGACGACCGGGTCTCCAGGACAGGCCCTGACGTGGAGGCATATCCAGTGCTGCCGTCCACTGCGAGGCCCTTGTCGGTGACCGGCGCTGCCAGTTCGACACCGTCCGCACCGTGTGTCATCAGGCCCCGACGGCCTCGGTCATCACGGCTTGCACCACTTGCCAGAATCGCGCTGTGCACGCTGCCGCCGCTGGACGAGTCGACGGCTGCGCCACTGGCCTCGTCAAAGCGCCAGCGGGCGACAGGCCCCTCACCCGGCGCTACCAGGAACTCGACAATGTGCTGAGCACCCCAGCGACCGAGCTTGTCTTGGGCGCGAGCGTACAGAAGGTAGGTGCCCGAACGATCAGGGGTGACAGTGGCTCGCCATCCCCGGACGAAGATTGAGGACTCATCATATTTGGCACAGAGGACGTCCGGCGTGCTGGGGGAGCATATCTTCGTGGCGTCCTTCCAGGACTCGTCATTACTCGACCGGTATTGGTACGCCACGTTGTCGGTGTCACCGTCAGCCGCTTTGAGGGTGAACTTACCCAGGACTCCCGGTCCGCCGCCTCCGATGCAGGCGGAAGGTGTGCACTCCGAGTAAGGGCTCCCAATAGTGACCTGAGGCGCCTTCGGCGCAGTGGTGTCGACGGTGAAGTAGCAGGGGGCTGTGTAGCCCGACCCCGCACTGTTCGAGCCGTCCTCGTAGTACGAGATCGTCAGCGCCCTGAGGCGGTACTTCACGCCTTCGGACAGGACGGGCAAGCTCCTGGACTGCTTGACCAGGTTGCCGACGTAGCCAGATGTCGGACTGTCGATGGCAGCGTGCGCAGCGACCCAGGAGGATCCGTTCCACCGTTCCGTGTGCCAGCGAATCCGCAGGTTCGCGCCAGACTCGCCTCCCGCCGCCGTTTGCGGGCGCCCCGTCACCAAAGGAGTCGGGTCGGAAACGACGCTCGGCGAGTACTCTCCGGTGGAGCAGACGTGGCCGGAGCCGGCGACCAGACCGACGTCCTTGGGCAACGCGGGCAACCCGACGTACTTGACGGCCAGCACCGCGTCGTTGCGGAATCGTTTCCACGCCGACGTGTCCGTCTCGTCATGTGCCCGGAGCTGCAGCGTCAGCCGGGAGAACTTGCCCGCCGCGAAGTCACGCACGGTCGGCGTCAGGTTCTCGTTGGTCTCCGCCGGATTGTCGTTGAACTCGATCGGAGCCGTCGGCGATTCCGGGCTGTCGCACAGGGAACCACGGCCCGCCGATACGTTCCGGTCGACCATCAGGTCCAGCTCGGCCGGGCGGGACGACCACGTCGTGGCCGACGAGATGTTGTTCGTACGCACCAGGTCGACCCATCGTGGATCGCACTGGAACGACCACGGCTCGGTCACCCGGAACGTCGCGTCCAGGACCTTCTTGCCCTTCAGGCTGGCCGGCGAGAACTCGAAGTACAGGCGCTGCACGTATCCAGGGCCGCAGTAGTAGCCGTTCCAGCTACCGCACTTGCCGACGCCCTGGCCCATGTTGTCGCTGCCGTTGGTCCAGCCGTACGACTCGTAGCCGTCCGAGCGCAGTTGCGTCCGCTCCGACTCACCCCAGGTCACTGTCGGGTCGATGAACAGGGGGAACGCCGATGCAGGCGTCGCTGTCAGCATGGCCGCGTCCGGGACCACGGCGAGTGAACTCTTGCCGACCTGCACGCCCATACGGGCCACTCGGTCACCCTGGCCCGGCGCCAGACCGGTGCCCGAGGCGGCCGTCTCGGAGGCATCGCCGAGCGCCGGCGCCGCGCCGCTCGGTGCCTGCGCCCGCGCCTGCGGCGAGGACCGCGTCGTCGGACGCTTGGCGCTCTTGCCCGCCGAGTCCCACATCTGCGCGGGCGGTGCGCGGAACACCGTCTGCCCGCTCGCGTCGACAGCCGCGAGGTTGCCCGCCGCGCCCTTTCGGACCGACAGCCCCTTCGTCCGGAGACCGAAGGTCAGCTTCCTGAGCCTCTTGTCCGAGGCCGCCTTCGGAGACTTCACGATCAGTACGTGCTGGAAGCTCTCGACCGTCGCCGTGACCTTCAGGTCGACGTCCAGGAGCACCTCGCGGTAAAGGGCACTCGTGCCGTCGAGTTCCGGCTTCGGCAGCTTGCCCGGCCATTCCAGGGCCAGGGAACGGTCGCCGTCGGCGATCGATACGAGCGGGTCCTTGCCGCCGCCGCTGGAGAAGGTCATCTGTGCCGCGGCCGCCTTCGGGCCGACCGAGCCGTCCCGCCGCTGTTCGAGCGTCGCGTCGGGTGCCTGCCAACCGCCGCCGGGCCTCTCCACCCGTACAGGAACGGCCGACTCCTCCAAGGTGAAGGTGAACCCGTCCGGGTTCGCGAAGACCGTGGTGCGCTCCGAGCGCTCGCCCATGACCTCCACCCGCTTGCCCGAGCTCTTGGCCTCTGCCAGCGCCTTCTGGCTCTCCGACTGTGGCCCTGTCTCAGTGCCCGCTTCCGTGGGCCGCTCTTGGCCTACCGCCGGCAGTGCCGAACCCGACAGCACCGTCACCAGCGCGATGGCCGAAACCACGCCCGCTCGGAACCGTGGTCTTCGAGTGCGGACCTGCGCCCACCCCCCGTACATAATCTCCACCCCTTGATCACTAATCGAAAGTTCAGCCGATTAAAGCCGGGGCATCACGGACTGTCAACGATCGATCACGAGCAGCCCGGAGGCGCTCGGCAGTGACGCAGGACACATAAAGAAGTTGTCAGGCTCCGTGCAACCAATCCCAGGGGTCGCAGGTCATGTATGCGAAACCAACGGCCACGCCCGTGACACCACGGCGCGGAGGCCCCACAGACTCCGTACCGCACCCAGTGGTACGCCTTGACCATGAGGTCTTGACTTGAAGCTTCGCCGCGCCATGGCCGTCGCCGCCGCGACCGCCGTCATCACGCCTGCCGCCTTCCTCATGGCCGCCCCGGCCGCGTTCGCGGAAGAGACGACGTCCCCGACGCCGACGGCGTCCGAGTCGTCCGCCGAGACCACCGCTCCCGCCCCGACGGGGAGCGAGACCACCGCCCCGGCGCCGACCCAGAGCGAGACCACCGCTCCGGCTCCCACCCAGAGCGAGACCACCGCTCCCGCCCCGACGGGGAGCGAGACCACCGCCCCGGCCCCCACCGGGAGCAACACGACGGCGCCTTCTCCGTCCAACACCGTCGCCCCGTCGCCGTCCACGTCCGAGGACGAGGACGTCTGCAAGGACTTCGCGGACAACGCGGGCGTGCACACCGAGCTGCGCGGGCTGCCTTCCAAGGTCGTCGCCGGTTCGGGTTGGCAGGAGTTCACCTTCCGTGTCGCCAACAAGACCGACAAGGACCTCGACGCGGTCGAGGCCTACGTGCAGGCGTACGCCTTCGACAACAAGGACTTCGACGACATTTCGTCGTTCATCACCCTGCAGGCGAACATCGGCGACGGTTGGGAGACCATCACCGAGGAGTTCGGCTACTTCGGTACCGCGCCGAGCCTGAAGCCGGGCGAGTACGTCGACGCTGCGCTCCGCCTGAAGGTGGACGCCAAGGCCCCCGCCGGCTTCGGCGTTGCCTTCGCAGCCGGCGTCAACGTCTCCAAGGACGGCCTCTGCGAGTTCGGTGACGAGACCGAGTACGAGTTCGAGGTCCTCGCCGCCGGCACCAAGCCCGGCAACGTCGACGACGCCAAGGGCAAGCCGGGCAAGGACACCAACAAGCCCGCCCCCCAGGGTGAGCTGTCCGAGATGCCCGTCACCGGCAGCCTCGCCAACACCGGTTCCTCCTCGATGCTGCCGACCATCGGTATCGCCGGTGGCGTCGCCATCGTCGCCGGTGCCGGTGTCGTCTTCGCGCTGAAGCGCCGTAACGCCGGTGCCACCGCGTAACGGACGACGCACCTGAAGCAAGAGAGGCGCTGCACTCGGAGGGGGGTGCAGCGCCTCTCTCATGTCCGGGACTCCCGTGGCGGCACCTTGGGGAGGCCCAGGAACGGGAGCCTCAAGGCGCCGAACGCCTCCCGCGGGACCGCCGGCGACTTCGGTTCGATCGGGGTCAGGCGGACGTACGGTGCGCCCTGGGCCGGGCGCTGGTCCGGGTCGTTCTTGTTGGGCCAGAAGGACATGGCGCGTTCCGCCTGGGCCGTGATCGTCAGGGACGGGTTCACGCCCAGGTTCGCCGAGACCGCCGCGCCGTCCACGACCGAGATGCCCGGGTGGCCGTACAGGCGGTGGTACGGGTCGATGACGCCCGTCTCCGCGGACGCGCCGATCACGCAGCCGCCCAGGAAGTGGGCCGTGAGCGGGGTGCCCATCAGTTCGCCCACGTTCGAGCCCGCGAAGCCGTTGATCTCCTGCGCCAGGAGAGTCGCCGCCTTCGTCGCCTCCGGGATCTGCTTCGGGTTCGGGGCTCCGTGGCCCTGTCTGGCCGTCAGCAGGCCCTTCCCGACTCCGTCGCGCTTGCGGTACGTCGTCAGCGAGTTGTCCAGGGACTGCATCACCAGGCCGATGATCGTACGTTCCGACCAGTGGTGGTTCGACAACGACCGCAGGGCCAGCATCGGGTGGCGGGCCACGTTCGCCAGCCACGCCCTCACCCTGTTCTTCGCGTACGGGACCTGGAGGATCGACAGCGAACCCATCGCGTTCGAGCCCTTGCCGTAGCGGACCGGCTCTATGTGGGTGTTCTCGTTCGGGTGGATCGATGAGGTGATCGCCACGCCTTGCGTGAAGTCCGGCTTCTTCGCGCCGTGGCGTGCGGCGTAGCGGCGATCCGTCGTCTGCGAGCCGACCAGCGCCTCGCTGTTCGTGCGGGTCAGTTCGCCCAGGCGGGGGGAGATACGGGGCAGCTTCCCCTCGTCCTTCATCCGGTGCAGGAGCGTCTGCGTGCCGTACGTGCCCGCCGCCACCACCACATGGCGGGCCCGGAACGTACGAGGTTTCGCCTTGCGGCGGGTCGTCGGGACCGCCTCCACCTCGTGGCCGCCCCGTCCGTCCTCCCTGACCGACCTCACCGTCGTCAGCGGGTGGATCACCGCGCCCGCCTTCTCGGCCAGGTACAGGTAGTTCTCCGTCAGCGTGTTCTTCGCGCCGTGCCTGCAGCCCGTCATGCACTCGCCGCACTCCGTGCAGGCCCGGCGCGACGGGCCCGCCCCGCCGAAGTACGGGTCCGGGACCTCCGTACCGGGCGGCGCCTTCGCCGTGCCGTCCGCCTCCGCCTCCGCGTCCGCGTCCTTGCCGTCGCCGAAGAAGACGCCCACCGGGGCGAGGTGGAACGTGTCGCCCACGCCCATCGCCTGGGCCGTCGCCTTCAGGTGGATGTCGGAGGGGGTCATGGTGGGATTGAGACGTACGCCCAACATGCGCTTCGCCTGGTCGTAGTACGGGGCGAGCTCCGCCTGCCAGTCCGTGATGGACGCCCACTGCCTGTCCTGGAAGAACGCCGGCGGGGGCACGTACAGGGTGTTGGCGTAGTTCAGGGAGCCTCCCCCTACCCCCGCGCCCGCCAGAACCATCACGTTGCCCAGCAGGTGAACGCGCTGCAGGCCGTACAGGCCCAGGGCCGGGGCCCACAGGTAGTTCTTCAGGTCCCAGGAGGTCTTCGGGAGCGTCTCCGGGGTGAAGCGGCGGCCCGCCTCCAGGACACCGACCCGGTAGCCCTTCTCCGTGAGGCGGAGGGCCGACACCGAGCCGCCGAAGCCCGAGCCGATCACTATGACGTCGTAGTCGTAGTCGTACCCGTTCTCGTACCCGTTCTCGTGCCCGTTCTCGTGCCCGTTCTCGTCCGGCATGGTTCTCCTCGTACTGGACCGTCGTCGTCTCAGCGCAGGCGCAGGCTCTTCATCAGCCGCAGGCTGCGGCTCATGAACGCCGCGTACTTCTCGTCGTCCATGCCGAACGACGGGGCCAGCGGCATCACGCGCTGGTGGGCGACCGTCTGGGCCTCCGTGTACTTGAGGATGCCCTCGGAGCCGTGCCGGCGGCCCAGGCCCGAGTCCTTCATGCCGCCCATGGGCGCCTGCACGCTGCCGTACGCCGACGCGTAGCCCTCGTTGATGTTCACCGTGCCGGCGCGGAGGCGGGCGGCGACGGCGTGGCCGCGGCGGCCGTCCTTCGTCCAGACGCTGGCGTTGAGGCCGTACGGGGTGGAGTTGGCGCGCTCGACGACCTCATCCTCGTCCGTGAAGCGGTACACCGACACGACCGGGCCGAAGGTCTCCTCGGTGCAGACCGACATGGGCTCCTGCACGCCGTCCAGGATCGTCGGCTCGTAGAAGAGCGGGCCGACGTCGGGCCGGGCCACGCCGCCCGCCAGGACCTTGGCGCCCTTCGCCACCGCCTCGTCGACGTGCCGCGTCACCGTCTCCAGCTGGCGCTCGCCCACGAGCGAGCCCATGTCCGCGCCGTACGCGAGGGCCGTGCCCAGGCGCATCGCCTTCGTACGGGCGGCGAAGCGCTCCAGGAAGGCGTCCGCGATCGACTCGTGGACGTACAGGCGCTCGATGGAGATGCAGAGCTGGCCCGCCGATGAGAAGCAGGCGCGGACGGCGCCCGCCGCGGCCTTCTCGATGTCGGCGTCGCGCAGCACCAGCATGGCGTTCTTGCCGCCCAGTTCGAGGGACACGCCGACGAGCCGGGCCGCCGCGCCCCGCGCGACCTCGCGGCCGGTGCGTGTCGAGCCCGTGAACGAGACGTAGTCCGCGTGCTTCACCACCTCCGGGCCCACCACCGGCCCCTCGCCCAGGACCACCTGGAAGACCTCGGCCGGCAGCCCCGCCTCGATCAGCAGGTCGCGGGCCCAGAGGGCGGTGAGGGCCGTCTCCGTGTCGGGCTTCATGACGAGGGCGTTGCCGGAGACGAGGGCGGGCAGCGCGTCGCCCACGGACAGTTCCAGCGGGTAGTTCCAGGGGGCGATCTGGCCCACGACGCCGCGCGGCTGGCGCAGTTCGGTCACCTTGGTGAGGGTCGGTACGGCGCCGGTGTGCCGCTTCGGCTTCAGGTACGCGGAGGCGCGGCGGCCGTAGTGGCGGGACGCGATGGCGACGGCCTGGACCTCCTCGTGGGCGTGGAGGCGGGCCTTGCCGGTCTCCAGCTGGATGAGGTCGAGCACCTCGGCCTGCCGCTCCAGGAGCAGGTCGTGGAAGCGGAGCAGGACCGCCGCCCGCCGGCGTACGGGGGTCGCCGCCCACGCGGGCTGGGCGGCGCGGGCGCGGGCGAACGCCTCGGCGACGTCCTCGGGCGTGGACTCGGGCAGTTCGGCCAGCCGCTCCCCGGTGAACGGGGTGTGGTTGGCGGTACGGCCGGAGCCCCGGACGCCCCGGGTCAGCTGGGCGACCACCTCGGGCGTCACCACGTCGGCCGCGGTGCGGGCGCCATCGGGGACGGGGGCGACCGGGTTCGTGCCCCTGGGGGTAGAGGAGGAGGCGGTGCCGGTGGCGGGAGCGGGGGCCTGCGTGTCCGTCATGGGGGCGAGGGTATGCGGGCGGAGGCCCTTTGGGTACCCGTGGGTAACGGCTTTTCACCGAGCACACACATCACGCCAGTGTTCACTGGCAAATAAGCCCTGATCAGCGCGTTGTCAGGAGAAGTACGCCCAGCGCGACGAGCGCGGCGGCCGTCACCACCAACGCCGCCAGCAGCGCGGCCACCAGCCTCGGGCGCGGGCGCACGGAGGGTGGGGCGGTGGGGGGACGCGAGGTGGTGGGGGGTGGTGGTGGGGGGATGCGAGGGGTAAGTGGGCGCAAAGGGGGCAATTGGGGCGGTTGGGGTGGTGGGGCGTCTTGGGGTGTATGGGGCGCTTGGGGTGTGTGGGGCGTGTGGGGTGGGGAGTGCGGCGGTGCGTCGTGCGGCGTGGGGTGCGGCATGTCCGACGCACCGGCATCCCGGACGGGTGAAGCATGCCCGGGCGCGTGCCCGGGCGCGGCGGCGCCCGGCGGCGGGCCCAGCGGCGGGCCCGCCTGCGTCGGCGGGGGTACGCGGGCGATGTTCCCGGCCCGGTCCCGTACCGGCGACCGCGCGTGCGACCGCACATGCGACCGCGCGCCCTGCCGCACGTCACCGCCCTGCCCACCCGGCGGCCCCTCGGGCCTGGCGTGCGCCGGGGCACCGTCCGGCGGCGGGTCCGCCCGCGCCGCCACGCACGCGTAGAGGAGCCGTTCCACCTCCGCCGCGTCGATACGGCGCCCCGGGTCGCGCTCCAGCAGCCCCCGTACGACGGGCAGCAGCGGTCCCGTCCCGGCCGGCGGCCTTATCTCGGCCTCCACGACCGCGTGCAGCACCCCGCCCAGCGAGTCGCGGTGGAACGGCGAACGCCCCGTCATGGCCGCGCAGAGCAGCACCCCCAGCGACCACAGGTCCGACTCGGGCCCCGCCTGGAGGCCCTGCATGCGCTCGGGTGCCGTGTACTCGGGCGAGCCGAGGAACATCCCGTCCTCGGTGAGCGTCGTCGCGCCCGCGAGCTGCGCGATCCCGAAGTCCGTCAGGACGACGCGCCCGGTCGCCTCCTCCAGCAGCACATTGGCCGGTTTCAGATCCCGGTGCAGCACCCCGATCGCGTGCGCGGCGCGCAGCGCGGACAGCAGGGCGAGTCCGATCCGCGCCGCCTCGCGGGCGTCGACGGGGCCGTGGACGGCGATCCGCTCGGCGAGCGACACACCCTCGACGAGCTCCATGACGATGTACGGGACGCCGTCCTCCTGCACCACGTCGTGCACGCACACGATGTGCGGGTGGTGGACGCGGGCCACGGCACGCGCCTCCCGCAGGGTCGAGTCGACGGCGCCGGGACCGGGACCGAGGCCGGGGCCTGTGCCGGCGCCGGGGGCACGGCCGGGGCCAGGGCCCGTTCCCGCGCCGGGCGCGGCGGCCACGTCCGGGTCCACGTGCAGTTCCTTGACGGCGACCTGACGGCCCAGCAGCTCGTCGTACGCCCGCCAGACCGTGCCCATGCCGCCGCGCCCGAGCCGGGACTCCAGGCGGTAACGCCCGACGATGCGGCGCGCCGCCGCCTCACGCTGCCGCCCCGGCTCCCCTCCCGGACCCTGCTGCCCGTACGGCTCCGGCTGCTCCGGCTGCTCCCGCTGTTCCTGCTGCTCCCGCTGTTCCTGCTGCTCCCGCTGTTCCTGCTGCTCCCGCTGCTCCTGCTGTGCCTGCTGTGCCTGCTGTTCCTGGTCCCCCCGCTCCCCCGGTCTCCACCCTTCGACCGACACGGCACATCTCCTCCGCTCATCGCCGAGGAGGTCACCCCTCGGCGGGTCGCCAGCCGCGCAGCACTATGTCGAACTGTTTCCGCGTGGTCGCCCATGTCTCCTCGGGCGACGACATGTACAGCGCGTACTCGGTTCCGTCGTCCGTGTAGTACACCTGGTCGATCGCGTGACGCCTGCCGGGGTGGGTCTTCTTCTCCAGCCAGGTGAACTCCCAGAGACAGGATTCCAGTTGATCACGGAACGTGTTCGGGTGCAGCTGTATCCGGCGATACTCCGGCAACCTGTCCTTCAACCGCCGTTCGACGTCCAACATGTGCATGTAGGGGTTCTCGAAGTCGGGTGACCGGTCGACGCTGATGCGGATGCGGTGGCGGCCGTTGTCCGGCGTGTAGTCGATCTGGTCGCCGTCCATCTGACGCTCCCAGCCCTCGGGTACGAGGAGGCTGAAGCCCTCCGGGTCCTGTACCCGCTTCCACCCCTCACGCACACCGCCCTCGTCCGGCGCGCCCGTGGGCGTGGGCGTGGTCGACGGGTCCGGGCCCTGGCCTGCCCGGGTGCCGGGCCCGCCCGCGTCGCCGTCCGCGTACCGCATCGCGGCCAGGCCCG
>NZ_JABWDV010000360.1 GCF_013362995.1 Streptomyces sp. TRM64462 | reverse complement strand
CGAAGACTATCCACGCGCCCAGGAGCTGGGCCGTCCTCTTACCCGTGACCACTGCTCCGACCGCCACTGCTCTACGGCCTGCTCGTCCCGCTCGACGGCCCGATGCGCGGGGACCTGCGGTGACCAGCCAGCCGGTGCGGCAGATACGACACCCCGCGCGGGGTGTACCGGTAGCCGAACAGGCGGTGAATCAGCGCCGCGACCCTCGCCAGAGTCCAGCGCTGGTCCTCCGTCCAGCCGTGCGCGGCCGGGCCGCTCCCAGCTCAGTCTGCAACCGCTCGACCTGACCATCGTCCAGCCGGCACGGAAAGCCACCAGGTCCCTTGGAAGCCAGGGCCGCGCTGCCGCCCTCACGCCAGGCGGCGTGCCAGCCGTAAGCCGACTTCCGCGACACCCGTAACCTGCGTGCCACCTCAGGCGGCCGTACCCCCTGCCCGAACATCTCCGCGGCCTCGAAGCGCACCATTTCACGCTTCGCCCGCCCCGCGGCGGTCAGCCCGCCGCCATCCGCGTACCTCATGACGAGGATGTAGCACCGCCAACGCCGACTGTCACCCCACCCTTTCAACCTCAGCGTCACCGATCGGTGGCCGCGCTCAAAGAGCTCGCTCAGTGGCACACTGGGCGCCATGTCCAACTCCTGGGCGCAGCCCATTCTGAGAACGGCGGACCTCTCGGAGGCATTGCACATTGTTGAGAGGCTGCTCGGGATTGCCGACCTGAGGAGTCTTGAGGTCGATTTCGATGTGCGGATCTCCTCCGCTCGCTTCCTTTCGACGGTGCTGGCTGTGTTGCCGGATGCCGATTGGTGGGCGGAAGGAGGAAGGGATGGTTCGTCGGACAGGGGGGGACGATCCGTCGGCCTCCCTGCCCATCTGGCTACGGTGCTGGGCTGAGGCACCGGAAGCCGTGGAGCCGTTTCTCAAGGCGGTGGGCGACAGCCCGGCCACGGTGCGGTGGGACTTCAACGCCTGGCCCGAGGCTCCGGAGGTGGGTCTGGGCGCGGGCGGTACCAGGGGCGCGTTCGTCACGCTGTGCGTGCGTGCCCACGATCTCGACCTGGTGGAACCTGCGGCCGACCACACGGTTTTCGTCCACGTCAAGCAAGTCGAGGCCGAACGCGCACCGTGGTTGGCGGCCCAAGTCGGGTTGCGGTGATCGGCGACTTGGTGATGGCACCGTACTGAGGTGAAGGATTCTCTGGACGGCATCCTGGAAAGGGCACGCCCTCTCTTTGCTGGTGGTTACCTCATACTCAGCCCACGCGACCCTCGTCGACCAGGACGGTCACGTCTCCCTGCTGGCGAGTGCGAGCTAGCAGCGGGCCAGATTGCCGCTCTCCCTGGTGAGTTTGGTGCTGGAGGCCCAGCCTTCGGTGTTCGTTCCCTCGATGCGGGCGTAGATCCACTTGTTGCCGTAGGCGTTGGTGATGTAGCAGTGGTAGAAGATCTTCACCCCGGTCTTGACCGCGGTCACGTACTGGCATGCCGCGTACGGGCCGGTGTAGAGGTGGGACGTCTCGGCCAGGTAGCCGTAGCCGTCGCTGTTGTTCTCGTGGGCCCAGCCGGTGCAGGCTGTCGACACCGGGGTCGGCTCCTTCACCGTCGGGCTGGGCTGGGGCTCCTCTGAGGCCGATGGGCTCTCGGCCGGCTTGTCGCCTTCGGTTCCGGGCTTCTTCGTGGGAGCCGGCTCCTCTTCCTCGGCCCCGTGACCCTCCGGCTCCTTCGAGGACGCGTCGGGGGAAACGGCGGACGACGGGGTGCTGTCCCCGGTCGGCTGGTGGGTGCCCGGCGGGGAGCTGATGGCGGGCGCCGTCGCCCGCACGCCGTCCACGGCCGTGCCGCCCTGTTGGGCCGTCGTCGTGCCGCCCTGTTGGGCGGTCAGGGCGTAGGTGATGCCGCCGCCTGCGGCGAGGAGGACGAGGGCGGCCGCCGTCGCGAGGAGGGTGCGGCTGTTGCGCCGCCGTGCGCGACGGGCCGCGGTACGGCTCGTCGGGGGACCGGGGACTCCGACCGTGGCCGCGGTCGGCGCGCCGGGTTGCGGATACATCTGCGGCAGGCCTGGCTGCGGGTAGCCCGCGTGCGGAGGCTGGGGCTGCGGGGTCGGCTGCGGGAACAGCGGGGCGCCGAACCCGGGTGGCGGTGCGGCGGAGGCCACCGTCGGAGTGGCGGCGTACGCCTGGGCGGGGGACGCGAGACGCACCGTCCCGCCCGAGGCGACGCGCTCCAGCAAGCCGCGCGCCTGGTCCGCGGTCGGCCGGTCCTCCGGCACCTTCGCCATCAGCGCCTGGAGCACCGGCGTGAGGGGTCCCGCCCGGCGGGGCTCCGGCAGGGGTTCGGTGACGATCGCCGACAGCGTGGACCACGCGGAGTTGCGGCGGAACGGCGAAGTGCCTTCCACGGCCGCGTACAGCGTCATGCCGAGCGACCAGATGTCCGACGCGGGACCGGGCTCCCTGCCCTGCGCGCGCTCCGGTGGCAGGTAGTCGACGGAGCCGATGATGTCACCGCTGCGGGTCAGTTTGGCCATGGCGTCGTCGCCGGAGGCTTCCATGGTGGCGATGCCGAAGTCGGTGAGAACCACCCTCCCGCCGTGCTCCAGCAGCACGTTCGCGGGCTTGACGTCCCGATGCAGTACGCCGGCCCGGTGCGCGGCGTCGAGCGCGTCCATCAGCTTGGCGCCGATCGCCGCGGCCTCGTACGGCTCCAGGGTGCCGCGTTCCATCAGCAGGTCGTCGAGCGAGGGCCCGTCGACGAGTTCCATGACGATGACCGGCAGCCCCTGCTCCTCGGTCACGTCGTGCACGGTGACCACGCCGCTGTGCCGAATGCGGGCGGCGGCCTGCGCCTCGCGCTGCATCCGGGCCCGTAGATCGGCCAGTTCGGCCGCGGAGGCGTCGGTGAAGGCTCGCAGGACCTTGACGGCGACCTCTCGGTTCAGCAGTTCGTCCACCGCCCGGGCGACCACTCCCATGCCGCCGCGCCCGACGACGGAGGTCACCCGGTAGCGCCCCCCGAGGACCTTGCCTATCAGCTCTCCGCCACTCGCTTCCCCCGTCGGCACCGCACGCCCCGTTCCATCGCTGTTCGTGATCCATCAACCGGCGGCCCCAAGCGTAGAGGCAGCAGTGTGGGGGGAGTTCGGGGGTCGGGCTCGCGATACCGGCGAAGTGGAATGGATCGCCTGCCGTGCAAGTTGTGGCCAGTGACCGACTCATCGTGAGGAGCGCACGGCATGGCTGCTGATACGGACCGCAAGTTCCTGTTCCTGCTGGCGAGTACGCGTACGGACGGCAACACCGAGCACCTGGCACGGCGAGCCGCCGCCGGGCTGCCCGGTGGCGTGCGGCAGGAGTGGCTGCGGCTCACCGATCTGCCGCTCCCCGACTTCACGGACCCGCGCCACGCCGGCGACGGGACGTACCCGTACCCCGAGGGCAACGCCCGGCGGCTGCTGGACGCGACCCTGGACGCCACGGACGTGGTGATCGCCTCGCCGCTGTACTGGTACAGCCTCTCCACGCCCGCGAAGCTGTACCTCGACCACTGGGTGAATTGGATGCGCGTCCCGGGTCTCGACTTCCGCGCCCGCATGGGCGGCAGGACCCTGTGGGGCGTCACCGCGCTCGGTGACGACAACCGGAGCGTCGCCGACCCACTGGTGGGTGCCCTCCGCAACACCGCGAACTACATGAGCATGCACCTGGGCGGCGTCCTGCTCGGCAACGGCAGCGCCCCGGGGCAGATCCTGGCCGACCATGACGCCCTGGCCGAGGCCGACACCTTCTTCACCCGCGCCCCGCTGGCAGCCGCGCTGCGCTAGCGCAGCCAGGCGTCGCGGTCGACCNACCCGGTCGACCGCGGGGCAACTACTTCAAAGGAATCAGGGAGAGAAAGAACCCTTCCCCGCCCTACCCGTCCCTCTCGTCACCCACACGGGTGGAATGCCCAACTGGGCAGCGGTTCGGGTGGGTTGGCTGGCATATGCTCGCTGCGACAACGACCTCAGACGTACGACGGCCCCCGGCCGGGACTCGCGATCCCGATCGAGGGCCTGACCACCTAGGAAGTAGGCGCTTCCCGATGGATGCTTCGCAGCTTAGCGCGGACACACCCGCCGCCGACCCCGTTCCCGGATCTTCACCCCGTTTCGGTGTTCTTCACGTCAACACCCGGCACACCAGCCGCTTCACCGTCGTCGGCAACCACCTCGCCCAGCACCGGCAGTTGAGCCTTCTCGCGATGGGGCTCGCCCTGCACATCCAGTCGCTGCCCGACGGGGCCCGGATCGGGATTCGCTTCCTCGCCGCCCGGTTCCCCGAGAGCGAGCAGCGGATCGCCGCCGCCCTGCGGGAGCTGGAAGCCGCCGGGTACCTGGAGCGGCGCCGCGAGCG
>NZ_JABWDV010000359.1 GCF_013362995.1 Streptomyces sp. TRM64462 | reverse complement strand
CGGCAGTCGCGGCAGCGGCCGGGTGCGGGGGCGCGGAAGGCGCGGTCGCAGTCCTCGCAGGTCTGGAGCGGGGCGGGCCGGTCGGCGGCGGGCTCGTCGGGCAGGGGCGGCGGGATGAGCGCGGCGAGCCGGTGGCCGAGGAAGGCGGCGGGGTGGGCGATCTGCTCGGGTAACCCGGCGGTGAGGGCCTGCCGTACGGCGTCGGGGCGGGCGTCCCGCTCCAGCCAGGCGGCGACGGCGGGGGCGAGCCGCTGGACGTCCGGTTCGGCCAGGAGGAGGCGCGGGTGGTCGCGCCGCAGCCCGGCGAGGAGCGCGGTGGCGGCCTGGAGGCGACCGGGCTCGGGGTCGCGGGGCGCGGGGAGGGCGGCCTTGGGCTTGGGCGCGGGCTTGGGGACCGGCGCGGGGGCGGGGTTGGGCGGCTGGGCCGGGGGCTTCGGGGGCGGAGGCGGAGGCGGAGGCGAGGTGACCTGCCCCTTGGGCTGGTTGTAGAAGACGGTGCGGGTGACGACCTTGCCGTTGTCGAGTCGCTCGCGGCGCCGCTCCAGGTACCCGGCGGCTTCCAGCTCCCGCAGGGCGGCGGCGATCCGCTGCTCGCTCTCGGGGAACCGGGCGGCGAGGAAGCGAATCCCGATCCGGGCCCCGTCGGGCAGCGACTGGATGTGCAGGGCGAGCCCCATCGCGAGAAGGCTCAACTGCCGGTGCTGGGCGAGGTGGTTGCCGACGACGGTGAAGCGGCTGGTGTGCCGGGTGTTGACGTGAAGAACACCGAAACGGGGTGAAGATCCGGGAACGGGGTCGGCGGC
>NZ_JABWDV010000358.1 GCF_013362995.1 Streptomyces sp. TRM64462 | reverse complement strand
TCGCAGGAGCGGGTGATCCGTCAGGCGCTGGCGGACGCGCGCTTGTCGGCGTCGGATGTGGACGCCGTCGAGGCGCACGGCACCGGCACACGCCTGGGTGATCCGATCGAGGCGCAGGCATTGCTGGCCACGTACGGGCAGGAGCGCGAAGAGCCGCTGTACCTGGGCTCGTTGAAGTCGAACATCGGGCACGCGCAGGCCGCCGCCGGTGTGGGCGGGGTCATCAAGATGGTGCAGGCCATGCACCACGGGGTGCTGCCGAAGACGCTGCACGTGGACGAGCCGTCGCCGCATGTGGACTGGGAGTCGGGTGCGGTCGAGCTGCTGACCGAGGCACGGGACTGGCCGGTCGCGGACGGGCGTCCACGCCGGGCCGGTATCTCCTCCTTCGGCATCAGCGGCACCAACGCCCACGTCGTCATCGAGCAGCCCAAGCCCGAACCGGCCGGCCCCCACGGGGAGGCCGGCGCGGAACAGCCCGCCCCTGGCCTCTCGGCCCCCTGGGTGATCTCCGCACACAGCCAGGACGCCCTGCGCGCCCAGGCCGCCCGCCTCCGCACCTTCGCGTCCGCCGGCCACGCCCGGGCCGCCGACATCGGCTGGTCCCTCGCCGCGACCCGTACCGCACTCCCGGAGCGTGCCGCCCTCCACGGCGCCACGGCCGACGAGCTCCTGGCCGCCCTCGACGCACTCGCCCAGGGCGAACCGGCACCGGGCACCGTCACCGGCAGCGCCGCGGCCGCCGGGCGCACCGCCGTCCTGTTCACCGGCCAGGGCGCCCAGCGCCTCGGCATGGGCCGCGCACTGTACGAGACCGCCCCCGTGTTCGCCGCCGCACTCGACGAGGTGTGCGCGGCCCTGGACCCGCACCTCGAACACCCGCTCCGGGACGTGATGTTCGCCGCCGACGGCACGGCCGAGGCGGAGCTGCTGCACCGGACCGCGTACACACAGCCCGCGTTGTTCGCCGTCGAGACCGCCCTGTTCCGGCTCGTCCGGCACCACGGGCTGGTCCCCGACCTGCTGGCCGGGCACTCCATCGGCGAGCTGACCGCCGCCCATGCGGCCGGGGTGCTCACCCTGCCCGACGCGGCACGCCTCGTCGCGGCACGCGGACGGCTCATGGAGTCGGCCCGCGCGGGCGGCGCCATGGTCGCCGTCGAGGCGGAGGAGGACGAACTCGCCGCCGACCTCGACGCGATGGCCGGACGTCTCGCCCTCGCCGCCGTCAACGGCCCCCGGTCGGTCGTCGTCTCCGGCGACGAGGACGCCGCCGTGGAACTCGCCGAGCGCTGGCGGGAGCGCGTCCGCCGCGTACGGCGGCTCCAGGTCAGCCACGCCTTCCACTCCCCGCACATGGACGACGTCCTCGACGCGTTCCGCGCGGTCGCGGAGAGCCTGACCTTCCACACCCCGGCCCTCCCGATCGTGTCGACCGTCACCGGCCGGCTCGCCACCACCGGCGAACTCACCTCGCCCGCCTACTGGGCCGACCAGATACGCCGCCCCGTCCGCTTCCTCGACGCCGTACGGGAACTGGCCAGACAGGGCGCCACCGTCCTCGTCGAGGCGGGCCCCGACGCCGTACTGACCCCCCTCACCCGCTCCGCGCTCGGCGACACCGCGACGGCCGTCCCCCTGATGCGGTCCGGGCGCCCCGAGACGGACACCCTCACCACGGGCCTCACCACCGCCTGGGCGCACGGCGCGCCCCTCGACGTCACCACCTTCCACCCCGGCGGGCGGCGCGTCGACCTCCCGACGTACGCCTTCCAGCGCGAGCACTACTGGCTCACCCCGGAGCAGCCCACCGACGCCCGAGGCCTCGGCCTCGACCCGGCCGGCCACCCGCTGCTGCACACCGCAGTGGAGCTCGCCGGGCGCGACGACCTGCTCCTCACCGGCAGGCTGTCCACGGACACCCACCCCTGGCTGGCCGACCACGCCATCGGCGGCTCCGTCCTGGTGCCCGCCACCGCCTTCCTCGAACTGGCCCTCACGGCGGCAGCCCACACCGGCGGCGGCAGCGGGGACCACGCCGACCGGGTCGACGAACTGACCCTGGAAGCCCCGCTGGTCCTGCCCGAGCACACCCCCGTACGCGTCCAGGTCGCCGTCGGCCCCGAGGAGCCGTCCGGCGGGCGGCCCTTCACGATCCACGCCCGCCCCGACACCGCACCCGGCACCGCACCCGGCACCGCCCCCGGCACCGCACCCGACGGGCCGCAGGAGCCGTGGACCCGGCACGCCTCCGGAATCCTCGGCGGCGCCCCGGCGACGCCGGCCGCCGACGGAGCGGCGGTACGGCCCGACCCGGCCGCCCTCGCCGCGTGGCCGCCCCGGGGCGCCACCGCCCAGCCGCTGGACGGCGTGTACGACCGCCTCACCGCGCTCGGCTACGGGTACGGCCCCGTCTTCCAGGGCCTCACCGGACTGTGGCAGGCGGGCGACGACCTGTACGCCGAGGTGTCCCTGCCCGCCGACCAGCACGCCGCCGCAGCGGACTTCGGACTGCACCCGGCGCTGTTCGACGCGCTTCTGCACCCGGTGGTGCTGCACGCCGCCGCGGCCGCGGACGGTGATCCCGGCAGCACGCAGGGCGGTGACTCGGGCGACGTCGTCCGGCTGCCGTTCGCGTGGACCGGCACCACCCTGCACGCCACCGGCGCCACCACCCTCCGGGTCCACATCACCCGGTCCGCCGCCCCCGGCACGTACGCGCTGACCGCCGTCGACGCGGCGGGGGAGCCGGTGGTCTCGCTGGAGTCCCTGTCCCTGCGGCCGATCCCCAGGGACCGGCTCGTCCCGGCCGCCGGCGGCCACACCGACGCCCTGTACGGCCTGGAGTGGACGCCCCTCGCCACACCGCCGGGGACCACCGCCCCCCTCCGTGTGGCGGAGGCCGCCGACGGCGGACTCCCGCAGGACGAGGACGCCGAAGCCGTCCTCGTACGGGTGGACCGGCTCGCCGGGGAGGAGCCGGCGTCCGAGGCGGACGCCGCACGGCACACGGCCACGGCGTTCCTCGGCCTGGTCCAGCGGTTCCTCGCCGAGCCGCGCTTCGAGAGCTCCCGGCTGGTGGTCGTCACGCGGCGCGCGGTCGCCGTGGCGGAGGGCGAGGACGTCCTGTCCCTCGCCGCCGCGCCCGTGTGGGGCCTGGCCCGTACGGCGCAGTCCGAGCACCCGGGCCGGATCGTCCTGCTCGACACGGACACCGGCACGGCCACCGGCACCGATACGGATGCCGACGGCGTCGAGCGGGATCTGCGTGCCGCCCTCGCCACCGGCGAGCCGCAACTCGCCCTGCGCGACGGCCGGTTCCTCGTCCCCCGACTGGCCCGTGCCACGGTGGCCGACGGCGGCCCGGGCGCGCTCATCGGCGGCCCCGATGGCACCGGTACGGTCCTCGTCACCGGCGGCACAGGCGGCCTCGGCGCGCTCTTCGCCCGGCACCTGGTGGCCGGGCACGGGGTGCGCGGACTGGTCCTGGTGAGCCGCCGTGGCCTGGACGCGCCGGGCGCGGCGGAGCTGCGGGACGAGCTGGAGGCGCTGGGGGCCGATGTGGCGGTCGAGGCGTGCGACGTCGCCGACCGGGAGGCCGTGGCGGAGCTGCTGCGCCGCGTGGGCCCCGGCCTGACCGGCGTCGTACACACGGCCGGTGTCCTGGACGACGCCACCCTGGAGGGCCTGACCGGGGAGCAGTTGGAGGGCGTGCTGCGCCCCAAGGCCGACGCGGCCTGGCACCTGCACGACCTCACCCGCGAACTCGCCCCCGACCTCAAGGCGTTCGTGCTCTTCTCCTCGGTCTCCGGGCTGCTCGGCACCGCCGGGCAGGCCAACTACGCGGCGGCCAACACCGCCCTGGACGCCCTGGCGGCCCACCGCCGCGCCCACGGCCTGCCCGCCCTCTCCCTCGCCTGGGGCCTGTGGGACGCGACCCACGGCATGGGTGGCCGTCTGGGTGACGCGGACCTGGCCCGCTGGACCCGTGTGGGTGTCCGTCCGCTCACCCCCGAGCAGGGCCTCGCCCTGTTCGACGCGTCGCTCGCCGCGGACCGCGCCCTGACCGTCCCCGCCGCGTTCGACCTGCCCGGGCTCGCCGCCGCCGGGGCCGACCCCGCGCCCCCGCTGCGCGGCCTCGTCCGCACCCGTCCCCGCCGTGCCGCCGCGGCAGCCGCCGGGGCGACCGGCGGCGGCACCGGCTGGGCCGAGCG
Source organism: Streptomyces sp. TRM64462 (assembly GCF_013362995.1). GTDB lineage: Bacteria > Actinomycetota > Actinomycetes > Streptomycetales > Streptomycetaceae > Streptomyces. The sequence goes on along the minus strand of NZ_JABWDV010000358.1, from coordinate 4,802 downwards.
GACCGCCGCCCTGCCCGACGACCAGCGCCGCGAGACGGTCCTCGACCTGGTGCGGACGACGGTCGCCGGTGTGCTCGGCCACACCAACCCGGCCCGCCTCGACCCGAAGCGCGCCTTCAACGAGACCGGCTTCGACTCGCTCGCCGCCGTCGAACTGCGCAACCGGCTGAACGCGGCCACCGGGCTGCGGCTGTCCACCACGGTCGTCTTCGACCACCCCTCGCCCGAGGCCGTCGTCGAGCACCTGCTGTCCCGGCTGCCCGGCGGTGCCACCACCGACACCGACACCGGCACCCGCACGCCCGTCCCGGCCACCGCCGGGGCCGGCGCGGACGACGACCCGGTCGTGATCGTCGGCATGGCCTGCCGCTACCCGGGCGGGGTGTCCTCGCCCGATGACCTGTGGCGGCTCGTCATGGACGGCGGCGACGCCGTCTCCGAGTTCCCGGCGAACCGGGGCTGGGACCTCGACGCCCTGTACGACCCCGACCCGGACCGGACGGGCACCTCGTACGTCCGCCACGGCGGCTTCCTCCACGACGCCGACCGCTTCGACCGCGAGTTCTTCGGGATCTCGCCCCGCGAGGCGACCGCGACGGACCCGCAGCAGCGGCTGCTCCTGGAGACCGCCTGGGAGACGTTCGAGAACGCCGGGATCGACCCCACGGGCCTGCGCGGCTCCCGCACCGGCGTCTTCACCGGCGCCATGTACGACGACTACGTGTCCCGGCTGGCCGCCAGCCCCGAGGAGTACGAGGGCTTCCTGCTCGCCGGCAACCTGTCCAGCGTCGTGTCGGGCCGCCTCTCGTACACGTACGGCTTCGAGGGCCCGGCCGTCACCGTGGACACGGCCTGCTCGTCCTCGCTCGTCGCCCTGCACCTGGCGGCGAACGCGCTGCGCAACGGCGAGTGCGACCTGGCCCTCGCCGGCGGCGTCACCGTGATGGCGGGACCGCACGTCTTCATCGAGTTCTCCCGGCAGCGGGGCCTCGCGCCCGACGGCCGCTCCAAGTCGTTCGCGGCCGCCGCCGACGGCACCGGCTGGTCGGAAGGCGTCGGCCTGCTGCTCGTCGAGCGGCTGTCGGACGCGCGCCGCAACGGGCACCAGGTCCTTGCCGTGGTGCGGGGGAGTGCCGTGAATCAGGACGGCGCGAGCAACGGCCTGACCGCGCCGAACGGGCCCTCGCAGGAGCGTGTGATCCGTCAGGCGCTGCGGAGCGCGGGCCTGCGGCCCGCCGACGTGGACGCCGTCGAGGCGCACGGCACCGGTACGCGGCTCGGGGACCCGATCGAGGCGCAGGCGCTGCTGGCCACGTACGGGCAGGAGCGCGAGCAGCCGCTGTACCTGGGCTCGTTGAAGTCGAACATCGGCCACTCCCAGGCCGCCGCCGGTGTCGGCGGGGTCATCAAGATGATCCAGGCCATGCACCACGGCGTCCTGCCGAAGACCCTGCACGTGGACGAGCCGTCGCCGCACGTGGACTGGGAGTCGGGGGCGGTCGAGCTGCTGACCGAGGCACGGGAATGGCCGGTCGCGGACGGGCGTCCGCGCCGGGCCGGTGTCTCCTCCTTCGGCATCAGCGGCACCAACGCCCACGTCGTCATCGAGCAGCCCGAGCCCGAGCCCGAGCCCGAGCCCGATCCCGAGCCCGAGCCCGAACCTGCCGGCCCGGACACGGCGGTGGACCGGCGGCACCCGGCACCCGTCTCCGCCCCCTGGGTGATCTCCGCCCGGACCGAGGACGCCCTGCGCGCCCAGGCCGAGCGGCTGCACCGGCACCTGACCGACCACGCCGCGACCGGTATCGCCGACGCCGGCTGGTCCCTCGTCACCACCCGCGCCCTGCACGACCACCGGGCCGTCGTCGTGGCATCCGACCGGGACGAACTCCTCGACGGACTCGCCGCACTCGCCCGGGGCGAGACCACGGCCACCGCGCTGCGGGCGGTCCCCGGCTCCGTGGCACGCGGCAGGACCGCGTTCCTCCTGACCGGCCAGGGCTCCCAGCGCCTCGGCATGGGCCGCGAACTGTACGAGACGTCCCCGGTGTTCGCCGCCGCCCTGGACGAGGTGTGCGCGCATCTGGACCGCGAGCTCGTCCGCCCCCTCAAGACGGTGCTGTTCGCCCCGGAGGACTCCGCCGACTCCGCGCTGATCGACCAGACGGCGTTCACCCAGGCCGCGCTGTTCGCGGTGGAGACCGCGCTGTTCCGGCTGGCCGAACACCACGGCCTCACCCCGGACTTCCTGCTCGGCCACTCCATCGGCGAGGTCACCGCCGCCCACCTGGCGGGCGTACTCGACCTGCCCGACGCCTGCGTCCTGGTCGCCGAGCGCGGCCGCCTCATGCAGGCCGCCCGCGAGGGCGGCGCCATGGCCGCCGTCGAGGCCGCCGAGGACGAGGTGCGCGACGCCCTCGCCCCGTACGGGGACCGGGCGGCCGTCGCCGGTGTCAACGGGCCCCGTTCCACCGTGATCTCCGGGGACGAGGACGCCGTCGACGAGATCGCCGCCCTCTTCAAGCGGCGCGGCAGCAGGACCAAGCGCCTCCCCGTCAGCCACGCCTTCCACTCCCCGCACATGGACGAGGTGCTCGACGAGTTCCGCGCGGTCGCCGCCGGACTCACCTACCGCGCGCCGCGCATCCCGGTCGTGTCCAACGTCACCGGCGAACTGGCCACCACCGAGCAGCTCACCTCGCCCGACTACTGGGCGCGGCACATCCGCGAGGCGGTCCGCTTCCTCGACGGCGTACGCCTCCTGGAGGAGCTGGGCGTCACGGAGTGGCTGGAGCTCGGCCCGGACGGCGTACTGACCGCCCTCGTCCAGGAGTCCCTCACCGCCGACGCGGGCACCGTCGTGCCCGCCCTGCGCAGGGGCCGCCCCGAGCACCGGACGTTCACCGCGGCCCTCGGCCTGCTCGCCGCGCGCGGCGTCCGCCCCGACTGGGACACGGTGTTCCCCGGCGCCCGGCGGGCCGCCCTGCCCGGATACGCCTTCCAGCGGCAGCGGTACTGGCTGGACGCGCCCGCCACCGTCGGCGACGCCGCCGGGTTCGGGCTCGCCTCCGCCGAGCACCCGCTGCTGGGCGCCGAGGTGCCCCTCGCCGACCGCGACGAGCGGGTCTTCACCGGACGGCTCTCCCGGCACAGCCACCCCTGGCTGGCCGACCACGCCGTCGCGGGCCGTGTGCTCGTCCCCGGGACCGGCCTCCTCGACATCGCCCTCAGCGCGGGCGACCGCACCGGAACGCCCGTGGTCGGCGACCTCACCCTCGCCGCCCCGCTGATCGTGCCCGAACGCGGCGGAGCCCAGCTCCAGGTGTCCGTCGGCGGCGCCGACGCCGACGGCACCCGCGCCGTACGGATCCACTCGCGCCCCGACACCGGCGGCCTCACGGACGACGACTGGACCCTCCACGCCCACGGCACCCTGCGCCCGCGCGGCGCCGGCGACGAGGGCAGGGCACCGGGCGGCCAGGCCGACGCGCTCACCGTGTGGCCGCCCGCCGGAGCCACGGAGACCGATCTGACCGGCGTGTACGAGCGCCTCGCCGACCAGGGCTACGCCTACGGCCCCGCCTTCCGGAACCTGCGCGGCCTCTGGACGGCAGGCGACGACCTGTACGCGGAGGTGGCACCCGCCACGGGAGGCGAACCGCGCCGGGACACCGGCCTGTTCACCGTCCACCCGGCGCTCCTCGACGCCACGCTGCACACCCTGCTGCCCGGCGTCGCCCGGGACACCGGACCCGCGCTGCTGCCGTTCTCCTGGTCCGGCGCCACCGTCCACACCCCCGCCCCGACGGCGGCCGGCCTGCGCGTACGGCTCCGCTTCACCGGCACCGACGAACGGTCACCCGTCGTCGCGCTGACGGTGGCCGACGCCACCGGGGCGCCCGTCGCCACCATCGACGAGCTGACCCTGCGCCCGCTGTCCGCCGCCGCCCTGCGCGCAGGCGCCGGGTCCGGCTCCGCCGACGGGCTGCTCCGCGTGGACTGGAGCCCGCTCACGGGCGGCCGGCCCGACGCGCCCCGGGACGGCTGGGCCGTACTGGGTGATACCGGCACCGCCGCACGCGGCGTGACCGGCGCCGCCGCGCTCGGTCTGGCCGGGGACGAGCGGATCCGCACCTACCCCGGCCTCGCCGCCCTGCGGCGTGCCCTGGACGAGGACGCGGCGCCCGCGCCGTCCGTCCTGCTGGTCCCGTACCTCACGAGCGGGACCGCCGCGCCGGGCGACCCCGTCGACCTGCCCGTGGCGACCCACGCGGCGGTGCGTGCCGCCCTCGCGGACGTCCAGGCGTGGCTGGCCGACGACCGGCTCGCCACGACCCGCCTGGTCGTGATCACCAGCGGGGCGGTGGCCGCCGCGCCCGGCGAGGACGTCACCGACTTGGTCCACGCCCCGCTCTGGGGACTGCTGCGGTCCGCGCAGAGCGAGCACCCGGGACGGGTCCAGCTCATCGACATCGGGCCGAACGCCGCCGAGGGCGCGGACGCCGCCGAGGGCGCGGACGCCGGGCTCGCCGGACTGCTGACCCGCACCGTCGACAGCGGTGAACCGCAGTCGGCCGTCCGGGGCACCGACCTGGTCGTGCCGAGGCTCGCCCGTACCGCCCGCTCCGCCGACGCCGACGCCGACGCCGAAGGCGACGACACCCAGGCCGACGCCGCCTCCCCGTACGGCGACGGCACCGTCCTGATCACCGGCGCCACCGGCACCCTGGGCACCGTCCTCGCCCGGCACCTGGTGGCCGGGCACGGGGTGCGCGGACTGGTCCTGGTGAGCCGCCGTGGCC
>NZ_JABWDV010000357.1 GCF_013362995.1 Streptomyces sp. TRM64462 | reverse complement strand
CAGGACCGTGATCCGCACCCCGTTCCTCCGGTCCGTGAAGGTCTCACCCGGCCTGTACGGCGCGTCGGACAGCTCCGCGTGCACATTGGGCCGCCGCGTGCACCCGCCGCTGTTCGGGTCGCTGTCCACCACCCGTACCGGGCCCTTCCCGGTGTCCACGTTCGCGTACACCCGGTAGATCAGCACGCCCGGCTCGCACACCGCCTCGTCGTTGCCCTCCCGGGTGCGGACCTCCACCGCGTACCCGGACCGGCGCGTCAGCGGCACGAACGCCAGTTTGACGCCCTGCCCGGGCCTGGGCAGCGGGCTCAGCGTGTACTCGCGGCTGCCGCGCGCGACGGCGCACCGCACCTGGGACGCGTCGAGCCAGCCCAGCTTCCACTTGTGCCAGCCCAGCAGATCGTTGTTGGCGCCCCAGTCCTCGGACATGATGTCCCAGTGCCCGACCGTGGCACCGCCCTCGCGCGTGTAGAGGTCGGGCAGGCCGAAGACATGGCCGTTCTCGTGCGGCAGCACCCGGTAGCCGGTCTCGTGGAAGGTGCCGGAGCCGTCGTCCTGGCGGCTGTACACGAACGACGTGTTGGCGAGCGCGACGCCGTCCGCGCGCGGCGCGTCGCTGTTGCCGGAGAAGGTGACGGACAGGACGGTGTCCAGCGCCGAAGGGCCCGCGTTCGGCGTGACCAGGATGTTCACCAGGTCGTACGCGCTGAAGTCCACGCGCTCGTCGGACGCGGCCACGATGTCCTCGACGAGCTGCCGGTACCCCGGCTCGTACGGGGCGCCGCGCTCGATCCCGTACGCCTCGAACGTCCGCGGCATCCGCAGCCAGTCCGGCACGGGCGCGTCGGGGAGGTAGCGCAGCCGCCCGTACGAGCTGGTGCGGAACCAGTCGGAGGTCTGCGGGAAGAACTCGGCGAACCGTTCCATCGCGTGGCCGTCGCCGGGCGCGTCCGGGAAGTCGATCATCAGGTTGAGGGCCCGGACGATCCCGGTCGACCGGGCGTAGCCGGGCGGGGTCGGGACGCCCTCGGACATCTGGACGCCCGCGCTCGTCCGGATGCGGCAGCGGGCCAGGGCCTGCGCGTCGGCACCGGACTCCGTGAGCGCGGCGTCCGTGCGGCCACCGGGGCCGGTGGCCGTGTCCGCGCCCGTGTCGGTGTCGGGGTCGGCGGCCGAGGGGCCCGCGGTGGCGGGTACGGGGCTGTGGAGGGTCGAACTCGCCGTCGCGAGCGTCGCGACCGCGAGGGCGGTGACGGCGCCGAGTGTGCCTGTTATGCCGCGTATTCGCCGTTTCCGGCGGTTCTGCTGCTGCATGGGGTCAGCCTCTGCCGGGCGGTGTACGGCCGCCCGCCGGGTGGTCCGTTCGTGGGAGCGGGGCGCGCGTGACGCAGGTCACCCCGGCTGGGCGAAATAACCGGGGACCTTTTCCCCGTTTTCATCGGTGTCGCTGACGAACAGCGCCGAGAACAGCGCCGAGAACCGAGCCGAGAGAGGGGTGCCCGCCGTGGCCGACGTGAACGACTCCACGACCTGCTGCGCCGCGGGTACGAAGCGCAAGGTGCCGCGCCCGCGGGCCGACGCCCTGCGCAACCGCGAGCGGATCGTCACCGCGGCCCGCGAGATGTTCGTCGAGTTCGGGGCGGACGTCCCGCTCGACGAGGTCGCCCGCCGGGCCGGCGTCGGGAACGCCACGCTCTACCGGCACTTCCCCGACCGCGCCACCCTCGTCCACGAGGTCGTCGTCGCCGTCATGACCCGGCTCACCGAACGAGCCGAACAGACCGAACGAGCCGAACAGACCGAACGAGCCGAGCAGGCCGAGCAGGCCGAGCGGGCCGAGCGGGCTGAGCGGGCCGAGCGGGCGGAGCAGACCGATCCGTTCACGGCCGTGCGGCGCTTCGCGCACGCCGCGGTCGATGAGCGGATCGGCGCCCTGTGCCCGATGCTCTCCGGCACCTTCGACCGCGTACACCCCGAACTGCTCACCGCCCGCGACCGGTTGGAGGAGGCCGTGCGGGGCCTCGTCGCCCGAGCGCAGGCGGCGGGACGGCTCCGCGCCGACGTCGGGGTCGGCGACCTGCTCCTCGTCCTGTCCCAGTTGACCCGGCCGCTGCCCGGCACCCTGTGCCCGGACGCCGACCGGTTCGCGCACCGCCACGTCCAGCTCCTGCTCGACGGTCTGGAGGCCCCCGCCCGCTCCGAACTGCCCGGAACCGCCGCGACCTTGGAGACCCTGCGGGAGCACAGCGGCAGCCTCTGACTCTCACCCACCCTCACCCTCGCCCCCACCTCACCGCCTGTCACGTTCACGGCGGCTGCCAGGTCTTCTTCACGTACGCCCGCCGTACACCTCGCTCCTCCTTCTCCTGATTCCTTTTGTGCTCACGACCCGCTAGGTGGCCTCTCCCATGTCGAAAACGCCCGAAGCAGCGAGCGCGCTGCCCGATCCGAGGCGCTGGAAAGCGCTCGTCTTCATAGCCCTGGCCCAGTTGATGGTGGTCCTCGACGCGACCATCGTGAACATCGCCCTCCCCTCCGCCCAGCAGGACCTGGGCATCTCGGACGGCAACCGCCAGTGGGTCATCACCGCGTACGCCCTCGCCTTCGGCGGGCTGCTGCTGTTCGGCGGCCGCGTCGCGGACCTGTGGGGCCGTAAGCGGACGTTCGTCGTCGGGCTGCTCGGCTTCGCCGCCGCGTCCGCCCTGGGCGGCGCCGCCACCGGGCAGGCCATGATGCTGGGCTCACGCGCGCTTCAGGGCGTGTTCGGCGCGCTGCTCGCGCCCGCCGCGCTGTCGCTGCTCGCCGTGATGTTCACCGAGTCCCGTGAGCGCGCCAAGGCGTTCGGCATCTACGGCGCCATCGCGGGCGGCGGCGGCGCCGTCGGGCTGATCCTCGGCGGCTTCCTCACCGAGTACCTGGACTGGCGCTGGACGTTCTACGTCAACATCCCGTTCGCGGTCGTCGCCGCGGCCGGCGCGTACTTCGTGATCCGGGAGCCCGCCGGCAGCCGCAACCGCTCGCCGCTCGACATCCCGGGCGTCATCCTGTCCACGCTGGGCCTGGTCGCGCTCGTGTACGGCTTCACGCGCGCGGAGTCCGAGGGCTGGACCGAGGGCGGCACGGTGACGATGTTCGCCGCGTCCGTCGTGCTGCTGGCCGCGTTCGTCGGCGTCGAGGCGCGCGTGAAGCACCCGCTGCTGCCGCTGCGCGTGATGACCGAGCGCAACCGCGGCGGGGTCTACCTGTCGCTCGGCCTCGCGATCATCGCGATGTTCGGCCTGTTCCTCTTCCTCACGTACTACCTCCAGGTCGTGAAGGGCTACTCGCCGCTGAAGACGGGCTTCGCGTTCCTGCCGATGGTCGTCGGCATGATCACCGGTTCCACGCAGATCGGCACCCGCCTGATGACCCGCGTCCCGCCGCGGATGCTGATGGGCCCCGGCTTCCTGAGCGCCGCCGTCGGCATGCTGCTGCTGACGCAACTGGAGATCGACTCCTCGTACGCCGGGCTGATCCTCCCCGCGCAGCTGCTGCTCGGCCTCGGCATGGGTACGGCATTCATGCCCGCGATGTCCATGGCGACGCACGGCGTCGAACCGCGCGACTCGGGTGTGGCGTCCGCGATGGTGAACACGTCGCAGCAGGTCGGCGGCGCGATCGGTACGGCGCTGCTGAACACGATCGCCGCGTCCGCGACCACCGCGTACGTCACCGCGCACGCGGCGTCAGCGGCCTCGCCGCAGGCGCAGCGGCTGCTGCAGCTGCAGGCGATGGTGGAGGGCTACACGGCCGCGATCTGGTGGGCGGTCGGCATCCTCGTGGTCGCCGCGGCGATCGCGCTGACCCTCGTCACCACGGGCGGCCCGGGTGCCGCGCGGGCCGTGGCGAAGGGCGGCTCGGCCGACGGGGACGAGCAGCCGGTGCCGGTCCTGACCCACTGAGCCGCGCGTCCCCGGCCCCACTGAGCCCTGCGTCCCTGGGCCCACTGAGTCCTGCGCCCCCTGGGCCCCCTGAGCCGCGCGTACCCGGCGCCCGCTGAGCCGCGCGTCGTCTCTGCCCTGGTTTCCGCGTCAGCGGAGCCAGGGCAGATCCGCGTTCGGGTCCGACGGTTCGAGCCCGTCCGCCATGACCCGCATGATCGTGCCGAGCTGGTCCACCTGCTCCGGTGTGAGCCGGTCGAAGATGGCCTGCCGTACGGCCTCGACATGGCCGGGCGCGGTGCGCTTGAGCACCTCGAAGCCCTCGTCCGTCAGGAACGCGTTCTGGCCACGCTTGTCGGACGGGCAGTCCTCACGCCGTACCCACCCGTTCTTCTCCAGGCGGGCCACCGCGTGCGACAGCCGGGAGCGGGTGATCTTGGCGTGCTTCGCCAGCTCGGTCATCCGCATCCGCCGGCGCGGGGCCTGGGAGAGCTGCACCAGCAGCGCGTAGTAGATGTGCGGCATCCCGGCGTCGCGCTGGAGCTGCCGGTCGAGGTGGTCCTCCAGAAGCGTCGTGGCCTGCAGATACGCCCGCCAGACGCTCTGTTCGCGGTCGGTGAGCCACCGCGGCTCGGCCATGGCCGCCGGGTCCTGTGCCGTGCCCTCGGGTGCGCCGTCCTCGCCGATGGATGCAGTCTTCATATATCCACTCTACTTCTTCTTGAACTTTCAACTAGATGGCGGTACGGTGGAACAGTGATGCGCTTGAAACTTCAAGCGCATCGGGTAGGAGCGAAAGAGACCCGCCATGAACCATGCCACCGGGCGGATGCCCGCCCTGTACCTCTCGCACGGCGCTCCGCCACTCGCCGACGACCCCGTCTGGCCCGGTGAGCTGGCCGCCTGGGCCGCCGGGCTGCCACGGCCCACCGCGATCCTGATGGTCTCCGCCCACTGGGAGGAGGCCCCGCTGGCCCTCGGCGCCACCGAGACCGTCCCGCTCGTCCACGACTTCTGGGGCTTCCCCGAGCACTACTACCAGGTCCGGTACGCCGCACCCGGCGCACCGGAGCTCGCCGAAGCGGTCCGCAAGCTGCTGCGCGCCCCCGGTACGCCCGTGCAGGACATCCCCGACCGGGGCCTCGACCACGGGGCGTACGTACCGCTCGTCGAGATGTACGCGGACGCCGACATCCCCGTCCTGCAGGTCTCCCTCCCCACCCTGGACCCGCGGCGGCTCATGGAGCTGGGGCGGAAGCTCGCGCCGCTGCGCGACGAGGGCGTCCTGATCGTCGGCAGCGGCTTCTTCACGCACAACCTGGCCGCGCTGCGGCAGAGCGGCATCCCGGGCTGGTCGGCCGAGTTCGACGACTGGGGCCGCAGCGCCCTGGCGGCCGGGGACGTCGACGCGCTCCTCGACTTCACGCACAAGTCCCCGGCCGCCAGGCTCGCCCATCCGCGCACCGAGCACTTCGCGCCGCTGTTCGTGACCCTGGGTGCGGCGGACGCGGCGGGTGAACTCGACGCGGGCCGCAGCGTCATCGACGGCTTCTGGATGGGGCTCGCGAAGCGCTCGGTCCAGTTCGGCTGAGGCACGGCGGTCATGGGCGGGCGGCGCGGCGCCCTGCGCGACCTACAGCGCCGGCGGGATCAGCTCGACCGACCGTACGGCGGCGGCGAGCGCCGGCGCGTCGCCGACGTCCAGCGCGGTGTCCGCGAACTTGATGGCGTGGTCGTCGCCGTGCGCGGCGGCCCGCTCGAAGACCTCGTCGGGCGTGAGACCGGTCCCGGTCCCGGTCCCGGTCCCGGTCCCGCCCGCCTCGTACGGGGCGGCGACAGGCGCGGCCTTCGCGGGCGTGTACGCGGCCGTGACCGCCGCGCTCGCCGCCCACGCCGCGCCCAGGCTCGGCACCCACAGCTCCCGGGGCAGCGCCGGCAGGGTGCGCAGCACCGCGTTGGGCGCCGTCGCGGCATGGACCAGCATGACCGGCTCGCCGTGCGCGTGCGCGGCGTACCGGTGCGTGGCGGCGGCCACCAGCTCGGCCAGCCGCTCCCGCGCCGCGTCCGGGCCGGGCGCCGTACCCCACCGCGGCAGCGCCGTGAGCTGCGCCAGCCGGTGCCTGATGCCCTGGTCCTGATCCGGCACGGCCGGTACGGCGTCGAGCGCGGCGGCCGCGTCGCGTGCGTCGGGCGCGTCGGGCGCGGCGTCCAGGGTGGTGAGCGGGGGCAGCGGGGCGTGCCGGGCGGCCCAGTAGCCGAGCGCGTGCGCGAGTTCACCGACGCGCGGTCCGGTCTCGCCGCCGTCCAGCAGGGTCCGTACGGCGTGCCCGACCCGGATCACCGGGTGTGTGGCACCGCCCGCTATGCCCGGCAGCAGCCGGGGCCACCACTCCGCGAGCACCTCACGCCACGGCCGCTCGGCGGTCTCCCGCTCGAAGAAGGCCGCCCAGTCCGCGATCCTGGCCGGATCGCCCAGGGCGTCCCGCCAGTTCTCGGGCGTCACGCGCGCGTAGAGGGCGGGCATGTCCTCCAGCTTGTGCCGGTAGTGGTCCAGCCAGCGGTGCACGGCCGCCGCCCGGCCGTGCCGTACGAGCGCCTCGACCGCCATCGGCGCGTGGTTGCTGAGCCACCCCTCCCGCTCGGGCCCGGAGGCGTGCAGCCGCGCGAGCGCTTCGTCGAGGATGCCGGTGGTGTCCGTGCGGGTCGTGTCCGTACCCGTGGTGTCCGTACCCGTCGTGCCCCGGCCCGTGGTGTCCGTACCCGTCGTGTCCATGCCCCGGACCCTAGGCGGGGCCCGCTGTCGCCCGGAACGGCCTACGGACCTAGTCCCAAGGCCGTACGGGCGCCTCCTCACCGGCCGACCCGGAACAAATCGGGCATCCCGTCCGTTGAGCCGGGCAACCAGGAGGCGGCGGGAGCCGTCCTTCCCGGTGGGAGAGCAAGTGGGGGACGAGGCCGCTGTCCGGGNGGGGGGGGGGGGGAGGGCCACGTGTCGGATGTGACCGCCGTCTCACGCGCGCGGTGGCCGTGCGCGTCCGCCACGACCGCGCATTCTGCCCCCGCGTCGGCCTCGACCTGCGCTTCTCCGCGATCGATCATCGCGCACCCGCCCCGCGCGGCGGGACAGGGTACTGCATGATCGCGGAAATCAATGGTCGGCATGGGAATTCTGTCCGGATTCCAGTCGTTGTTTCCGTCGGATGCAGGGCACCCGCGAGGGTGTCGCGACCTACTCAGTAAGGGAGCTCGCATGGCAACCCGTGCCGTCGCCCGTCCGGAGTCCGCCACCACCGGGACCGATCGGGCCAACAGCGTTCGCGCCGTGGGCGGGGAGATCGCCGACCGCGACCTGGTCGGCATGTACCTCGACGAGATCGCGCGTACGCCGCTGCTCGACGCCGCCAAGGAAGTCGAGCTGTCCCAGATCATCGAGGCGGGTGTGTACGCCCGTCAGATCCTGGACGGTGAGGTCGAGACGGAGGCGGGCGGTGCGTCCCGCGAGGAGCTGATGCGCTTGGCCGCCGAGGGGGAGCGCGCCAAGGACGTCTTCATCCGCTCGAACCTGCGGCTCGTGGTCGCGGTCGCCCGGCGCTACCCGCGCAGCGGCCTGCCCCTGCTCGACCTGATCCAGGAGGGCAACGCCGGCCTGGTGCGCGCGGTGGAGAAGTTCGACTACACGAAGGGCTTCAAGTTCTCGACGTACGCGACGTGGTGGATCCGCCAGGCCATCACGCGGTCCATCGCGGACCAGTCGCGCACGATCCGGCTCCCCGTCCACCTGGTGGAGGAGCTGGGCCGGATCCGCCGGGTGCAGCGCGAGTTCAACCGCGAGCACGGCCGGGAGCCGGAGCCCATGGAGATCGCCGCCGAGCTCGGCTCGACGCCCGAGCGGGTGTCGGACGTCCTGGACTGGGCACGCGACCCGGTGTCGCTGAACATGTCCGTGGACGACGCGGGCGAGACGCAGTTCGGTGACCTGCTGGAGGACACTTCGGCGGTGTCGCCCGAGCAGTCGGTGCTCACGCTGCTGCGCAGCGAGGAGCTCGACGACCTGATCGACCGGCTCGACCACCGCACCGCTTCCATCATCCGGATGCGGTACGGCATCGAGGACGGCCGCGAGCGGACGCTCACGGAGGTCGGCAAGGAGCACGGCCTCACGCGCGAGCGCATCCGCCAGATCGAGAAGCACGCCCTGCTGGAGCTGAAGCGCATGGCCCGCGACACCGGCTTCGACGCCGCGGCCTGACGCCGCGGCCTGACGCCGCGGCCCCCAAGACCCACCGTCCCGCCCGGATCCCCCCCCCGAGGGCGGGACGGTGGCCCCAGCAACGCCCCGCCCTCCCCCCCCCGGCGGGGCGTTGCGCTATTCCAAGTCCAAGTCCAAGTCCAAGCCCGCCGCACGCCCCAGCCGCGCCCCCAGGCCCGCCACATACGTCACCAGCGCCTCGGGCCCGTGCACCGTGAAGTCGCAGTCCACGAGCGCCAGTCGCACCGCCACCCACTCCACCGAGTCGGTCACCACCGCCCGCACCCGGCACGCCCCGTCGCCCGCCGCCTCCGGCGCCAGATGCCCCGGCAGCCGCGCCGCCACGAACTCCGCGGGCGCGGCGAACGTGACGTCCACGTCCAGCCCCGGGTGCCGCCCCCGCAGCCGACGCGCCAGCAGCTCCGCGGCGTCACCGCCCGGCACCTCACGCGCCGCGAACCGCGCCCCCGTCGCGAACGGCGCGCTCACCCGGTCCACGCGGAACGTCCGCCAGTCCTCCCGCCCCAGGTCGTACGCCACCAGGTACCAGCGGTGCCCGGTCGACACCAGCCGGTACGGCTCCACCTGCCGCTTGCTCTCCGTACGGTCGCCCGCCCGGTAGTCGAACCGCAGCCGCTCCCTCCCGGTCACCGCGGCCGCCAGCGTGGTCAGCGTGTGCGCGTCGACGGTCGCGCCGTCGCCCCGCGTCAGCGGGATCGTCGCGCTCTGCAGCGTCGACACGCGGTGCCGCAGCCGCGCCGGCAGCACCTGCTCCAGCTTGGCCAGCGCCCGTACGGACGCCTCGTCGACGCCCTCGATGGCGTGCCCGGCCCCCGCGCGCAGCCCGACCGCGATGGCGACGGCCTCCTCGTCGTCCAGCAGCAGCGGCGGCATCGCCGCCCCGGCGACCAGCCGGTACCCGCCGACCGCGCCCTTGGTCGCCTCGACCGGGTAGCCGAGGTCCCGCAGCCGGTCGATGTCGCGCCGGATCGTGCGCGCGCTGACCTCCAGCCGCTCGGCCAGCTCACTGCCCGGCCACTCGCGCGGCGTCTGGAGCAGGGACAGCAGTTTCAGAAGACGTGCCGGTGTGTCCGTCATGCGTTCCAGCATGCTCCGCAACTAGGACACAACCTGTCCTATAAGCGCCCTAACGTCGCTCCCATGACCTCCGAGACCTCCGGTACCTCCTCCGGTACCACCGCACCCGCATCCGCCCCGGCAGGCGACCGCCGCCGCTGGTTCGCCCTCGCCATCGTCATGACCGCGGCCTTCATGGACCTGGTCGACGTCACGATCGTCAACATCGCCATCCCGGCGATCACGCGGGACCTCGGCGCGACCTTCGGTGCCATCCAGTGGATCACCGCCGGTTACGCGCTGGCCTTCGCGGCGGGCCTGATCACGGGTGGCCGGCTCGGTGACATCCACGGCCGCAAGCGGGTGTTCCTCATCGGCGTCGCCGGGTTCACCCTCGCCTCCGCGCTCTGCGGCTTCGCCTCCGACCCCGGGACGCTGGTGGCGGCGCGCATCCTCCAGGGCGGTACGGCGGCGCTGATGGTCCCGCAGGTCCTCTCGATCGTGCACGCCACGTTCCCGGCGCACGAGCGCGGCAAGGTCTTCGGCCTGTTCGGCGCGATCATCGGACTCGGCGCCGTCTCCGGGCCCCTGCTGGGCGCGCTGCTCACGCAGTGGGACCTCTTCGGCCTCGGCTGGCGGCCGATCTTCCTGATCAACCTGCCCGTCGGCATCGCCGCACTGCTCCTCGGCCGGACGTTCATCACCGAGTCCAAGGCCCCGAAGGCGCTCCGCCTCGACCTGCCGGGCGTGGTCGTCGCGATCGCCGCGATGCTGATGCTGATGTACCCGCTCACGCGTGGCGCCGAGCTGGACTGGCCGGCCTGGTGCTTCGTCATGATGGCGGGCAGCGTCCCGGTGTTCGCGGCGTTCGTGGCGTACGAGAAGCGCAAGGCGCGCCGCGACGGCTCGCCGCTCGTCGAGCTGTCCCTGTTCCGGGTGAAGAGCTTCGCGGCCGGCATCGCCGTCCAGCTCACGTTCGGCATCGGGCTCGGCATCTTCTTCCTGGTCTGGACGCTGTACATGCAGGTCGGCCTCGGCTGGACCGCCCTGCGCGCCGGTCTGACGGGCGTGCCGTTCTCGCTGGCCGTGTCGGTCGCGGCGGGCGTCTCGGTGCAGAAGCTGGTGCCGCGCTTCGGGCGGAAGGTGCTCCAGGCGGGCGCGCTGACGATGGCCGCCGGGATCGGCCTGTACATCTGGGAGGCCGACCGGTACGGCATGGGCATCCAGTCCTGGCAGATGGTGCTGCCGCTGGTGGTGCTGGGCACGGGCATGGGCCTGATCGTGGCGCCGCTGACGGACGCGGTCCTGTCGGATGTGCCGCGCGAGCACTCCGGTTCGGCGTCCGGGCTGATCAACTCCGTGATGCAGATGGGCAACGCGCTGGGCCTCGGTCTGGTGTCGGTGGTGTTCGTGCCGACCGGGCTCGGGCCGGCCGTCGCGGAGGCGTTCACCGGGGCGCTCGGCTGGGTCTCCGCGGTGCTGGGCGTCGTGTTCCTGCTGATGTTCGCGCTGCCGGCGCGGCCGAAGCAGCACCTGGAGGGCGGCGCGGACGCCGGCGACGAGGCGCCGGGGGGTTCCGGTGCCGCCTCCGCCCGGGAGCCCGAACTCGCCACGCGCTGACACCGCCTCCGTACGGAGGCCATGCGCCGTCCGTACGCATCCGTACGTGTAGCCGAAGCACTCCGTACGTGTACGCCGAAGCCCGGCCGCTCCCCCCAGCGGCCGGGCTTCGGCGCAGGTCAAGCCCCGAGCCTGTCTGGTCATGCCCATTTGATGCCCGAGTCTGTTTACTTTCCGGAAATCGCGGCGTAGCCTCCCACCAGAACCACAGGTTCGGTCACGAACGGATGTAAACGGACATGTACGCACCGGAGCGCCAGCAGCAGATCCTGCACCTCGCCCGCGAGAGCGGCCGGGTCGACGTGCTCTCCCTCGCCGAGGAGTTCCAGGTCACCGCCGAGACCATCCGGCGCGACCTCAAGGCCCTCGACCGGGCCGGACTCGTACGCCGTGTGCACGGCGGCGCCATCCCGGCCGGCCGGCTCGACTTCGAACCGGACCTCGCCGAGCGCGAGTCCACCGCCGCCGACGAGAAGGACCGCATCGCCCGGGCCGCCCTCGCGGAACTCCCCGACGAGGGCAGCGTCATCCTCGACGCCGGCTCCACGGTCGGCCGCATGGCCAACGGCTTCCCCCTCGACTGCTCCCTCACCGTCGTCACCCACGCCCTGACGACCGCGGCCCGCCTGGCCGACCACCCCGGCATCGCCCTGCACCTCGTCGGCGGCCGCGTCCGGCACCGCACCCGCGCCGCCGTCGACGCCTGGGCCCTGCGCTCGTACGGGCAGATCCGCGCCGACGTCGTCTTCGTCGGCGCCAACGGGTTCTCCCTCGCCCACGGGCTCACCACCCCCGACCTCGCCGAGGCCGCCGTCAAACGGGCCGTCATCGGCGCCGCCCGCCGGGTCGTCCTGCTCGCCGACTCGGCCAAACACGGCCAGGAGCACTTCGCCCGCTTCGGCGACCTGACCGACGTCGACCTGCTCATCACCGACCAGGGGCTCAGCCCCCAGGACACGGCCGCCATCGAGGCCGCCGGAACGGAAGTCGTACGCGCATGATCCTCACCGTCACCCCCAACCCCTCCCTGGACCGGACCTACGAGGTCCCGGCCTTGGAGCGCGGCGAGGTGCTGCGCGCCACCGGCGAACGCATGGACCCGGGCGGCAAGGGCGTCAACGTCTCCCGGGCCGTCGCCGCCGCCGGACACCGCACCCTCGCGGTCGTCCCGCTCGGCGGCGCCCCGGGCGCCCTGGTCGCCGACCTGCTCGCCCAGCAGGGCATCGACGTCTCGCCCGTCACCATCAGCGGCCACACCCGCTCCAACATCGCCGTCGCCGAACCCGACGGCACCCTCACCAAGATCAACGCCCCGGGCCCCAGCCTCACCCACGGCGAGTCGGAGGCCCTGCTCGCGGCGGTCGGCGCCCACGCGGCCGGCGCCGCCTGGGTGGCCTGCTGCGGCAGCCTCCCGCGCGGCCTCGCCCCGACCTGGTACGCCGACCTCGTCACCCGCGCCCACGGGCACGGCTCGCGGGTCGCCCTCGACACGTCCGGGCCGTCGCTGCTGGTCGCCCTGCGCGGCCGGCCCGACGTCGTCAAGCCCAACGCGGAGGAGCTCGCCGAGGCCGTCGGCCGGCCCCTCGCCACCGTCGGGGACGCCGTCAAGGCCGCCGAGGAACTGCGCGCCGCCGGCGCCGGCGCCGTACTCGCCAGCCTCGGCGTGGACGGCCAGCTCCTCGTCTCGGCGGCGGGCGTCTGGTACGGCAACGCCACCGTGGCGGCCGGCGCCGTACGCAGCAACGTGGGCGCGGGCGACGCGTCCCTGGCGGGCTTCCTCGCGGCGGGCGGGGAAGGCCCGGAGGCCCTGGCCGCCGCCGTCGCGCACGGCGCGGCGGCCGTGCAGCTGCCCGGCAGCGAGATGCCGACACCCGCCGACCTCGACCCGGCGGCGGTCACCGTGACCACCGACGTACCCCTCGACCGTGCACTCACCGAGTGACGAGCAAATAGGAACCGCGATGAGCGAAATGATCACCGCGGACCTGGTCGATCTCGACCTGGCCGCGCAGACGAAGGAAGAAGCGGCCCGTTCGCTCGCCGAGCGCATGGTGAGCCTGGGCCGCGTCACGGACCTGGAGGGCTTCCTCGCCGACGTGGCGGCGCGCGAGGCGCAGATGCCGACCGGCCTCGACGGCGGCATCGGCATCCCGCACTGCCGCAGCGCCCATGTCACCGCCCCGACCCTGGCCTTCGGGCGGGCCGCCGACGGCGTCGACTTCGGCGCCCCGGACGGCCCGGCCGACCTCATCTTCCTGATCGCGGCCCCGGCGGGCGCGGACGACGCCCACCTGACGATCCTGTCGTCGCTGGCCCGCCGCCTGATGGAGCCGGAGTTCACCGCCGCCCTCCGCAGGGCGACGGCCCCGGCCACGGTGGCCGCACTCCTGCGCGGCGAGGAGCCGGAGACCGTACAGGAGCCGGAGACCGTACGGGAGCCGGAGACCGCACGGGAGGCAGAGGTCCGGGAACCGGCGTCGGAGGTCCGGGAGCCGGCGCCGGAGGTCCAGGAGCCGGAGCCCGTGCGCCCCTTCCGTATCGTCGCCGTCACCTCCTGCCCCACCGGCATCGCCCACACCTACATGGCGGCGGAGTCCCTGGAGCAGGCCGGACGGGACGCCGGGGTCGAGGTGACGGTCGAGACGCAGGGCTCGGCCGGGTTCACACGGCTCGACCCGGCGGTCATCGACGCCGCCGACGGCGTGATCTTCGCCCATGACATCGCCGTACGTGAGAAGGAACGTTTCGCGGGCAAGCCCACCGTCGACGTCGGCGTCAAGGCCGGCATCAACCGGGCCGCCGAACTCATCGCCGAGGTACGGTCCAAGGCCGCGCGCGGCGACACGACCGCACCCGCCGCGGCGGCCGGCCCGGGCGGCGGAACCCCCGTCGACCGCGCGGGCGAACCCGGCGAGGGCTACGGCACGAAGCTCCGCAAGTGGCTGATGTCCGGCGTCAGTTACATGGTGCCGTTCGTCGCCGCGGGCGGCCTCCTCATCGCACTCGGCTTCGCCGTCGGCGGCTGGGAGATCAACGAGGCCCCGTCTGTCGCCGAGCACTTCGCGTGGGGCCAGGTCGACAGCTGGGCCGCCCTGATGTTCCAGATCGGCGCGCTGGCGTTCGGGTTCCTCGTCCCGGTGCTGGCGGGTTACATCGCGTACGGGATGGCGGACCGGCCCGGCCTGGTTCCCGGCTTCGTCGGCGGCGCGGTGGCGCTCACCATCAACGCGGGCTTCCTGGGCGGCCTGGCGGCGGGCCTGCTGGCAGGCGGGACCGTACTGGCCATCCAGCGCCTCAAGATCCCCTCCGTGCTGCGCGGCATCATGCCGGTGGTGGTCATTCCCCTTGTGGCGTCGGCGGTCGTCGGGTTCCTGATGTTCCTGGTCGTCGGCAAGCCCATCGCCGAGCTCCAGAAGGCGCTCACCGACTGGCTGTCCGGCCTGAGCGGCGCCAACGCGATCCTGCTCGGCGCGCTCCTGGGCCTGATGATGTGCTTCGACCTGGGCGGACCGGTCAACAAGGTCGCCTACACCTTCGCGGTCGGCGGCCTCGCCAGCCCCAACGAGGGCTCCCTGAAGGTCATGGCCGCCGTGATGGCCGCCGGCATGGTGCCGCCGCTCGCGATGGCGCTGGCCACCGCCGTACGGGGCCGGCTCTTCACCAAGGCCGAACGCGAGAACGGCAAGGCGGCCTGGGTGCTGGGCGCCTCGTTCATCTCGGAAGGCGCCATCCCGTTCGCGGCCGCCGACCCGCTGCGCGTCATCCCGTCGGTCATGGTGGGCGGCGCGGTCACCGGCGCGCTGTCGATGTCCTTCGAGGCCACCCTGCGCGCCCCGCACGGCGGCATGTTCGTCGTCCCGCTGATCGGCCACCCGTTCCTCTACCTGCTGGCCATCCTCATCGGTACGGCGATCAGCGCGACGCTGGTCATCCTGCTGAAGGGCGCCCGCAAGGCCCCCGCCCCGGACGTCACCGGCGAGCAGGCCGACCGCAAGGTCGCGGTAGCCGCCTGACACACCCCCGGCCCGGCGGAGGAGCGGTCACCACGACCGCGCCTCCGCCGGACCGTTTTCTTTGCGCTGTCCACGGCTCTACGGCTCTACGGCTCTACGGCGCCGGTACGAGCCCGTCCGCGACCAGCCCGGCGAGAACCGCCTCGCCCAGGGCGTGGACGGCGGACTGCGGACGCACCATCACCTGAACTCCTTGATCCGGCCGTCGTCGGCGAAGTGGAGCAGGTCGATGCCGTGTATCCGCCGCCCGTTCACGGTCGCCCGGAAGAGCAGCACGGCGGACCGGGCTGCGCTGCCGTCGACGCTGGTCTCGGCCGTGCCGTCGCACTCCCCGACGTACCGGAAGTCCTCGAACGTGCGCGGCAGCGACACCACCTGGACCCGTCCGCTGCCCGCCCCCGCCGCACCACCCCCGGCCGGCCTGCGCGCCGCCGCCGGCGAACTGCGCTGGGCGGCCGCCTTCCTGGGCACCTGGCTGGGCCGCCGACTGCGCGGCCGCTCCTCCGGCGACGGCCGCACCGCCAAACGCCCGGACCTCCTCCCCGTCACCCCCGCGTAGGCCCGGGCGGACAGACGGCGTACACAGGCCCGGGCGGCCGGACGGCGTCGCACAAGGCCCGGGCGGGCAGACGGCGTCACACAGGCCCGGCGGACGGACGGTCACCGACGGCCGTCCCTCCGCCGGGCCGCTCCTCAGCGCACCCGCGCCCGCAGCTCCATCGCGGTCCGCGCCGTGCGCTCGTCCTCGTACACCTCGCACATGTGGCGCCCGTCCGGCGTCGCCGTGTGCTCGACCTCCCACACGCTCATCTCGCTGCCGTCCAGCAGCAGGAACGCGTGCTCGTACAGCGAGAAGCCCGCGTCCTTCCCCGCCACGCTGCACTGCCGCCCGAACACCTGCTGGATGTGGTGCGCGAACGCGCCCCGCAGCCGCGCCGCGACCGCGTCCCCCGGACGGTCCGCGTTCTCCGCGCGCCGCAGCACGCGGCGCGCGTGGTCCGCCGAGTCGTCCGGCACGTACATGCGCGGCGCCGGCGCCGGCGGGCGCGTCAGCAGCGCGCTCAGCAGCTCCAGGTCCGCGTCCAGGTCGTCGTCCAGCGGATCGGCCAGCCCCACGGCGTCCGGGAAGCCGAACGCCTCCGACAGGCGGGCCGCGGCCAGCCGCACCTCCGCCTTGTCCGCGTACAGCTCATGATGGTCCCGGCCGTCCGCACCCCGGTGGTGCACCAGCTCCCACAGCGTCAACGACGCCCCGTCCGCCAGCAGATACGTATGACGGTACGTCGCGCGGTGGAGCGCCGCGCTGTGGTGCGAGGCGTGCAGCGCACTGGCGTGGGCCAGCGCCGTGCGGAGCCGCTCGACCAGGGCATCGGGCAGGTCGAAGGAGTTGAGCGCCCGACCCAGGAGCCGCTCGACGTGCTGCTCCGTGGTCTCGTACGGATCGTTCCGATCGATCGGATCGTTCAAGATGGGTCTCCAGGCCGTCGCCGCGTGTTACTCGATGCTTGCTCAAGGTAGTGCCTCGGTACGACAACGCGTCCGGCTTCCAGGAAACGAAGGGCGCACGGAGCGAGTTCCTGCGCGCCCCCGGCTCCGCCGGTCAATGCCTCGCTCTCGTACGCCAGTTCATACCCGGCAGCGGGCCGTAGAGCCCCCGGTACGAAGGGAAGTCCCCGCCCGGCCCCGAGACGGCGTCCGCGGCCAGCACCGCCCGCACGATCGCCCGCGCCACGACGTCCGCGCTCGCCGCGAGCACCGCGTTGAGGGCCAGCGGGTCGCGCCCCTCCGTGAGCCGGCGTGCGCCCGTCGCGAGCGTGAACACCGTGTCCCCGTCGTTCAGCAGGTGCACCGGCCGCACGGCGCGCGCAATGCCGTCGTGCGCCGTCCCCGCGACCTTCTGCGCCTGGGCCCGCGTCAGATCGGCGTCCGTGCCCACGACCACCAGCGTCGTGTTCATGGGCGGCATGCCGCTGCGTTCCCGCGCCTCCGCGAGCCGCACCGACGCGGCAGCGTGCACCTCCGGCTCCGGGTACGCGAGCCGCCCCGCACCGCCCTCCGCCGCGAAATGCGCGTCGCCGTACGCCCCGTACAGCACCCCCGTCGCCGGATCGACCGGCGAGCCGACCCCGTTGGCCACCACCAGCGCGGCCACCGTCACACCCGAACCCTCCAGCACGGTGCTCGCCGTCCCGACGCCACCCCGCAGCCCGCCCACGACCGCCCCGGTGCCCGCGCCCACGGAGCCGCACTCCACGGCCGTACCCGGCCGGGTCGCGGCGGCCGCCTCCACCGCCGCCCGGCCGGTCGCCGCGTCGGGCCTGGCCCGCCAGTCGCCGCCCCGCCCCAGGTCGAACAGGCACGCCGCCGGAACCACCGGCACCACCTGGGTGGGCCCCGCTCCCACTCTCACCCCCCGCCCCCGCTCCTCCATCCACCCCATGACCCCGGACGCCGCGTCCAGCCCGAACGCGCTGCCGCCCGTCAGGACCACGGCCTCCACACGCTGCACCAGGTTGCGCGGGTCCAGCGCGTCCGTCTCGCGCGTACCCGGGCCCCCGCCCCGTACGTCCACGGCCGCGACCGCCCCGCCCTCCGGAGCCAGCACCACCGTCGTCCCGCTCAAGGCCCCGTCGCCCGGCACCCGCGCATGCCCGACCCGAAGCCCCGCCACATCCGTCAGCCCGTCCAGGGCACCCGCGACACCGACACCGTCGTCCATGCCCCCTCCCTAACACGCCCACCCCCCAACGGGACACCCACCCCGCCCCTTTCCCGCCGCCGACCCCCATGCCCGCCCCCGGGGGGCCCACCCCCCCCAACCCCCCAGGTCCCGCCCCGCCCTCTACCCCGCCCCCGCCCTCGCCACCACGGATTCCCGGGGCGCCATGCGGGCCGTCAGGGCCAGGCCCGTGGCTACCGCCGCGGCGGCGACCAGGCCTGCCGCCAGGACCGCCCAGTGGCCCGCGAACGTGCAGAGCAGGACGCCCAGTGCCGCGCACGGCAGGACGAGCTGCTGGGCGATGCCCACCTTGAAGTACCGCGCGTGCAGCACCCACACCAGCAGCAGGAACAGCGCCGTCGGCAGCGTCACCGCCGCCGACGCGGCCCTCACCGAGATGTGCGCCTCTCCGACGGCCTGCTCCACCGCCACCTCCAGACCCGCGCCGATCGCCGCGGCCGACGCGAAGATCAGGTAGTGCCCGTAGCCCCACAGGAACCCCTCCCTGTTGGAGCGGAGCCGGGAGTGGGCGGGGACGACGAAATAGATCCACCAGGCGGAGAACACCAGCAGCAGCCCGCCTGCCGCGATCGGCAGCAGTTCGTCGAGCGCGTCGTTCTCCTCAAGGCCCGACTTGACCGCCACCGTCGCCGCCGCGATCGTCTCGCCGAGCACGATGATGGTGAACAGCCCGTACCGTTCCGCGATGTGGTGCGCGTGCCAGCTCGTACTGAAGTGCCGTTCGGCGAGCATCGGCACCGACAGCTCCGCGAGCGCCATCACCAGGAACACCCAGGGCAGTACCGACTCCGGCGTGAACAGCAGGGCCGTCCAGCCCACCTGGCAGAGCAGCACCCCCGCCGCGTACCGCAGCGCCATCGTCCGCTCGGCGCCCGACGCGTGCCGGGCCGCCCGCAGCCACTGCGAGGCGAGCGCGACGCGCATCACGACGTAGCCGAGCCACACGAAGAAGAAGTCCCGCTCGGTGAACGCGTCGGAGATGCCCGCCGCCAGGATCAGTACACCGGCGATCTGGACGAAGGTCACCAGACGGTAGAGGGCGTCGTCGTTGTCGTACGCCGAGGCGAACCACGTGAAGTTCATCCACGCCCACCAGATGGCGAAGAAGGCCATCGCGTAGCTGAGGACGCCCTCACCGGCATGGTCCTCCGCCACGGCGTGCACGAGCTGGATGCCCGCCTGGGCGACCGCCACGACGAAACACAGGTCGAAGAACAGCTCGAGTGGTGTCGCGGCGCGGTGTTCCTGGTCGCGGTCCCGCGACACCAGGGGCCTCAGGGGCCGCGCTGCGGGTGTCGGGTGTGTCATGGACCACAGCACAGCAGAGGGAGCGCGAAGGAGCCGCCGGACGCGCCCGTCAGCCTTGCACCGGCGCTGCCCGGCGAAGGCCCCCGCGGGCCCGAGCGGGCCCGCAGAGCCGCCTCCGGCAGGGCCACCACCGGCTGAACACGCGGCTCGGAGCGGCGTACGCTGAATGTATGAGCACCGCCCCCACCCCTGGCCCGCGCGCCTCGAAGCCCCGGCCCGGCGACCGGAAGAAGCCGCCGGCGCTGATCTTCGACGATCCGCTGGACCAGCCGTCCGCGGACGATACGGACCGCGGGTGGGGTGAGCGGGCTCCGGGCGGCGACGGTCCCGCCGAGGATCTGGCGCGCTTCCTCGACGAGAAGCCGCCGCACCACCTCTGAGGAGGAGCGGCCGTCAGCTGCGGACGCCCGCGCCGGCCGTCTCGCCGCCGCGCTGCTGAACGAGCGTGTCCCGGATCTCCTTGAGGACCTCCAGCTCGGTGACCTCCAGCGTCTCCTTGACGCTCTCCAGCTCCTTGTCGCGGGCGTTGCGCCGCGCCAGGTACTTCGCCATGGGCAGCACCATCAGGAAGTACACGACGGCCGCGGTGATCAGGAAGCTGAGCGTGGCGCTGAGGACGGAGCCCCACAGGATGGTGACACCACTCGTGACCTCGCCGTTCGTCACCACACACGGGCCCTTCAGGCACGCCTGGTAGCTGTCCAGGTTCTGGGTGCCGAAGGCCCCGACGATCGGGCTGATCACGCCCTTCACCACGGAGTTGACGATGTTGGTGAAGGCGGCGCCGATGACCACAGCCACCGCCAGATCGACCACGTTCCCCCGCATCAGGAACGCCTTGAAGCCTTCCAGCAGGCTCGTCCTGTTCTCCTGGGTCACCACGGTGCCTTTCGTCGACGCATGTGCATTGGGCGCAGCCATTACGCCCCGCATGGCGCGCGGCCGTCCAATCCGTACACACGGACCGGTGACTCACCTGGCCGTCCGTGCGACTCAGCACAGCGTCACCGCCAGACTGGAGGTGGCGGCCGCCATGGCCAGATCCGTCGCGGTCGCCCGTGGCACCGCCAGCACCACCAGCGCCCCACCACCGCCGCCGGCACCGGCGAGGGCACCAGCATCAGCGTCCTCGCCGTGACCATGGCCGCCCTCCGGGCGGGGCACATCCGTCACCCGTACGCCGGCCGCCACGACCCGCGCCTCCGGGCCGCCGTCGGGCGGCATCCCCGTGGCCACGGGCGCGGCGATCACGTCCACGCGGTCTCCCGGCCGCAGCAGCCGCACCGTCTCACCGTCCGCGATCCGCACCGGAGCGGACACCAGTTCCACCGGCCGCGCCGTCACAGCCACCGTACGGGGCGCCTCCGCCCCCGGCCGCCGCTCGGCCACCTGCGCCGCCGGCTCCACCGGTTCACGGAACCCCGACGCGGCCAGCGCCGCAGCGGTCATCGCCAGGCCGGCCGCCACGGCCCGCCGCCTGCGCCGCACCGCCCGCCGCAGCCGGTACCGCCCGCCCCGCACCCGCAGCGGCGCGAACTGCGGCACCGCACACCTCTCGGGCACGAACGAAGGCGCGAGGGAAGGCGCGAGCGAAGCAGCAGGAGCAGCAGAAGCAGGAGCAGCAGAAGCAGGAGCAGCAGAAGCAGGAGCAGCAGAAGAAGGAGTGGGCGTGCAGGAGTGCATGGTCGTCACCGCCTGTTCGTGAGGAACGCCGCCGGCCGTCCGCCGACGTCCCTCACTCTCCCGTCTTTCCGTCCTCCCCGCCGGAGCCTGTGGACCACCGCCCACCTGGGGAAAACTCCCTCACCCCCATGAGTGGAGAAGCAGCCGAGGCCGCGCCGCGCCCGCGCTCGGTCCCGCTTCCGCTCCCGGTCCCGCTAAGGCAGCTCGATCCCCAGGTCCCAGCCGTCGTGGGCATGCGTGCAGAGGCAGGCCCGCGCATCCGTCTCCGGCAGCGCGCCCACCGCGTCGAAGAGCACCGCGCGCAGCCGCTCGACGTTCTCCCCGAACACCCGCAGCACCTCCGTGTGCGAGACGCCCTCGCCGGTCTCGGCGCCCGCGTCGAGGTCCGTCACCAGGGCCATCGACGTGTAGCAGAGGCCCAGTTCCCGGGCCAGGACCGCCTCGGGGTGGCCGGTCATGCCGACGACGGACCAGCCCATGGCCGCGTGCCACCGCGACTCGGCCCGCGTCGAGAAGCGCGGGCCCTCCACGACGACCATCGTGCCGCCGTCCACCGCGGCCCAGTTCCGGCCCTGCGCGGCCAGCAGCGCGGCCTTGCGCCCGTCCGGGCAGTACGGGTCGGCGAACGTCGTGTGGACGACGTTCGGCACCGTGCCGTCCGGCAGCGGCTCCCCGTCGAAGTAGGTCTGGACGCGCGACTTCGTACGGTCCACCAGCTGGTCCGGCACCAGCAGCGTGCCGGGCCCGTACTCCGCGCGCAGCCCGCCGACCGCGCACGGTCCGAGGATCTGCCGCACGCCGACCGAGCGCAGCGCCCACAGGTTGGCCCGGTAGTTGATGCGGTGCGGCGGCAGCCGGTGTTCGCGGCCGTGCCGGGGCAGGAAGGCGACCCGGCGCCCGGCGATCTCGCCGAGGAACAGGGAGTCGCTGGGGCTGCCGTACGGGGTGGGGACCTCGACCTCGGTCACGTCCTCCAGGAAGGAGTAGAAGCCGGAGCCGCCGATCACGCCGATCTCTGCGTTCGTCGTCGCCATGCCGCTCACCCTAGACGCGGCCCGTCCCGGACGGGGACCGGGCCTCCACGGACGCCTGAGGCCCCGCCGTACGGAACGGCAGGGCCTCAAGGACGAAGACGGGCAGCGCTCCGCCGCTCAGGCGGCTCCGCCGCTCAGGCGGCCGAGCTGCTGCTGCCGCTGCCGCCGCCGCTGCTCGACGCCGCGGGCTTCGCGTCCGACGACGAGGACGAGGACGAGCCCGACGAAGACGACGAGCCGGACGAGGACGCCGACGCGGAGGACGAGGACGAGGACTTCGCCCCGGCAGGCGAGCTGCTCGACGACGCGCCACGGCTGTCGTTGCGGTAGAAGCCGGAGCCCTTGAAGACGATGCCGACCGCCGAGAACACCTTCTTGAGGCGTCCCTGGCAGCTCGGGCACTCGGTCAGGGCGTCGTCGGTGAACTTCTGCACCGCCTCGAGGCCCTCGCCGCACTCGGTGCACTGGTACTGGTAGGTCGGCACTTGTCTTCCTCCTGGCACTCTCACTCGATGAGTGCTAACGACGAACAATAGTGACGCATTCCGTCGCGTCAGTCCACCGTCACCGGCACGCGGTGACCGATGCCACGCGCCACGGTCCGTGCCGTGGGTAGCCCGGCGGGCCGCGCCGCGAGCCGCGACCGCAGCGCCACCAGGGTGACCAGCGCCAGCGCCGTACCGCCCAGCGGTACGAGGAACCCGGCGGCCGAGCCGTACCCGTCCGCGAGCCGCCCTGCGGCCGTCACGGCGGCGGCCTGGCCCAGTGCGACGGCACCGGTCAGCCAGGTGAACGCCTCCGTACGCGCGGACGCCGGCACCAGGGACTCGACCAGGGTGTAGCCGCTGATCAGCGCGGGCGCGATGCACAGGCCCACGACCAGGCCCAGCGCGCCGAGCAGCGCCACGGACTGCGCCGACCACAGCAGCGACGCGGCCACGGTCAGCGCCGCGTACCCGACGATCAGGCGACGCCGCGGGCCGGTCTTCCAGGCGATCGCGCCGACGGCGATGCCCGCCAGCATGTTGCCGGCGGCGAACAGGCCGTACAGGAGTCCGTTGGCGCCGGGGTTGCCGATCTCCTCCGTGAACGCGGTCAGCGAGACCTGCATACCGCCGAAGACCGATCCGATGCCGAGGAACGCCACGGCCAGGACGCGGACGCCCGGCACCGAGAGCGCCGACGTGCGCGGCTGCCGCGCGGCGGCGGCGTCCAGCAGGCCGTGGGCGGGCTGGGTGCGCTTCTGGGCGGCGAAGAGGAGGCCGCCGGCCAGGGTGAGGAACGCCTCGGCGACCAGGCCGGCCGCCGGGTGGACGCCGGTGCACAGGGCGGTCGCCAGGACGGGGCCCACGACGAACGTGAACTCGTCGGTGACGGACTCGAAGGCGGCGGCCGTCGACATGAGCGGTGAGCGCCCTGTCGCGCCGCCCTGCGGGCCTTCCAGCTTGGCCGCCCAGCGGGCCCGAACCATGGGCCCGACCTGCGGTACGGAGGCGCCGCTGGGCACGGCGGCCGCGAACAGCGCCCACAGGGGCGCGCCGGCCAGCGCGAGCGCCGTCAGCAGGGAGACCGACGCGGTGTGCACCAGCACACCCGGGATCAGGACGGCGCGCTGCCCGAAGCGGTCCGCGAGCTTGCCGCTCTGCGGGGCGAACAGCGCCATGGAGACGCCGGTGACGGCCGCGACGGCGCCGGCGGTGCCGTACGAGCCGGTGGTGTGCTGCACGAGGAGGACGATGCCGATGGTCAGCATCGCGAACGGCTGCCGCGCCGCGAAGCCGGGAAGCAGGAACGTCCATGCGCCAGGGGTGCGCAGGAGCTGCCCGTATCCGGGACGCTTCATCGCGTCAGAGGTGACCGTGGATGCCACGGCCCGTGCCTTTCTGCCGCCTGGTAGCGCTCCCCTGGGTGTCGGGAGCCGCCGAGAGCTGTCCTCTTGCGCGGAAGCGCGGTAGATACCGGAGCCCCGCGGATGGGGAGACTCGGCCGCCATACGGTCGCGCCAGCTCTGCATCAGGCAGAGTTGGTCGATCAGTGTGCCTTCATGCTACAGGGAGAAGCGCCTGCGGTGCCTGTGAAATAGGCGACGCGTAACGCCACTGGCCTCCGATTCCGGCACGCCTCGCCCGCACGGCGCCCGCGAGCCGCCCGCAAGGCACCCGCGAGCCGCCCGCAAGGCCTCCGCCCACCCCTCGCCCGCAAGGCGCCCGCAAGGCGCCCGCAAGGCGCCCGCAAGCGCCCAACGTCTAAGACGCCCCGCCCGTTCCCAGCCAGCCGGCCAGCTTGCCGCCGCGCCCGACGGCCCGCAGCCGCCGTTCTGCCGCGTCCCGCACCGGGTCGGTCGCCACGACCAGCAGTTCGTCGCCGCGCCGCAGCACCGTCGCGGGGGACGGCACGAAGCTCTTGCCGTCCCGTACGACGAGCGTGACCGCTGCCCCCTGGGGCAGCCGCAGCTCCGCGACCTCGACGCCGTGCATCTTGGACCGCTCCGGGATCGACAGCGACAGCAGATGCCCGCGCAGCCGCTCCAGGGGCGCCGACTCGACCCCCAGGTCGGTGGCCTCGGCCCCGTTCCCGAGCCGCAGCAGCTTCGCCAGCCAGGGCAGCGTCGGAGCCTGGACGAGCGTGTACACGACGACCAGCACGAAGACGATGTTGAAGACCTTCCGGCTGCCCTCGATCCCGGTCACCATCGGAATGGTCGCCAGGATGATGGGTACGGCGCCGCGCAGCCCGGCCCACGACATCAGCACCTGCTCCTGCCAGGCGATACGGAACGGCAGCAGGCTCAGCAGGACCGACACGGGCCGTGCCACGACCGTCAGGACGAGCCCGATCGCCACCGCCGGCCAGAAGTCCTCCAGCAGCTCGTGCGGCGTCACCAGCAGCCCGAGCAGGACGAACATCCCGATCTGCGCGATCCAGCCCAGTCCTTCCGCGAACCCGCGGTTGGCGGGCTGGTGCGGCAGCCTGGCGTTGCCGAGGACCACGGAGGCCAGGTAGACCGCGAGGAAGCCGCTGCCGTGCGCCAGGGCCCCGGCGGCGTACGCGGTGACGGCGATCGCCATGACTGCGATCGGGTACAGGCCGGAGGCCGGCAGCGCGACGCGCTTCAGTCCGTACGAGCCCAGGAACCCGACCGCGAGGCCGATGGCGGCGCCGATGGCCAGCTCCAGGGCGATCTTCCCGACCAGGAAGTACCAGCTCTCGACGGGTCCCGCCGTGGAGAAGGCGACCACCAGGATCACCACGGGCGCGTCGTTGAACCCGGACTCGGCCTCCAGCGTGCCCGTCACGCGCGCGGGGAGGGGCACTTTCCGCAGCACGGAGAACACGGCGGCGGCGTCCGTCGAGGAGACGACGGCGCCGATGAGCAGCGCCTGCCGCCATTCGAGTCCCACCAGGTAGTGCGCGGCGGCCGCCGTGATGCCCACGCTCACCGCGATGCCGACGGTGGCGAGTACGGACGCCGCGGGCAGCGCGGGTCTGATCTCCTGCCACTTCGTGCCCAGGCCGCCCTCGGCGAGGATCACGACGAGCGCGCCGTATCCGATGACCTGGGTCAGCTCGGCGTTGTCGAAGGCGACGTTGCCGATGCCGTCCTGGCCGATGGCGACACCGATGCCGAGGTACAGGAGCAGGCTGGGCAGCCCGCTGCGGGACGAGACCCGCACCGCCACGACGGCGACGAGCAGGACGAGCGAGCCGATGAGCAGGAGTTCGTTGAGCCGGTCGACAGTCAGGGGCGGATCCTTCCAGGTACTGGCGTGACGGTATGTGAGCTAAACAAGGCATGTGGGGATATGGCTGGCCGTGCGGTGTGGATCCCGTCAGCCGGTACTTCGTTACCTTACCTAATCTTTAATGCTTCCTTGACGCTTGAACCGCGGCGTCTCAAGGACCGGGACTCCTGCCGGGACTCCTGCCGGGACTGCTGCCGGTACGCGTCCCGGTACGCCTCCCGGACTCCTGCCGGTGCACCCCCGGACGCCGTGAGCACCGGGCAAATGCCTCCTTACTGACACCGAGTCCGGGCCCGATGGGCGCTGCGCCTATGGTTGCTCCCAGCACTCCAGGATCAAGCCTGCGCCTCGAAGGACAGCGATGCCCGCCAACACCACCGTCTCTTCCACCAAGAAGAAGGGGCGACGTGCCCGCTTGCTCGTGATCGCCCTGGTGCTGGCGCTTGTCGCGGGCGTCGGCTACGGCGCCTACTGGGGCGTCAGTACCGTGCGGGCGCCCTTCCCGCAGACCACCGGGACGCTCCAGCTGCCCGGCCTGTCCGGCCCCGTCGACGTCAAGCGCGACGCGTACGGCGTGCCGCAGATCTACGCCTCCACCGACGAGGACCTGTTCCGCGCCCAGGGCTACGTCCAGGCGCAGGACCGCTTCTGGGAGATGGACGTGCGCCGGCACATGACGGCGGGCCGCCTCTCTGAGATGCTCGGCGAGGACCTCGTCGACACCGACGCCTTCCTCCGTACGCTCGGCTGGCACCGGGTGGCGCAGGAGGAGTACGACACCAAGCTGTCCGAGGAGACCAAGAAGAACCTCCAGGCGTACACGGCGGGCGTCAACGCGTACCTCAAGGACAAGAAGGTCCGCGACATCTCCGTCGAGTACTCGGCGCTGTCCTTCGTCAGCGACTACACGATCGAGCCGTGGACCCCCGTCGACTCGATCGCCTGGCTGAAGGCCATGGCCTGGGACCTGCGCGGCAACATGCAGGACGAGATCGACCGCTCCCTGATGATGAGCCGGCTCAGCGAGAAGCAGGTCAAGGAGCTGTACCCGGACTACCCGTACGACCTCCACCGCCCCGTCCTCGACGGCTTCAAGGCGCCGGGCGACGGCAAGAGCGACGAGGACGGAGAGGACGGCGAGAACAGCGAGAACGGCACCGGTACGGGCACGGGCACGGGCACGGGGACAGGAACTG
The DNA here is from genome assembly GCF_013362995.1 of Streptomyces sp. TRM64462. GTDB lineage: Bacteria > Actinomycetota > Actinomycetes > Streptomycetales > Streptomycetaceae > Streptomyces. Next base: position 7,321 of record NZ_JABWDV010000357.1, on the reverse strand, counting down.
GCACCGGTACGGGGACAGGCACCGGCACCGGCACGGGCACCGGCACCGGCCTCCAGAACGGCACACGGGGCGCCGAGAACGGCTTCCAGTCGCAGCTCGGCGCCCTCGCCGAGACCCTCGACCGGATCCCCGCCCTCCTCGGCCCCAACGGCCACGGCATCGGCTCCAACTCCTGGGTCGTGGACGGCGACCACACGACCACCGGCAAGCCGCTCCTGGCCAACGACCCGCACCTCTCCCCGCAGCTCCCGTCCGTCTGGTACCAGATGGGCCTGCACTGCCGCGCCGTGACCGAGAGCTGCCGCTACGACGTGGCCGGCTACACCTTCGCCGGCCTCCCCGGCGTGATCATCGGCCACAACCAGGACATCGCCTGGGGCTTCACCAACCTCGGCGCCGACGTCACGGACCTCTACCTGGAGAAGGTCACCGAGGGCGGCTACCTGCGCGGCACCAAGGAGGTGCCCTTCGAGACCCGCGACGAGGTCATCAAGGTCGCCGGCGGCTCCAGCCGCACCATCACCGTCCGCACCACCAACAACGGCCCCCTGATCTCCGACCGCAGCAGCGAGCTGGAGAAGGTCGGCCAGAAGGCGCCCGTCACCCACGACGCCCCCGACCGCGGCGACGGCTACGCCGTGGCCCTGCGCTGGACCGCGCTCGACCCGGGCACGTCCATGGACGCCGTCTTCAAGCTGAACCGCGCCAAGGACTTCAAGGGCTTCCGCGACGCCGCCCGCGACTTCGAGGTGCCGTCCCAGAACCTGATCTACGCCGACGCCCAGGGCAACATCGGCTACCAGGCGCCCGGCAAGATCCCGGTCCGCGCCAAGGGCCACGACGGCACCTTCCCGGCGCCCGGCTGGAAGCCCGCGTACGACTGGAAGAAGAGCTACGTCCCGTTCGACGACCTGCCGTTCGAGCTGAACCCGAAGCGCGGCTACATCACCACCGCCAACCAGGCCGTCGTGGACGACGCCTACCCGCACCTCCTCACCAAGGACTGGGGCTACGGCTCGCGCAGCCAGCGGATCAACGACCTCATCGAGGTGAAGATCAAGGACGGCGGCAAGATCTCCACCGACGACATGCGCACCATGCAGATGGACAACAGCAGCGAGATCGCCAAGCTGCTGACGCCGTACCTGCTGAAGATCGACGTGTCCGACCCGTACGTCCGCGAGGCGCAGAAGCTCCTGGAGGGCTGGCGCTACACCCAGGACAGCGACTCCGCGGCGGCCGCCTACTTCAACGCCGTCTGGCGCAACGTCCTGAAGCTGGCCTTCGGCAACAAGCTCCCCAAGGAGCTGCGCGTCAAGGGCGAGTGCCTCAACGTCGCGCCGGTCGACCCCAACGTCCCGGAGGACCAGCGCAACAAGCTCGTACGGGAATGCGGCCAGCGCGCCGCCGACCAGGCGCAGCCCGACGGCGGCGACCGCTGGTACGAGGTGGTGCGCCCGCTCCTCAAGGACGAGAAGAACGCCTGGTGGCAGACCCCGGCCACCCGTACGGAGGACGCCACGCAGACCCGTGACCAGCTGCTCGCCCGCGCCATGGGGGACGCCCGCTGGGAGCTGACGGCGAAGCTCGGCAAGGACATCTCCACGTGGAGCTGGGGCCGCCTGCACCAGCTCAACCTGGAGAACCAGACCCTCGGCACCGAAGGCCCGGGCATCGTGAAGCACCTGCTCAACCGGGGCCCGTGGAACCTGAGCGGCGGCGAGGCCGCGGTCAACGCCACCGGCTGGAACGCGGCGGGCGGCTACGAGGTCGTCTGGGTGCCGTCGATGCGGATGGTCGTGAACGTCGGCGACTGGGACAAGTCCCGGTGGATCAACCTGACCGGCGCCTCCGGGCACGCCTACCACCCGCACTACACGGACCAGACCGAGAAGTGGGCCAAGGGCGAGCTGCTCGACTGGCCGTTCAGCCCGCAGGCGGTCGACCGGAGCAAGGCCGACCACCTGGTCCTGAAGCCGTAGACCGGTCCTCCTAAGGGTGGCCGTACAAAACGGCCGCCCTTAAGGCGCCGGAAAACGGTGGACGCCCTCCGGCGTCACCACTGCCTGTACGGGGTGGTCGTGCGGCTCCTCCGGGACCCGCGCGACCACCTCGTGCGCGTAGAGCAGCACCACCAGCGCCGGCCCGGCCCCCGCGCGCGTGAGGCGGGCCAGGACGCGGTCGTACGAGCCGCCGCCCCGCCCCAGCCGCACGCCCCGCCCGTCCACGGCGAGCCCCGGCAGCAGCACCGCGTCGGCGTCCACCACCGCGTCAGGGCCCAGCCGCTCGCCCGACGGCTCCAGCAGCCCGAACCTGGCGGGTACGAGCGTCTCGGGCCCCTCGTACACCGCCCAGTCCAGGTCGTTGTCCGGCAGCAGCACCGGCAGCAGGACCCGTACGCCCCGCGCGCGCAGCGCGTCGATCAGCGCGCGCGTCCCCGGCTCCCGCCCCACGGAGACGTACGCGGCGACCGTCCGCGCCTCCGCCAGCTCGGGCAGCTCCAGCGCCGCCTCCGCGAGAACCGCCGCGGCCCTGCGGACGTCCTCACCTGTCAGCAGGGTCCGGGCGGCGAGCAGTTGGTTCCGCAGGCCCGCCTTGTCCGGCACGCCTGCCGCCTCCACGCTCCCCGCCGTACCGTCCGTACCGCCCGTACAGCCCGTGGCGCTCCCCGCCGTACCGCCCGCCACCTCGTCGGATTCCTCGGACACGTCGCCTCGCAACCTCTCGTATGCGCTTACATAGGGAGGAAGTTAACCAAAGGCTCATCTTCCGCCCATACCGACCGGATAGGGTGCTCCGCATGACTCAGTCGCACCCCAGGATCAGCAAGGCTGTCATCCCTGCCGCAGGGCTCGGCACGCGGTTCCTGCCTGCCACGAAAGCCACTCCCAAGGAGATGCTGCCTGTCGTCGACAAGCCCGCGATCCAGTACGTGGTGGAGGAGGCCGTGGACGCGGGGCTCCACGACGTCCTGATGATCACGGGCCGCAACAAGCGGCCCCTGGAGGACCACTTCGACCGGAACTACGAGCTGGAGGAGGCCCTCTACCGCAAGGGCGACCGCGAGCGGCTCGACAAGATCAAGGAGTCGAACGACCTGGCGACCATGCACTACGTCCGCCAGGGCGACCCGCGCGGCCTCGGCCACGCGGTGCTGTGCGCCGCCCCGCACGTCGGGAACCAGCCGTTCGCCGTCCTCCTCGGTGACGACCTGATCGACCCGCGCGATCCGCTGCTGTCGCGCATGGTGGGGGTCCAGGAACGTGAGGGCGGCAGCGTCGTCGCCCTCATGGAGGTCGACCCCGCGCAGATCCACCTGTACGGCTGCGCCGCCGTCGAGCCCACCAACGAGGCCGACGTCGTCAAGGTGACCGACCTCGTCGAGAAGCCCGAGCCCGCCGACGCGCCCAGCAACTACGCGATCATCGGCCGGTACGTCCTGGACCCGGCCGTGTTCGGGATACTGCGCGAGACGGAGCCGGGCCGCGGCGGCGAGATCCAGCTCACCGACGCCCTGCACAAACTCGCGACCGACGAGCGGACCGGCGGCCCCGTCCACGGCGTCGTCTTCAAGGGCCGCCGCTACGACACCGGGGACCGCGGCGACTATCTTCGGGCGATTGTCAGACTCGCGTGCGAACGTGAAGATCTGGGACCGGAGTTCCGTAGCTGGCTCCGGCGATACGTCACCGAGGAGATGTAGGCCCTGTGAGCACTGTGCGTACGACCTGGTCGGTGGACGAGCACCTGGACGACGTCCTGGCCTCGATCCGCCCGCTCGACCCCATCGAGCTGCAGCTGCCCGACGCCCAGGGCTGCGTCCTGGTCGACGACGTCACGGTGCCCGTCGCCCTGCCGCCCTTCGACAACAGCTCCATGGACGGCTACGCGGTCCGCGTGGCCGACGTCGCGGGGGCGAGCGAGGAGTTCCCGGCGGTCCTCACCGTCGTCGGCGACGTCGCGGCGGGCAGCGGCGAGCCGCCCGAGGTCGGCCCCGGCCAGGCAGCCCGCATCATGACCGGCGCCCCCCTCCCGCCCGGCGCCGAGGCGGTCGTCCCGGTCGAGTGGACCGACGGCGGCAGCGGCGGGGGAGCGGCCACCACGATGCGCCCCGCGGGCGCCGCCCCCGAAGGCGCGAGCGGCGAGGTCCGCGTCCACCGCCCGGCCGAGGCCCGCGCCCATGTACGCGCGCGTGGCAGCGACGTCCAGGCTGGCGACCTGGCCCTCGCGGCGGGCACGGTGCTCGGCCCGCCGCAGATCGGCCTGCTCGCCGCCATCGGCCGCGGCACGGTCCGGGTCCGCCCCCGCCCGCGCGTGGTCGTGCTCTCCACGGGCAGCGAGCTCGTCCAGCCCGGCGAGGTGCTGGGCCCCGGCCAGATCTACGACTCCAACAGCTACGCCCTGGCCGCCGCCGCCCGGGACGCCGGCGCCCTCGCCTACCGGGTCGGCGCCGTCACGGACGACGCGGACAGCCTCCGCGCCACCATCGAGGACCAGTTGGTCCGCGCCGACCTGATGGTGACCACGGGCGGCGTCAGCGTCGGCGCGTACGACGTCGTCAAGGAGGCCCTGTCGGCGTCCGCGGAGAACGACGGCGCCGGCGGTGGCGGCGGTGGCGGCGTCGAGTTCCGCAAGCTCGCCATGCAGCCCGGCAAGCCCCAGGGCTTCGGCACCATCGGCCCCGACCACACCCCGCTGCTCGCCCTGCCGGGCAACCCTGTCTCCTCGTACGTGTCGTTCGAGCTGTTCGTCCGCCCCGCCATCCGCACGCTCATGGGTCTCAGGGACGTCCACCGCCCCCGCGCGCGTGCCGTGCTCTCCGCCGACAAGCCGCTGTCGTCGCCCGCGGACAAGCGCCAGTTCCTGCGCGGGACGTACGACGCCGAGGCGGGTACCGTCACTCCTGTGGGCGGTGCCGGTTCGCACCTGATCGCCGCCCTGGCGCACGCGGACGCGCTGCTCGTCGTACCGGAGGACACCACGCGCGTGGAGCCGGGCAGCGAGCTGGAGGTGGTTCTCATCGGCTGAACCGGACCGTCGGGAAGTGCCGCCGTGGCGGTACGGTGTCTGCCGCCGTGCCGACAAGACAACCGGCGCCAGAATCGCGAGGCGGAGTGCAGTGAGTACGCAAGGCAGCCTGACCCACATCGACGAGGCGGGGGCCGCCCGCATGGTGGACGTCTCCGCGAAGGACGTCACGGCCCGCACCGCGCGCGCCAGCGGACGGGTCCTCGTCTCCCCGCGCGTGGTGGAGCTGCTGCGCGGCGAGGGCGTCCCCAAGGGCGACGCGCTCGCCACCGCCCGGATCGCGGGCATCATGGGCGCCAAGCGCACCCCGGACCTGATCCCGCTGTGCCACCCGCTCGCGGTCTCCGGCGTGAAGCTCGACCTGACGGTCGCGGACGACGCCGTCGAGATCACCGCGACCGTGAAGACCACGGACCGCACGGGCGTCGAGATGGAGGCCCTGACGGCCGTCTCCGTGGCCGCCCTGACGGTCGTGGACATGGTCAAGGCGGTGGACAAGGCCGCCGTCATCACCGACGTACGGGTGGAGGAGAAGACGGGCGGCAAGTCCGGGGACTGGAGCCGGGCATGACGCCCGCGCCGACATACCGCGCACTGGTCGTCACCGCGTCGAACCGGGCGTCGGCCGGCGTGTACGAGGACAAGGGCGGCCCGGTCATCGCCGAGGCCCTGAAGGCGCTGGGCTTCGCCGTCGACGGCCCGCAGGTCGTCCCCGACGGCGACCCGGTCGAGGCGGCCCTGCGCGCCGGCGTCGACGCCGCGTACGACGTCATCCTCACCACGGGCGGCACCGGCATCTCCCCGACCGACGCGACACCCGAGGCCACCCGCCGCGTCCTCGACCACGACATCCCCGGCATCCCGGAGGCCATCCGCGCGTACGGCCGCGACAAGGTCCCGACAGCCGCGCTGTCCCGCGGCCTGGCCGGCGTCGCGGGCCGCACCCTGATCGTGAACCTGCCGGGCTCCACCGGCGGCGTACGCGACGGCCTCGCCGTCCTGGAGAAGCTGCTCGTCCACGCGGTCGACCAGCTCCGCGGCGGCGACCACCCGAGACCGGCGTCATGAACCTCGCCTGGCCGGCGGTCCTCGCGGACGGCGACGTGGTCCTGCGCCCCATAAAGGCGCGCGACCAGAAGGCGTGGCGCGAGGTCAACCGGCGCAACCGCGACTGGCTGCGCCCCTGGGAGGCCACCGTCCCGCCGCCCCCGCCGGGCTCCCCGCCCGCCCAGCGGCCCACGTACCGGCAGATGGTCCGCCATCTGCGCGCCGAGGCCAACGCCGGCCGGATGCTGCCGTTCGTCATCGAGTACCGGGGCCGGCTGGTCGGGCAGCTCACGGTCGCCGGGATCACCTGGGGCTCGATGTGCTCCGGGCACGTCGGCTACTGGGTGGACCAGGATGTCGCGGGCCGCGGTGTCATGCCGACGGCGGTGGCGCTCGCCGTCGACCACTGCTTCCGCGCGGTGGGGCTGCACCGGATCGAGGTCTGCATTCGCCCCGAGAACGTGCCGAGCCGCCGCGTCGTGGAGAAATTGGGATTCCGCGAGGAGGGCCTGCGCCCGCGCTACCTCCATATCGACGGCGCCTGGCGCGACCACCTCGTCTTCGCGCTGACGGCGGAGGAGGTCCCGGAGGGCCTGGTCCGCCGCTGGCACAGGTCGCGCCGGGAACACCAGACAAAATAATTCACTTGTTCGAATTCGGGGGTTCGCCGACCACAATCGATCTGAACAATCACAAAAAAAGTCAGTGATATCAGCCAGATCGTGCGACACACCGGCCCAATTGGCCGATGGGCTCACGCGAACACCTCTACCGTGTGAGACGTGAGCAGCAGCGGCCTCATCTACGCAGTCATCGTCGGAGCCTGGGCCGCCTACCTGGTGCCGATGTGGCTCCGCAGGCAGGACGAGCTGAACGAGGCTCGACCGACGGAACGCTTCAGCACCGCCATCCGGCTCCTGTCCGGACGGGCGGGGATGGAGCGCCGGTACGCCAAGGAGCTGCGCGCCCGCGGCGCCGACGAGGACTGGCGGGTGCCCGACGTGGACCCGGACGCCGAGACCGAGCAGATCGACTCGGTCGACGTCCGGGCCTTCGCCGCGCCCCCGGACCACACGGAGGCCCGCCTCGAACTCCCGGACGCGCCCCCCGCGCGCGCGAGCGACCGCACACCGGACCGCGCGGCGGACCGCGCCTCCGGCCGCGCGACGGACCGCACCGGCGCCCGCACACCGGCACCCGACACCGACCGCGCCGCCGACCGTGTCACCGACCGCGCCCCCGACCG
>NZ_JABWDV010000356.1 GCF_013362995.1 Streptomyces sp. TRM64462 | reverse complement strand
CGCCCCGGGCGCGCAGGGCGGTGTGCAGGGCGTGGCGGTCCATGGCGGGCGGGCCTATCGTGCCGCGGAGGCGGAGGCGGAGGCGGAGCCGGCCGCCGGGGCGAGATAGCCCTCGGCCAGCAGCCACTTGACGTTCAGGCGCTGACCCTCACCGGGGTCGAGGAGCGCCGCGTCCAGCTTGATCTGCTGTCCGCCGCCCGGCTGCCCGAACCAGGGCGCGATGGACCCCTGCCACACCGGGAAAGGCCGCGTCACGACGTACAGGTGGTAGTCGCACGGGTACGCCGGCTCGCGGGTGTTGAGGTTCTGCGGGGGCAGGGCACGCTGGGCGTACGGGTCTCCGGCCGGTGCGAGGTAGGAGCCGTACTCGGAGCCGAACCGGTCCAGCTTCTCGCCCGGTTCGAGGACCTCCACATGCTTGTCCACCGTGCCGTTGACCTCGGCGAAGCCGTCGTTCGGCGGGTACTTCCAGCCTCCCGGACCCTCGGGGCCCTCGTCCTTCCAGTAGGTGGCGAGAAACGCCTTCGGAGAGAGGCCGCCGGTGCGCTGGTAGCCCTTGAGGAGCGGGCCGACCGGCTTCTGCTGCGGCCGGGGCAGGTACTTCGGGCCCAGTCGGGCGTCGCCCTGGAACTCGCCGGTGCAGACGGCCGGTCGCTCCTTGCGGGCGTCGTCCCCCACGGCGCCGTCCGCCGGGACCTGGGCCGGGGCCGGGACCTGGGCCGGGGTCGGGGCGGCGGGGGCGGCGGCGGCCGGGGCCGGTGCGGACAGGACCGTGACGGTCAGGGCGAATGCGGACAGAACGGCACGCAGGCGGTTCACGTCGTGGTGCTCCCTCGGGTGCGGTACGGATGCTCTGCACGCACCGTAGTGAAGCGGGCACGCTCCGGTGGGCCGGTCGGGCGGCGTTTTCCGGCCGAGCTGCCGCCGCGTCCCTGTGCGCGATCGCGCACCCCGGCCTCCGCGCCGTCAGTGCAGTGGGGCGCCATGACACCGACACCACGCACCGACGGACGCGTCGAGCGCGGGAACCGGACCCGTCGGCTGATCCTCGAACGCGGCGTGGCGATCGCGTCCGTCGAAGGGCTGGGCGGCCTGTCGCTCGGGCGGCTCGCGGGGGAGCTCAAGCTCAGCAAGAGCGGTGTGTTCGCCCTGTTCGGCTCCAAGGAGGACCTGCAGCTCGCCACCGTGCGCATGGCCGGCAAGGTGTTCGCCCAGCACGTCGTGCAGCCCGCCCGCGAACTCCCGCCCGGCCTGGGCCGCCTGTGGCACCTCTGTACCCGCCGGCTCGCCTGCTCGCGGGACCGGGTCTTCCCCGGCGGCTGCTTCTTCCGCACGGTGGCGGCCGAGTACGGCGCCCGCGAGGGCAGGATCCACGACATGGTGGCGGCGGCCAGGGCCGACTGGACCGCCCTCCTGGAGCAGACCGTGCGGGAGGCGCGGGAGGCGGGCGAGGCGCACGCGGACACGGATGTGCCGCAGCTCGTCTTCGAGATCGCCGCTCTGCTGGAGGCGGCCGACGCCGAGTCGGTGCTGCGCGGCGACACCGACTGCTACGACCGCGCCGCCGAGGGAATCCTCCGCCGCCTGCGCGGCATCGCCACCGATCCGGCACTGCTGCCCGAGCGAGCCCAACTCAAGCGAAATGACTGATAAGTCCGATTCCAGCGCTTTGAGGATAACCAGCCGGATATATCGGCGCTTTGTGCTGTGCGGTGACGCCGAAAAACCGCGCGCCGTTCCGTGACATCGGTCACGGCGCCGCAGCCTCCGCATTCCCGGTCACCGCCAAATTCAACGGAATTCGCGTCCGCCTCAAGATCCGATGGATCACCGGCCCGGAATTCCGGCCTTGTTCCGCCCGGCCGCTCTCGTCTACGGTCACCGTCAATCCGGAAGGGCCGCCGAATCCTGCCGCCTTCCGGAATCCGCACCCACTCACGTACGGCAGGAGCGGGGGACCCAGGTAAGCCGCCGTTCCGTGCCACGGAACGGCTTGGGGTGAAGTCGCAGTCGCACTGCGGCCGGACATCTCCAGTCCGAACCCGACAGCTCACCTCGCAGGCGCCGGAGAGGAATGCGCCATGCCCCCGAAGGGTAAGCACCGCCGCCCGAAGAACAACCGCGTCACCCGTGGCTTCGCCATCGCGAGCACCGGAGGGGCCGCACTCGCCCTGCCGCTGACCGCTGCCGGAACCGCCACGGCGACCCCCGCCGTGGCCCCCGCCGTCGCGGTCGCGAAGCCCGCCGCCGCCCCGGCCGCCGCGCCCGCGGCACTGCCCCGCGCCGCCACCCCCGTCACGTACGCCGTCGTCGCCGGCGACACGCTGTACGGCATCGCCACGGACCACTCCGTCAGCGGCGGCTGGAAGAAGCTGTACGAGGACAACAAGAAGGCCATCGGTGACGACCCGTCGCTCATCCGCCCCGGCCTCAAGCTGACGATCGGCGCCAAGGCCCCGGCCGCCGCCCGCGCCGCCACCGACCGCGCAGACCGTTCCGAGCAGCGCACCGCCCTCAAGCCGGTCGCCGCGAAGACGTACCCGAACAACCTCGACGGCTGGATCAGGGAATCCCTGGACATCATGGCCGAGCGCGGAATTCCCGGCTCGTACGAGGGAATCCACCGCAACATCATGCGCGAGTCCTCCGGCAATCCGCTCGCCATCAACAACTGGGACTCCAACGCCGCGGCGGGCACCCCGTCCAAGGGCCTCCTCCAGGTCATCGACCCGACGTTCCGCGCCTACCACGTGCCCGGCACCTCGTTCGACCCGTACGACCCGGTCGCCAATATCACCGCCGCCTGCAACTACGCCGCCGCGCGGTACGGCTCCATCGACAACGTGAACGGCCCCTACTGACCCGCTGACGCAGACGTCGGCCACTCGGGTGGCCGCACGTGACACCTGGCCCTCCGTGCCGCCGAACCACCGCCCCCGGGCTTACGGTCGGCAGGCCGGAGGGCCCCCTGCCCCGGTGACCGAACGGTACGGGGAGGTGAAGCGTGCGGCGCCCGACGCGTCCCGCGGCCGCCCGAGGGCCGCGTGTCCTGATCGCCCTGTCCATGCTCGCCGTGCTGCTCAGCTCATGCGGCTCCGAACGGGCGGGCGGCCCGCCCACCCTCAACTGGTACAACTTCCCCGACGACTCCGGCGCCCTCGCCGGTGCCGCCCGCACCTGCACCCGGGCGTCCGGCGGCCGCTACCGCATCGTCTACAACAAGCTGCCGCGCACCGCCGACGGGCAGCGCCAGCAGCTCGTCCGCAGGCTCGCCGCCGAGGACGACGCCATCGACATCATGGGCCTCGACGTCACCTGGGCCGCCGAGTTCGCCGAGGCCGGCTGGATCCTGCCGTGGACCGGCGCGCTACGGGACCGCGCCGTCGAAGGCACCCTCAAGGTGCCGCTGCAGACGGCGACCTGGAAGGGCCGGCTGTACGCCGTCCCGTACAACACCAACACGCAGCTCCTCTGGTACCGCAGCGACCTCGTGCCCGAGCCCCCGCGCACCTGGTCCGAGATGCTCGACATGGCCCGCGGGCTCGCCGCCGAGGGCAAACCGCACTACATCGAGATCCAGGGCGCCCCGTACGAGGGCCTCACCGTCTGGTTCAACACCCTCGTCGCCAGCGCCGGCGGCTCCATCCTCACCGAGGACGCCACCGAACCCGCACTCGGCCGCCCCGCCGAACGCGCCGCCGCCGTCATGCGCGAGCTGGCCCGCTCACCGGCCGCCGACCCCTCCCTGCCGAACCAGATGGAGGACCAGAACCGCCTCGCGATGGAAGCGGGCCGCGCCGCCTTCGAGCTCAACTACCCGTTCGTCTATCCGTCGATGCAGGCGAACAACCCGCGGCTGTTCCGGCACTTCCGCTGGGCCCCGTACCCGCGCATGGACGCCGACCGGCCCGCCCGGCCCACCATCGGCGGCATCGACCTGGCGATCGGCGCCTACTCCCGCCACCCCGGCCTCGCGTTCGAGGCGGCGCTGTGCCTGCGCAACCGCGAGAACCAGATCACCGCCGCCGTCCAGGGCGGTCTGCCGCCCACACTGCGGGACCTGTACTCCGACCAGGAGTTCACCGCGCGCTACCCGTTCGCCGACGCCATCTTCCAGGCCCTGGAGAACGCCAGCGTCCGCCCCAGGACGCCCGCGTACCAGAACGTCTCCATCGTCATCTCCCACACCCTGTCCCCGCCCTCCGCGATCGACCCCCGGCGCTCCGTCAGGACCATCGAGCGCCAGATCACGGACGCCCTGGAGTCGAGGGGACTGATCCCATGAACCACCCGCGGTCCGAAGGAGCACGCCAGGAGCGCCGCCTCGGCTGGCTGCTCTGCGCACCCGCCGTCGTCGTCATGGCGGCCGTCACCGCCTACCCCATCGGCTACGCGGTCTACCTCTCCCTCCAGCGCCACGACCTGCGCTTCCCCGACCGGGCCGAGTTCATCGGCCTCGGCAACTACGGCGCCGTCCTCACCTCGCCGTTCTGGTGGCAGGCGTTCTGGGTGACCCTCTTCATCACCGTCGTGTCCGTCGCCGTCGAACTCGTCCTCGGGCTCGCCCTCGCCCTCGTCATGCACCGCACCGTCCTCGGGCGCGGCACGGTCCGCACGGCGGTCCTCATCCCGTACGGCATCGTCACCGTCGTCGCCGCGTTCTCCTGGCAGTACGCCTGGACGCCCGGCACCGGCTACCTCGCCGCGCTCCTCCCGGCCGGCGAGGCGCCGCTCACCGAGCAGTGGTCCGCACTCGGCCTGATCATCCTCGCCGAGGTCTGGAAGACCACCCCGTTCATGGCGCTGCTGCTCCTCGCCGGCCTCGCCCTCGTCCCCGAGGAGACGCTGCGCGCCGCCATGGTCGACGGCGCCGGGCCCTGGCAGCGCTTCCTCCGGGTCACCCTGCCGCTGATGAAGCCCGCCATCCTCGTGGCGCTGCTCTTCCGCACCCTCGACGCGTTCCGCGTCTTCGACAGCATCTTCATCCTCACCGCCGGCGCGCACGGCACGCCCTCCGTGTCGATCCTCGGCTACCACAACCTGTTCACGGCGCTCAACCTCGGCATCGGATCGGCGATCTCCGTACTGATCTTCCTGTGCGTCGCCGTCATCGCCTTCGCGTTCATCAAGCTCTTCGGGGCCGCGGCACCCGGAGCACAGGAAGGGGGCCGCTGATGGCGGGCGCCGGGAAACGCCATGTCACCGGGTGGGCGTTCGCCAACATCGTGGTCCTCGCCTACGCCCTCATCCCCGTCCTGTGGATCGCCGCCCTGTCGTTCAAGGACCCCGCCACCCTCACCGACGGCCGGTTCATCCCCGCCCGATGGACCCTGGACAACTACCGCGGGATCTTCGAGACCACCGAGTTCACCCGGGCCCTGATCAACTCCATCGGCATCGCCCTCATCGCCACCGCCGTCGCCGTCGTCCTCGGCATCATGGCGGCCTACGCCGTCGCCCGGCTCCGCTTCCCCGGCAAACGGCTCCTCATCGGCATGTCGCTGCTCATCGCGATGTTCCCGCCGATCTCCCTCGTCTCGCCGCTCTTCGACATCGAACGCGCCCTCGGCCTCTTCGACACCTGGGCCGGGCTGATCATCCCGTACATGACGTTCTCGCTGCCGCTGGCGATCTACACCCTGTCGGCGTTCTTCCGCGAGATCCCCTGGGACCTGGAGAAGGCCGCCAAGGTCGACGGCGCCACACCCGCCCAGGCCTTCCGCCTGGTGATCGCGCCACTGGCCGCGCCCGGCGTGTTCACCACCGCGATCCTGGTCTTCATCTTCTGCTGGAACGACTTCCTCTTCGCGATCTCCCTCACCTCGACCGAGGCCGCCCGCACCGTCCCCGCGGCCATCGCGTTCTTCACCGGAAGCAGCCAGTTCCAGCAGCCCACCGGATCGATCGCCGCCGCGGCCGTGGTCATCACCGTGCCGATCATCGTCTTCGTCCTGCTGTTCCAGCGGCGCATCGTCGCCGGACTCACCTCCGGCGCCGTCAAGGGCTGACCGCCGACCCCGTCCGAGGAGGATCCCACCATGGCCGAGATCGTGCTGGAGGGCATCACCAAGAGGTACCCCGACGGCGCCCTCGCCGTGCGGGACGTCGACCTCACCGTCGCCGACGGCGAATTCGTCATCCTCGTGGGGCCGTCCGGCTGCGGGAAGTCCACCACCCTCAACATGATCGCGGGCCTGGAGGACATCACCGAGGGCACCCTGCGCATCGGCGGAGAGATCGTCAACGACCGGGCGCCCAAGGACCGCGACATCGCCATGGTCTTCCAGAGCTACGCCCTCTACCCGCACATGAGCGTCCGCGACAACATGGGCTTCGCGCTGCGCCTCGCCAGGACCGACAAGGCCACCATCAAGGAGAAGGTCGAGGAGGCCGCCCGCATCCTCGACCTCACCGACCACCTCGACCGCAGGCCCGCCCACCTCTCCGGCGGCCAGCGCCAGCGCGTCGCCATGGGCCGCGCCATCGTCCGCAGCCCCAAGGCGTTCCTCATGGACGAACCGCTGTCCAACCTCGACGCGAAACTGCGCGTGCAGATGCGCACCCAGATCTCCCGCCTCCAGCAGCGCCTCGGCACCACCACCGTCTACGTCACCCACGACCAGACCGAGGCCATGACCCTCGGTGACCGGGTCGTCGTGATGCGTGGCGGCGTCGTCCAGCAGGTCGGCACCCCGCAGCACCTGTACGACCAGCCGCGCAACCTCTTCGTCGCCGGGTTCATCGGCTCACCCGCCATGAACTTCCTGCACGCCGTCCTGGAGCGGAACGAGCTGCGCACGGCGGTCGGCGCGCTGCCCCTGGAGGATCGGGTACGCCGGAGGCTGGAACGGCAGCGGGCCCCGCGCGACGTGATCGTGGGCCTGCGCCCCGAGGCCTTCGAGGACGCCGCCCTGGTCGACCCCGGGCGCCCAGGAGCCCGCTTCACGGCCACCGTCGACGTCGTCGAGTCTCTCGGCTCCGACGTGTACGCCCACTTCACCGAGGAGGGGTGGGCACCGGCCGTCACGGCCGAGCTTCAGGAGCTGGCCGCCGACGCCGGACTCACCGAGACCGGCGGCGAGGGCCACCAGATCGTCACCCGCCTGAGCACCGCGACCCGTGTCCGCGAGGGCACCGAGGCCGAGCTGTACGTGGACGCGTCGGCCCTGCACGTCTTCGACCCGCGCACCGGCACCAACCTCACCCACCGTGACGACGACGCCTGACCGGCCCGTGAAGCCCCCGCGGAACGACACATTCCATAAAGGGCCGCGCGGCCCTGGCCACAGGCCGCTCGCACGGCGCAGCATGAAGGTGGGGGCGCAGCGGCGGTGAGGGAAGGACTGAGCGCTATGAGCTGGGCATCGTGGACGACCACCGGAGTGATCACGGAAGGCGGCGGCGTACGGACCGACGAGGCGGGTCTCGTCCGGGGAGATCTGAGTGTGCACACCACCTGGACCGACGGCCGGGCCATCGTGACCGTGCAGTACAGCGGCGCGTCCGAGTGGTACACGATCACGGGCAGCCCGGTCGCCTGCGCCACGGAGGAGGAGAGCCGGCAATTGCACCAGGAGATCGTGGAGGCCGTCCGCACCGGCGACCCCGCCGCGGTTCTGCTGAGCGGCCGCCGCGTGCCGATGTGAGTCAGTAGTTCTGCCACTCGTGGCGCGTGTACTCCAGCACGGCCGGGTCCATCAGGGTCGTCACCCGTACGTCCTGGGGGCGCCGGTCCACCGGGAACACCGCGGCCGCCGCCAGGACCTCGTCGTCCAGGAACCGCAGCGGCGGCGCGTCCCCGGCCAGCCGCAGGCGCGGCGGCGGCCCGGCGCCGCCCGGCGCCGCCAGCACGTACCCCCAGTTGCCGAAGCTCGGCACGTCCACCTGGTACGTCGTCGTCCGGTACCCGGCCGCGCCGATGGTCGCCGCGACGGACCAGTACGACTTGGGCGCGAAGAACGGCGACCCGGCCTGCACCACGACCCGGCCGTCCGGCCCGAGGCGCTGCCGCAGCAGGTGGTAGAACTCCACGCTGTACAGCTTGGCCAGCGCCGCCGTGTCCGGATCGGGGAAGTCGATGACGACCGCGTCGTACCGCGGCCCCGCGTCCCGCAGCCAGGTGAACGCGTCGGCGTGCACGACCGTCACGCGCGGGTCCCGCAGCGCGTCGTGGTTCAGCCGCACCAGGGGTTCGAAGGAGCGCGCGAGCCGCGTCATCGCCGGGTCCAGATCGACGAGCGTCACCCGCTCCACGTCGTCGTACCGCAGCACCTCCCGCAGCGCCAGCGCGTCACCCCCGCCCAGGATCAGCACCGACGACCGCTTCCCCGCCACGGCGGGATGCACCAGCGCCTCGTGGTAGCGGTACTCGTCCACCGACGAGAACTGCAGGTCGCCGTTGAGGAAGAGCCGCGTGTCCTGGCGCCCCGTGAACGCCGTCGAACGGGTGACCACGATGTCCTGGTACGGGGTGGTCTCGGCGTGCACGATCGGATCCCGGTACAGCTGCTGACGCGCGGTCACCTCGATCTCGTCCGCGAGCACGTACACCGTGCCCAGCACCGCCAGCACCGCGGCCACCCCCGCCGACAGCGCCAGCCGCACAGCACGCCGGGTCTGCCGCCGGAAGATCCACAGCACGACACCGCCACCCGCCACCGCGTTCACGGCGCCCACCACCAGCGCGCCCTTGAGCTGCCCGAACGCGGGCAGGAGCAGCAGCGGGAAGCACAGCCCGCCGACGAGCGCGCCGACGTAGTCCGCGGCGAACATGTCCGCCACCGCGCTCCCCGCCTCCTGCCGCCTGATCCGCTGCAACAGCGTCATCAGCAGCGGGATCTCCGCCCCGATCAGCAGCCCCACGGCGAACGAGACCGCCACCATGGCCGGCATGTACAGCCGCAGCCAGGCGAACGCCACGTACAGGATCAGCACCGACAGGCCGCCGACCAGGGCCAGCACGATCTCGACGAGCGCGAAGGCGCCCACCGCGCGCCGCTGCAGCGGCTTGGCGGCGAGCGAGCCGATGCCCATGGCGAACACCATCACGGAGATCACCACGGACGTCTGCATCACGGAGTTGCCGATGAGGTAACTGCCGAGCGCCGTCAGCGCCAGTTCGTAGACCAGCCCGCAGGCCGCGCAGATGAACACCGCCGTCAGCAGGAGCAGGCGCGTGCCGCGCGCCCGCGGCCCGTTCGGCGGCGGGACCGGTTCGGCGGCCGGGGCGTCGGGGTCCAGGACGGTGGTGCTCATGTGCGGGGGCTCGAGAAGCGGGGGCTCAGGAGACGGCGGCGCCGACCATGAAGGCCGTGCCGATGTAGAGGGCGGCCTGCACCCAGGCGGCCGGGTGCGGCCGGTCGCCGCTGTCCTCCAGGACGGCGGCACCCAGACGGCCCGGCGTCAGCAGACCCACCACGAAGGAGATCAGCGTCATCACGACGACGCCCGCGAGCCCGTACAGCAGGGTGCTGGCGAGCCCCAGGCCCAGGCCCTGCTCGGACTCGCTGGCCCGGATGGACTGCTCGATGACCAGGCCGATGGCGACGGTCTGCCCGGCCAGCAGCACCGCGGCGCCGCGATTCCGCTCGGCCCACACCACATGGAACAGCTTGCCGGGCGTGACGAGGTCGAGCGCGATGAAGCCGACCGCCATCACGACGAATCCGACCAGGCCGTAGAGCACGGCGATGCCTGCCGAGTCGAGGATGTCTGCCACGGGGGTGCCTTTCGGGAACGACGTCGGAGATGCGGGAGTACGGGGTTCTGCGGGAGTGCGGGGTCTACGGGCTGCGATACGGGGCTGCGAGACGGCGCGGGCGGGGCGCGGACCGGCCGGCGGGGCCGGTCACTTGCCGGAGCCGGGGCCCCCGCCGCGGAACGCGCTGCCGTCCGGGTCCGGCCACTGGGTCCGGATGTGGGACTTCCAGCGGCGGTACCCGCTGCGGTAGTCGGCGATCTCGATACGGCTGCCGCCGTCCGCCCGCGGGGTGATGGCGACGATGTCGTTGCGGTACCGGAGGAACTCCTTGTCGCCGTCGGTGATCCGGCCCTGGGCCGCCGTGTGCCCGTCGATCTCCCGTGCCACGCGCGACGCCGGGTCGGTGCGGTCGACGTAGTCCACACCGTTCGACGTGTACGTCGAACGGATCCAGGACGACGGCACGTCGTTGCCGTCCTCCGGCTCGCTGGAACAGGCGGCGAGTGCGGCCGTGGCGAGCAGCATCGCGCTGATGCGTCGGGCGTTCTTCATCGGGCCTCCAGCCGGGAGTGCGTCGCCACGATCTGCCGGCTCTGCGGGTAGGTGTGCCAGGTGCGCCAGCTCAGCCCCGTGTCCTCCGGGTCGACGGCCAGCGCGGTGACCGCCTCAGGGGAGCCGGGGAAGATTCCGTACAGGGCCCGCGGATGCGCGTCCGACCGGTCGCGGACCAGGGCGACGCGCGTGCTGAACTCCTCGGCCGTCGCGTGGCGCTCGACGCGGGCGCGGAAGGTGTAGTACCAGCCGTCGAAGGCGTGCTCCGCCGTGTCCGGCAGGCCGCCGTCCACGCCGGGCAGGCAGGCGACGGTCTCCTGGACGGGCCCGGCGAACACCTGGTGCGACGCGCCCAGCAGCCTGAGCCGCACATCGAGCCCGCCGACCGTCAGCTCCCGCACCGCCAGCGCCTCACGCGCGGGCCGGCCCAGCGCGAACGCGAGCTGACCGGCGTCGGTGTCCAGATAGGGCGCGGACAGGGCTATGCCGGCCATCCGCCGCCTCCAGGAGCGACGAGCGCGAGATTCAACGGAGATCCCCCCGGATCGGTACGTGCGGTGAGCGCGGCCGAGTATGACACAGCCGCGCCGCGCCCCTCACGGGGGGCGCGACCGCCTGTTCGGCTAGGGAGTGTCCGGCGGATCATGCCGGCATCGAGGGACCTTCGCCTTGGCTGTGGGTGAGCGGGGTCTGGTGCGTGCGGCTGCAAGGCGGAGGAGGGAGT
>NZ_JABWDV010000355.1 GCF_013362995.1 Streptomyces sp. TRM64462 | reverse complement strand
TGGCGCGGTCTGGCCACTCGATACGACAAGACCGCCACCATCTACCTCGCCGGACTCCACATCGCCGCCATCTTCATCTGGTCGGCAAGATGATCCGAAAGAAACGGCCTAGGGCGCCATCACTCCGCGTCCGGGCCGTACACCTCGACCCTGTCCGAAACGCGACGCACATGAATGCAGTCCCCCGGGCACTCCTTCGCCGAGTCCACCACGTCCTGCAACAGCGGCAACGGCACCGGCGTCGTCGCCCCCGCCTCCTGCAACAGCTCGTCGTCCGCGCTCTTCACATACGCCAGACCGTCGATGTCCAGCTCGAACACCTCAGGGGCATACTGGGCGCAAATCCCGTCACCCGTGCACAGGTCCTGGTCGATCCAGACCTCCAGAGCCTCTCCGGCCGCCTGGGTCGGAGCCTCGTGCTGCGCGGTCATATGCCCTGCCGTTTCCTGCGTCGGGTCAAGCGTCATCAAGTAAGTCCGGCCCTCCCTGGCGGGTGTTGGCCACCCACGACGATACAACCGGCAGCTTTCCGACGCTGATGGGTGGGTATTCCCTTGACGTGAGGGAGAGCGCAAGGGTGAAGATCGGACACACCCCGAGAGTCTTTGTGATCTAGGGGTTTCAATCATCACCCACACAGGTAGGGTCTGGAAGCGTCCAGCTCCCCTTGGAGGAGGTGAGGACCGTGGCAGCCCACGACGACGACATCAACCGCGGCATCCGGCCGGGGCGGGGGTCTGAAGACCCAGCCGGCCAGGTTGCCTATCTCGAGCAGGAAATCGCCGTCCTGCGACGCAAGCTCGCCGACTCTCCGCGGCACACGAGGATTCTCGAGGAGCGGATCGTCGAGCTGCAGACCAACCTGGCCGGAGTGTCCGCACAGAACGAGCGGCTCGCCAACACGCTCCGTGAGGCCCGCGACCAGATCGTGGCCCTCAAGGAAGAGGTCGACCGCCTCGCGCAGCCACCCGCCGGCTTCGGTGTCTTCCTGCAGGCGAACGAGGACGGCACCTGCGACATCTTCACCGGCGGCCGCAAGCTCCGCGTGAACGTCAGCCCCAGCGTCGAGCTCGACGAGCTCAGGCGCGGCCAGGAAGTCATGCTCAACGAAGCGCTCAACGTGGTCGAGGCCATGGAATTCGAGCGCGCCGGGGACATCGTCACCCTCAAGGAGATCCTCGAGGACGGCGAGCGCGCCCTGGTCATCGGCCACACCGACGAGGAACGAGTGGTCCGGCTCGCCGAGCCCCTGCTGGACGTCACCATCCGGCCCGGCGACGCCCTCCTCCTCGACCCCCGCTCCGGATACGTCTACGAGGTCATCCCCAAGAGCGAGGTCGAAGAGCTCGTCCTCGAAGAGGTGCCCGACGTCGACTACACCAAGATCGGCGGTCTGGGAAACCAGATCGAGCTGATCCGCGACGCCGTCGAGCTTCCCTACCTCTACCCCGACCTCTTCCAGGAGCACGAGCTGCGGCCCCCGAAGGGCATCCTGCTGTACGGCCCCCCCGGCTGCGGCAAGACGCTCATCGCCAAGGCCGTCGCCAACTCCCTTGCGAAGAAGGTCGCCGAGGTCACCGGACAGCCCGCCGGGAAGAGCTACTTCCTCAACATCAAGGGCCCCGAACTCCTCAACAAGTACGTCGGCGAGACCGAGCGGCACATCCGCCTCGTCTTCCAGCGTGCCCGCGAGAAGGCCGGCGAGGGCACCCCCGTCATCGTCTTCTTCGACGAGATGGAATCCCTCTTCCGCACCCGTGGCTCCGGCGTCAGCTCGGACGTGGAGAACACCATCGTCCCGCAGCTCCTCGCCGAGATCGACGGCGTGGAAGGCCTTGAGAACGTCATCGTCATCGGCGCCTCCAACCGCGAGGACATGATCGACCCGGCGATCCTGCGCCCCGGCCGCCTCGACGTCAAGATCAAGATCGAGCGCCCCGACGCCGAGGCCGCCAAGGACATCTTCGGCAAGTACCTCACCCCGTCCCTCCCGCTGCACGCGGACGACCTCGCCGAGCACAACGGCTCCAAGGACGCCGCCGCACACGCCATGATCCAGTCGGTCGTGGAGCAGATGTACGCGGAATCCGAGGAGAACCGGTTCCTCGAGGTCACCTACGCGAACGGCGACAAGGAAGTCCTCTACTTCAAGGACTTCAATTCCGGCGCGATGATCCAGAACATCGTCGACCGGGCCAAGAAAATGGCCATCAAGGCCTACCTCGACCACAACCAGAAGGGCATCCGCGTCTCCCACCTCCTCCAGGCATGCGTGGACGAGTTCAAGGAGAACGAAGACCTGCCCAACACCACCAACCCGGACGACTGGGCCCGCATCTCCGGCAAGAAGGGCGAACGGATCGTCTTCATCCGCACCCTCGTCACCGGAAAGCAAGGCGCGGACACCGGACGCTCCATCGACACGGTGGCGAATACCGGCCAGTACCTGTAAACACGCAGAACCGGCTGCGGATGACCGGAACCCCCTCGGGGGACGGCATCCGCAGCCGCCTGCTTTCCCCAGGTACCGGCCACACAGGGACCCACACCGGAGCAATGTCACAATTGATCTCCCCGCCGAGGCAAAGGCGCTCTAGGCTCTTCCGTACCGCCGATGTGCGACGTGCGGGGTCGGGCACCGCACACGCATCGGAGGACCGGTACTCGAGCGCCGATCCCCCGCGGGGACGCCGCCGGGCAAGGAGGGCCGCATGACCGTACGGCGAGTAATGGGCATCGAGACGGAGTACGGAATCTCCGTCCCAGGGCACCCCAACGCCAATGCCATGCTCACCTCGTCCCAGATCGTCAACGCCTACGCGGCGGCGATGCACCGGGCGCGCCGCGCCCGCTGGGACTTCGAGGAGGAGAATCCGCTGCGCGACGCCCGCGGCTTCGACCTCGCCCGCGAAGCCGCCGACGCCAGCCAGCTCACCGACGAGGACATCGGCCTCGCCAACGTCATCCTGACCAACGGCGCCAGGCTCTACGTCGACCACGCCCACCCCGAGTACAGCGCCCCCGAGGTCACCAACCCGCGCGACGCCGTCCTCTGGGACAAAGCCGGCGAACGCATCATGGCCGAAGCGGCCGAACGCGCCGCCCAGCTCCCCGGCGCCCAGCCCATCCACCTCTACAAGAACAACACCGACAACAAGGGCGCCTCCTACGGCACGCACGAGAACTACCTCATGAAGCGGGAGACCCCCTTCTCGGACATCGTGCGCCACCTCACCCCCTTCTTCGTCTCCCGCCAGGTCGTCACCGGCGCCGGCCGCGTCGGCATCGGGCAGGACGGCCAGGAGCACGGCTTCCAGATCAGCCAGCGCGCCGACTACTTCGAAGTCGAGGTCGGCCTGGAGACCACACTCAAACGGCCCATCATCAACACCCGCGACGAGCCCCACGCCGACGCCGAGAAATACCGCCGCCTCCATGTGATCATCGGCGACGCCAACCTCTCCGAGATCTCGACGTACCTGAAGCTCGGCACGACGTCCCTGGTCCTGTCCATGATCGAGGACGGCTTCATCACCGTCGACCTCGCCGTCGACCAGCCAGTACGCACCCTCCACCAGGTCTCCCACGACCCCGGCCTCCAGCGCCTCATCACCCTCCGCAGCGGCCGCACGCTCACCGCCGTACAACTCCAGATGGAGTACTTCGAGCTCGCCCGCAAATACGTCGAGAACCGCTTCGGCGCCGACGCCGACGAACAGACCAAGGACGTCCTCGTCCGCTGGGAGGACACCCTCAACCGGCTCGAGAACGACCCCATGAGCCTCGCCGGCGAACTCGACTGGATCGCGAAGCGCGAGCTCATGGAGGGCTACCGCCGCCGCGACAACCTCGACTGGGACGCCGCCCGCCTCCACCTCGTGGACCTCCAGTACGCCGACGTACGCCCCGAGAAGGGCCTGTACAACCGTCTGGCGGCCCGCGGGAAGATGAAGCGCCTCCTGGACGAGACCGAGGTCGAACGGGCCGAGAAGCAGCCACCTGAGGACACCAGGGCCTACTTCCGCGGCCGCTGCCTGGAGCAGTACGCCGACGACGTCGCCGCGGCCTCCTGGGACTCCGTGATCTTCGACCTCCCCGGCCGCGACTCCCTCCAGCGCGTCCCCACACTGGAACCGCTGCGGGGTACCCGGAACCACGTGAAGGAGCTCCTGGACCGCTGCCGCACCGCGGAAGAGCTGGTCCGGGTCCTTTCCGGCGGCTGAAAGGGGCTTCGCGGGGCCACCACAGGGAATCATGAAGGTGGCCCCCCGACGTTCAGAAAGACAGGGCCGATGTCAGACCGGGCTTGTAGGGTCTGATCTTGAGACACCTGACCAAGCGGGCAAACCGAGCGGGGTGAGGGATATGGCGACCAAGGACACCGGCGGCGGCCAGCAGAAGGCCACGCGCTCCACCGAAGAGGTCGAGGAGCAGACCGCCGAGGCGCAGGCCTCGGAGGACCTCAAGGAGCGCCACGAGAAGCTGAGTGACGACGTGGACTCCGTCCTGGACGAAATCGACGATGTGCTCGAAGAGAACGCCGAGGACTTCGTGAGGTCCTTCGTTCAGAAGGGCGGAGAGTGATTTCACCTTAGGATCGAAGGTGAAGTCGGGGGGTTTGGGGTGCGTGAAGAGTCGCAGCCCAGGCGATGCTCGCGGTCTAAGCAGCGGCTGCCGCGAGCATCGTTGCCGCCCCGCCCGAGCATGTGGATCATTGCCACGCTACGGGTAAGGTCCGTGGCGTACTGTGCTTCAACTGCAATTCGGCCATTGGCAAGCTGCGTGATGATCCCAGCATCGTCCGGCGGGCCGCTGCATACCTGGAGGGGAACTCGTGGAAGCCAACACTCGTAGCACCGGGCGTCTACCAGCTGCCTTCCTGACGCCTGGGTCGTCGTCCTTCATGGACTTCCTGGCCGAGCACTCGCCCGAGATCCTGCCGGGCCGGCGGACGCTGCCGCCGGTGCAGGGGGCCATCGAGGCGCCGCACGGCACGACGATCGTCGCGGCGACGTTCGCCGGGGGCGTGGTCCTGGCCGGTGACCGGCGGGCGACCATGGGGAACATGATCGCGCAGCGGGACATCGAGAAGGTGTTCCCTGCGGATGAGTACTCGGCCGTCGGAATCGCCGGTACGGCCGGCCTGGCCGTGGAGATGGTGAAGCTGTTCCAGCTGGAGCTGGAACATTTCGAGAAGGTCGAGGGGGCGCAGCTCTCGCTGGAGGGCAAGGCGAACCGGCTCTCGACGATGATCCGCAGCAATCTGGGCATGGCCATGCAGGGTCTGGCCGTGGTCCCGTTGTTCGCCGGCTGGGACGTGGACCGTGAGAAGGGGCGGATCTTCTCGTACGACGTCACGGGTGGCCGTTCCGAGGAGCAGGGGTACGCGGCGACGGGGTCGGGTTCGCTGTTCGCGCGCGGGTCGATGAAGAAGCTGTACCGCGAGGACCTCAGCGAGCAGCAGGCTGTCACGCTGGTGGTGCAGGCGCTGTACGACGCGGCGGACGACGATTCGGCGACGGGCGGTCCGGATGTGGCGCGGCGGATCTATCCGATCGTCACGGTGATCTCGGAGGACGGGTTCCGGCGGCTCACGGATGCGGAGTCGTCGGATGTGGCCCGGTCGATCCTGGAGCGCCGGATGGAGTACCCGGACGGTCCTCGGGCCGAGCTGCTCTGATGTTTTCCCCGCGACTGACAGAAAGGGACGGATAGCCGGTGTCGACGCCGTTCTATGTCTCACCCCAGCAGGCCATGGCCGATCGGGCGGAGTATGCCCGTAAGGGCATCGCGCGGGGTCGGAGCCTTGTTGTGATGCAGTATGCCGACGGCATTGTCTTCGTCGGTGAGAACCCGTCCCGTGCGCTGCACAAGTTCAGCGAGATCTATGACCGGATCGGTTTCGCCGCCGCCGGAAAGTACAACGAGTACGAGAATCTGCGGATCGGCGGCGTCCGGTATGCGGATCTTCGGGGTTACACCTATGACCGGGATGATGTGACGGCGCGCGGTCTGGCGAATGTGTACGCGCAGACGCTGGGCACGATCTTCTCGAGTGCGGGGGAGAAGCCGTACGAGGTGGAGCTGGTCGTCGCCGAGGTGGGTGTGTCGCCGGAGGGTGACCAGATCTACCGGTTGCCGCACGACGGGTCGATCGTGGATGAGCACGGTTCGGTGGCGGTCGGTGGCAATGCGGAGCAGATCAGCAGTTTCCTGGACCAGCGGCACCGGGACGGTATGTCGTTGGCGGAGGCGTTGAAGCTGGCGGTTCAGGCGCTGTCACGGGACACCAATGGCAGTGAGCGGGAGATTCCCGCGGAGCGGCTTGAGGTGGCGGTGCTGGACCGTACGCGTCCGCAGTCGCGGAAGTTCAAGCGGATCGTGGGGCGGCAGTTGGCGCGGTTGCTGGCGGCCGAGGAGCCGGCGAGTGCGCCGACGGATGCTGCCGGTGACGAGTCGGAGGGCTCTGAGGGTTCGGAGTCGTAGTTCCGGTCGTTCTTGTGTGGGCGTTGCCCCGGTCCGCCTTGGTGGTGGGCCGGGGTTTCGTGTGTCCGGGGGCGGGCGACGGCGGGGTCAGCCGGGTGGGGGCGGGGCGGTGGAGCCGCGGGTGACGAGGGTGACGGGGAGGTCGCCGGCTTCGGGCGTTCGGCCGTCGAGTACGGCGAGGAGTGCTTCCATGCCGCGCTCGCCGATGTGTTCGGCGGGGAGGCGGACGGTGGTGAGCTCGGGTTCGAGCGCGGTGGCGAGGGCGAGGTCGTCGAAGCCGGTGACGGAGATGTCTTCAGGGACGCGGAGGCCGAGGCGGCGTACGGCTTTGCAGGCGCCGGCGGCGAGGATGTCGTCGTCGCAGAGGAGAGCGGTGGGGCGGGGGCCGGGGCCGGCGAGGGCCTGTTCGGCGGCTTCGCGGGCGGCGGTGACGTCGAGGGGGGCGTGCGTGGTGCGGAGGGTGACGTCGGGGTGGGCGGCGAGGTGGGCGGTGAGGGCGCGGGCGCGGGCGTCGAAGGTCCAGGAGGGTACGGCGGAGGCGAGGTGGACGAGGCGCCGGTGGCCGAGGCCGATGAGGTGGTCGGTGACGCGGCGCATGCCGTCGGCGACGTCGAGGTTGACGTGGGCGGCGGGGCCGGGGTCGGCGGGGTCGCTGTCGAGCATGACGAGGGGGAGGCCGGTGCCGCGGAGGGCGGTGAGGGCGTCGGCGGCCATGGAGGAGGCGATGACGCCGTCGAGGGCGGCGCGTGCGGAGGCGAAGGGGTCCTTGGCGGGGCCGGTGCCTTCGGGGGAGGGGTAGAGGACGACGCCGAAGCCGTGGCGGGCGGCGACGGTGGCGGCGCCGGCGTAGACGCGGGCGAAGAATTCGTTGGTGAGGGCGGGGACGACGAGGAGGGCGGTGCGGGTGCGCCCGAGGCGGAGGTTGCGGGCGGCGAGGTTGGGGCGGTAGCCGAGGTCGCGGGCGGTGTCGCGGACGAGTCCTGCGGTGCGTTCGGAGACGCGGCCCTGCCATTTGCCGCCGAGGACGAGGGAGACGGTGGCCTGCGAGACGCCGGCGGCGCGGGCGACGTCGCGGCTGGTGGGGCGGGGTGCGCCGGCCGTTCCGTCGGGGGTGGCCGGGGGCTTCACATCGGTCTCCTCGCGGTGGTGGTGCGGTGGTGCCGGATGGGCGGTGGTCGTGGGGTGGACCTGTGGGTTGCCGTCATGGTACGTATGACGCTCTGGACGTTATACGTACAACCTCGGCGGTGCGCCGACGGGAGGGGCAGGCCATGGGCGGGGCAGGCGGCGGTTACGCCGACATTCTGAGGGCGCCGCACGCCGCTCGGCTGCTCGTGGGGACGCTGGTGGGCCGGCTGCCGAGCGGTACGGCGCACATCGCGATCGTGCTGTTCGTACGGGCGGAGGGCGGCGGCTACAGCCTGGCCGGTGCGCTGGCGGCGGCGTACGGGCTGGCGACGGCGGTGGGGCAGCCGCTGCTGGGCCGGGCGGTGGATCTGTACGGGCAGCCGCGGGTGCAGTTCCCGGCGGCGGTCGTGTCGGCGCTGGGCATGGCCGTACTGGCGCTGACGGGCATCGTGTCGCTTCCGCTGGCGTTCGCCGCGGCGGTGGTGGCGGGGCTGTTCACGCCGCCGCTGGAGGGCGGGCTGCGGGCGCTGTGGCCGAGTGTGCTGGGCCGGGAGGACCGGGTGCACCGGGCGTACGCGCTGGACGCGGTGGCGCAGGAGGTCATGTTCACGGTGGGGCCGCTGCTGGTGACGTTGCTGGTGTGGCTGTGGTCGCCGGCGGCGGCGCTGCTGGTGATCAATGCGGCGGGGCTGCTCGGCGCGCTGTCGGTGGTGGTGTCGGCGCCGTCGCGCGCGTGGCGGTCGGAGCCGCGGGAGGCGCACTGGCTGGGGGCGCTGCGGTCGGGCGGGCTGCTGGCGCTGCTGGGTTCGTTCTTCTTCGTGGGCCTGGCGCTCGGTTCGATCACGGTGGCGGCGCTGGCGTACGCGGACGGCAACGGCGGGGACGGGGTGTACGGCGGGCTGATGGCGGCGCTGGGTCTGGGTGCCCTGGTCGGTGGTCTGGTGTACGGGGCGCGTCCGTGGGCGGGTGCGCCGGAGGCGCGGCTGCGGTGGCTGGTGGGGCTGCTGGCGCTGGGGTATGCACCGTTGCTGCTGACGCCGGGGCCGGTGGCGATGACGGTGCTGGCGGGGGTTTCGGGCGTGTTCCTGGCGCCGGCGATCGCGTGCGCGTTCATCGTGGTGGACCGGCACGCTCCGCGGGGCACGGTGACGGAGGCGTTCTCGTGGCTGGTGACCACGTTCGGGGTGGGTGCCGCGGCGGGGGCCGCGGTGGCGGGCCCGGCGCTGGAGCTGGCGGGTACGGGGGCGGGATTCGGGGTGGCCGCGGCGGGTGGTGCGGCGGCCCTGGCGGTGCTGCTGGTGACGCGCCGGCCGTCGGCGATTCCGCCGCGTACGGCGCTGGACGCGGCCGAACATGTGGTGCGCGTATCGGAAAATGATCGAAACGGTACCGTCCAACCCGGTTTCAGCGGGGGCCGTCAGGCGTAATGTTCTGTCATGGACCGCCGCATTTTCGGGCTGGAGAACGAGTACGGCGTCACGTGCACGTTCAGGGGACAGCGCCGACTGTCTCCTGACGAAGTGGCGCGCTACCTCTTCCGCCGTGTCGTGTCATGGGGCCGCAGCAGCAACGTGTTCCTGCGGAACGGTGCCCGTCTGTACCTGGACGTGGGATCGCATCCGGAATACGCAACGCCTGAATGCGACAACGTGACCGAGCTGGTCACGCACGACAAGGCCGGCGAGCGCATTCTGGAAGGTCTGCTCGTGGACGCCGAACGCCGCCTGCACGAGGAGGGAATCGCGGGCGACGTCTATCTCTTCAAGAACAACACCGACTCGGCGGGAAACTCCTACGGCTGCCACGAGAACTACCTCGTCGCGCGGCACGGGGAGTTCTCGCGGCTCGCGGACATCCTCATTCCGTTCCTGGTCACGCGGCAACTGCTCTGCGGGGCGGGCAAGGTGTTGCAGACGCCGCGCGGTGCCGTGTACTGCGTGAGTCAGCGCGCCGAGCACATCTGGGAGGGTGTCAGCTCGGCGACGACCCGCTCCCGGCCCATCATCAACACCCGGGACGAGCCGCACGCGGACGCCGAGCGGTACCGGCGTCTGCATGTCATCGTCGGCGACTCCAACATGTCGGAGACGACGATGCTGCTGAAGGTCGGCGCGACCGACCTGGTCCTGCGCATGATCGAGGCGGGTACGGTCATGCGGGACCTGACCCTGGAGAACCCGATCCGGGCGATCCGCGAGGTCAGCCATGACATCACGGGCCAGCGCAAGGTGCGTCTGGCGAGCGGCCGCGAGGCGTCCGCCCTGGAGGTCCAGCGCGAGTACTTCGAGAAGGCCGCGGACTTCGTCGACCGGCGCGGGATCCGCACGGGCACGGTGGCGCAGGTCCTGGAGCTGTGGGAGCGGACGCTCGACGCGATCGAGACGGAGGAGCTCGACCGGATCGGCACCGAGATCGACTGGGTGATGAAGTACAAGCTCCTGGAGCGGTACCGGGCCAAGCACAACATGACGATGTCGCACCCGAGGATCGCGCAGATAGACCTCGCGTACCACGACATCCACCGCCGGCGGGGGCTGTACTACCTGCTGGAGAAGAAGGGGCAGGCCGCCCGGGTCTGCAACGATCTGAAGATCTTCGAGGGCAAGTCGGTGCCGCCGCAGACCACGCGGGCCCGGCTGCGCGGCGACTTCATCCGGCGGGCGCAGGAGCAGCGCCGGGACTTCACGGTGGACTGGGTGCATCTGAAGCTGAACGACCAGGCACAGCGCACGGTGCTGTGCAAGGACCCGTTCCGGTCGGTCGACGACCGGGTGGAGAAGCTCATCGCCGGCATGTGAGCCGGTACGGAGGAGCACGCGGTACGAGGGGCCCGCGCCGGACCGTTCCGGTGCGGGCCCCTCGCCGTGCCGTCCGGGTGGCGGGCCCTGGGGAACGTGACGGGAGGCGCGTACGTTGCTCGTGCGGTGCGTACCGCACGCCGTAAAGTGGCGCGCACGTCCATCGCAAGATCGATCCCCGACCAGATACGAGGCTTCCCGTGCGTCGTCGCTCCCTCCTTCTCGCCGTGCCCGCCGGCCTGCTCACGCTCGCGGGATGCGGCGAGGAAAGCTCAGACAAGGACAAGGTCGGCGCCTCTGTGTCGCCGGAGGCGTCGCCGGATGCCTCCCCGAAGGTGGTGGACGGTCCTCTGCCGGCCATCACGGGCGGGACGAAGTTCGGTGAGAAGCCGGTCGTCGCCAAGGGCTCGGGCAAGCCGTCCACGGATCTGGCCGTGAAGACGGTCATCGCGGGTTCCGGTGCGACGATCGCCGAGGGCGACTGGCTGCGGGCGCACTACCTGGGGCAGATCTGGAACACCGCCGAGGTGTTCGACAACTCGTACGACCGTAAGAAGCCGCTGGTCATCCAGCTCGCACAGGGCAAGATCATCGACGGTTGGCGGATCGGTCTTGCGGGCAAGAAGGTCGGCAGCCGTGTCGAGATGGCCGTGCCGCCGTCGCTGGGCTACGGCGAGCAGGGCCAGGGCGGCATCAAGGGCACGGACACGATGGTCTTCGTCATCGACGTGCAGGAGACCTTCAACGGCAAGAGCTCCGCCAAGGGCAAGGAGGTCCCGCAGGACGACGTGGCCCTGCCCAAGGTCGGTACGAACACCGACGGCAAGGCGCCGGAGATCACGGTGCCGAAGGCCGCCGCGCCCAAGAAGCTCGTCTCCCAGTACGTGCTGGAGGGGGACGGCGAGGTGGTGCAGGCGACGGACACGCTGCTGCTCCAGTACAAGGGCGTGCTGTGGGACGGCGGCAAGGAGTTCGACTCCAGCTACTCGCGCGGCCAGCTCGCCGACTTCCCGCTCCAGCAGCTCATCAAGGGCTGGCAGGAGGGTCTGGCCGGCAAGAAGGTCGGCAGCCGTGTGATGCTCGTCGTCCCGCCGGACAAGGGCTACGGCGACCAGGCGTCGGGGGAGATCCCGGCCAACTCGACGCTGGTCTTCACGCTCGACATCCTCGCGAAGATGTAGGGGTGCCCTTCCTCATCTGCGAGACTGTGCAGGTTGTGCACAAGCGATCAACAGGAGCATTTTCGTGAGCATCGACAAGCCGGAGATCGACTTCCCGGAGGGCCCCGCGCCGACGGACCTGGAGATCCAGGACATCTGGGAGGGCGACGGCCCCGTGGCCAAGGCCGGCGACATGGTGCAGGTTCACTACGTGGGCGTCTCCTTCTCCTCCGGTGAGGAGTTCGACGCGTCCTGGAACCGCGGCAAGCCGCTGGCCTTCCAGCTCGGTGCCGGCCAGGTCATCCCGGGCTGGGACCAGGGTGTGCAGGGCATGAAGGTCGGTGGCCGTCGGAAGCTGGTCATCCCGCCGCACCTGGCCTACGGCGACCGCGGCGCCGGCGGCGGCCGCATCGCGCCCGGCGAGACGCTGATCTTCGTCTGCGACCTCGTGTCGGCCTGAGCCGTACGAACCTCAGCGCCGTACGACGGCGCTGCCGAGGGCCCGTGCCTCCGTGCGCGGGCCCTCGGCGTTCGCGTGACATCCCACCCGTTGCCCCATGTGTTCGAGCGGACACGGGGGCGACTTTTGTCACGACACCCCGGGGCGGTACGGTCATCGGGCGATAGTGACTCCATACGAAGAGGTGCTGGGCGTCGATGGCCATTGCCAAGGCCGAGCGGCTGATGAATCTCGCGCTGTGCCTGCTGGGCACCCGGCGGCCGCTCAGCAAGCGCGAGCTGCGGGGCTCGATCGAGGCATATGTCGAGGCCTTCGGGCCGGGCAGAGGTGCGGCCTTCGGACCGGGCAGGGGCGCTGCCTCCGGGTCCGGCGACGGCGGCTCCGGCGGAGCCGACGACTCGTTCAACCGCATGTTCGAGCGGGACAAGGACGATCTGCGGGAGCTCGGCCTGGTCATCGAGACCGTCGAGAACCTGGACGGCGAGACCGGCTACCTCGCCCGCCGCGACTCCAACCGCCTCCCGCCCATCCACCTCGACGCCGAGGAGGCCGCCGCGCTCGGCCTGGCCGCCAAGGTGTGGCAGCAGGCCCGGCTCGCCGGCGCGGCCAGCGGCGCCCTGCAGAAGCTGCGCGCCGCCGGCATGCCCGAGGCCGGGGACCCGTACGACGACCGGCCGGGCGCCCTGGAGCCCCGTATCCCCGTCCACGAGTCGGCGTTCGAGCCGCTGATGCTGGCCTGCCGCGACCGGCGGCCCGTCGTCTTCGCGTACCGCAAGTCCAACGCCGCCCACGCCGAGACCCGGCACGTCGAGCCGTGGACCCTGGAGTGCTGGCGCGGCCACTGGTACCTGGCCGGCTGGGACCGCGACCGCGGCGCGGGGCGGGTCTTCCGGCTGTCCCGGATCACCGGCAAGGTCCGCTCCCGCGCCGGGAAGTTCACCGCGGACGTGCCGGACGTGTCGACGGTCCGCGAGACCGTGGAGCGCTGGGCGGGCGAGAACGCCACGCGTACGGCGCTGATCCGGCTGCGCGCCGACTGCGGCTACCCGCTGCGTTCCCGCGCCCTGTCCGTGCGGGAGTGCGGCGACGGGTGGGACGAGCTGGAGATCCCGTACGGGCACGGCCTGGACGCCTGGCTGGTCGAGTTCGGGCCGGACGTCGTCGTACTGGAGCCCGCTGATCTGCGGGCGGATGTCGTGGACCGGCTGCGTGCCGTGGCCAAGGGCTGCTGACGGACTGCTGAGGGAACGGACGGACGAGCGAGCGATGGCTCCCAACGCGATCGACCAGACCAGGCGGATGCTGTCCCTGGTGACCTATCTGCGGGAACGCCCCGGCGCCCACGTCGGGGACGTGGCCCGGGCCTTCGGCATCACCGAGGCGGAGCTGATCGCCGACCTCGACGTCCTGCCCATGTGCGGCACCAGCTTCCGCGGCGGTGATCTGCTGGACATCGACACCGACGGCGAGCAGATCTGGTGGCACAACCCCGACGACGTGGCCGCGCCGCTGCGGATCGCCGCCGACGAGGCCACCGCGCTGCTGGTCGCCGCCCGCGCCGTGGCGACCCTGCCGGGGCTGCGCGAGGGCGACCGCGAGGCGCTGCTGCGGGCCACCGCGAAGCTGGAGGCCGCGGCCGGCGAGGCGGCGGGCGCCAGCTCCCGGCTGTCGGTGACGTTCGAGTCGGAGGGCGGTGTGTTCGCCGAGGTCGACCGGGCCATCTCGGAGCGGCGCCGGCTGTGGCTTCGCTACTACTCGCCGGCCCGGGACGAGCTCACGGAGCGCGAGGTCGACCCCATCCGGCTGTTCGCCGTCGGCCACACGTATATGGAGGCGTGGTGCCGGCTGTCGGAGGCGCGGCGCACGTTCCGCCTCGACCGGGTGGCCGAGATCCGGCTGCTCGACGAGCCGTCGGCGCCGCCCGAGATCGAGCTGCGCGACCTGTCCGAGGGCCTGGTCCAGCCGTCCGCCGACGACCCGGAGGTCGTGGTCGAGGTGGGGCCCGGCGGCCGGTGGGTCGCGGAGTACTACCCGCACGACAGCGCCGACGAGCTGCCCGACGGCGGGCTGCGGATCACGCTGCGCACCCCGGACCCGGCGTCGCTGCGGCGGCTCGCCCTGCGTCTGGGCCGGGACGGCCGGATCGTGTCGCCGTCCGCCCTCGCGGAGAGCGCCCGGCAGGCCGCGCGGGACGCGCTCGCCGCGTACGAGTGAGCAGGGAAGCACGGAAGCACGGAAGCCGGAAGCACTGAAGAGAACTGAAGAGAGCTGAAGAGATGGGGGAGATGAGAGTCATGGGTGATATGGGGGAGATGTCTGATACGTCTCTTCTGTCCGGCATTCCGGCGCCGCGCGGCCCGGTCGTCTTCAAGGCCGCCTGCCCCGACTGCCGCGCCCGCCTGGAGCTCTCGGCGGGATCCCTGCGCCTCGCCATCGGAGCCAGCCGCCGCACCACCTTCTACTCCTTCACCTGTCCCGAGTGCGGCTCCGCCGTCCGCAAGCCCGCCGGCGAACGCATCGTCGAACTCCTCACCGGCGGCGGCGTGCGGACGCTGCGACTCCACTCCACCGTCTGACACCGTCTAGGCTCACCCCCATGTTCTGGCCCATGCTCGCCGTCGCCCTGGGATTCCTCGGCATCGCCGTCCTCGGTGCCCTCGGCATCCGGGTGTTCATCGAGGCCCAGCGCCTCGGCCGTCAAGTGGCCCACACCACACAGGCCGTCGGCCGCGCCGCAGAGGACCTGGAACGGGCCGCCACCGACCTCGCCCGCACCGGCGAGGCGCTGCCCCGCGGGTAGCGGCGTCGCAGCTGCGCGTATGCCGGGGGATTGCCCGGCGTTTACCCGTGAGGGTTACGATGACTACTCGTGCGGACGGTCACTCTGTCCTGCGTCCGCGCTGCTCCCGCTTCAGGTGACCTCGGTCAGAAGGTAGGCAAACATGGGTCAGATCGGCATCTGGCAGCTGGCCATCATTCTGGGGATCGTCGTACTGCTCTTCGGCGCCAAGAAGCTGCCCGAGGTGGCGCGTTCGCTGGGCAAGTCGGCCCGCATCCTCAAGAGTGAGGCCGCCGCCATGAAGAGCGACGGCCCCGCCAAGGACGACGCGCAGGGCGCCGGCACCGCCGAGCAGACCGCCGCGCCGAAGACCATCCAGGCCGCCCCCGGCGACGTCGCGTCCGCCCGTCCTGTCGAAGAGCCGAAGCGCACCGCGCAGGGCTGACATTCCCCGGTTCACCACAGGCAAGCGGGCAGCCGCCCCGACGGGCGGCTGCTCTACGAGATAGGGACGTGGGTTGCTCAAGTCCGCCCGCAAGAAGGACAGGGACCCCGAGGGGCGGATGCCCCTCGTCGAGCATCTGCGCGAGCTGCGCGACCGGCTACTCAAGGCGCTCCTGGCCTTCGTGCCACTGCTGATCGTGGCGCTGTTCTTCTCCAAGGACATCGCCGAGTTCCTCAGCGAGCCGGTGCCGCGCTGCACCAGCGAGCAGGATCCGCGCGCGCTGGCGGGCAAGTGCGCCGTGCTCTCACAGATCGGCATCACGTCCCCGTTCACGACGTACGTCAAGGTCGGCATCATGGCCGCCCTGGTCGCCTCCGCCCCGGTCTGGCTCTACCAGCTCTGGGCGTTCATCGCTCCGGGCCTGCACAAGAACGAGAAGAAGTACGCGATCTCCACCGTCGTGGTGGGCACGCCGCTCTTCGTCTTCGGCGCCTGGCTCGCGTACAAGATCCTCCCGCTGGCCGTCCCGGTCATGCTCAGCTTCAGCGTCGACGGCTCGGTCAACTACATCACCGTCGACGACATGATCGGCATGACGGTCAAGCTGGTCCTCGCCTTCGGAATCGCCTTCCAGCTGCCACTGCTGCTCTGTCTGCTCAACGCCGGCGGCGTGGTCAGCGGCGCCCGCATGCTGGGCTGGTGGCGCGGCATGGTCATGGGTATCGCGATCTTCTCCGCGATCGTCACGCCCACCGACCCGCTGTCGATGATCGCGCTGGCCGTACCGATGACCGCCCTGTACTTCGCCGCCGTCGGCTTCTCGCTCCTCAACGACCGCCGCAAGCGCCGCGGCGAAGGCCCCGAGCTGAGCGACGACGAGGCCTCCACGCTCGACCTCACGCCCGACGACATCGGCCCCACCCAGCCCGTCGGCGCCCCCCGCGCCCTGCCCGAGCAGGCGACCGGCGAGGCGGACGGCTCCGCAGGGCGCCGGGTCAACGGCTACGACGACATCACCTGACGCAGCACCGCGATCACCCTCCGCACCGGCCGGCCGCACCAGCACCACGCGGCCGGCCGGAGCCGTGCCGGGGGGCGAACAAGGTCGAATAAACGCTGAGCTGACTGTCGGCGCCGCCGGGTAGTCTCGATAGCAAGATGACAGACGACCTCACACCAGCGGAGGCGTACGCGGCCGCCCGGCGCAGGGCCGCCGAGCAGGCCACCGCGTTCGCCGCCTTCCGCGACCTCTACGACTTCGAGCTGGACCCCTTCCAGATCGAGGCATGCCACGCCCTGGAAACAGGCAAGGGCGTGCTCGTCGCCGCACCGACCGGCTCGGGCAAGACCATCGTCGGCGAGTTCGCCGTGCACCTCGCCCTGGAGCAGGGCCGCAAGTGCTTCTACACCACGCCGATCAAGGCGCTCTCCAACCAGAAGTACACCGACCTCGTCAAGCGCTACGGCCCCGGCAAGGTCGGCCTGCTCACCGGCGACAACAGCGTCAACTCCGACGCGCCCGTGATCGTGATGACCACCGAGGTCCTCCGCAACATGCTGTACGCGGGCTCCCAGGCGCTGCGCGGCCTCGGATACGTGGTGATGGACGAGGTCCACTACCTCTCCGACCGGTTCCGCGGCGCCGTCTGGGAAGAGGTGATCATCCACCTTCCCGAGTCCGTGACACTCGTGTCGCTCTCCGCGACCGTGTCCAACGCCGAGGAGTTCGGCGACTGGCTCGACACCGTCCGCGGCGACACCGAAGTGATCGTCTCAGAGGAACGGCCCGTGCCGCTGTGGCAGCACGTCCTCGCCGGCCGC
Source organism: Streptomyces sp. TRM64462 (assembly GCF_013362995.1). Classification (GTDB taxonomy): domain Bacteria; phylum Actinomycetota; class Actinomycetes; order Streptomycetales; family Streptomycetaceae; genus Streptomyces. The sequence goes on along the minus strand of NZ_JABWDV010000355.1, from coordinate 2,660 downwards.
CGGGTCTACGACCTCTTCGAGGAGGAGACCGACCACGGCGGCCGCGGCGTCACCCGCCGCGAGGTCAACCCCGACCTGGTGCGCCTCGCGCGGATGGAGAACTCGCGCACGTACAACCCGCGCGACCGGCGGCGCGGCAAGATGGTCCGCGAGGCCGACCGCGAGCGCGAGCGCCGGCAGCGCTCCCGGATCTGGACGCCGGGCCGCCCCGAGGTGATCGAGCGGCTCGACGCCGAGGGCCTGCTGCCCGCGATCACGTTCATCTTCAGCCGCGCCGGCTGCGAGGCCGCCGTCCAGCAGTGCCTGTACGCCGGGCTGCGGCTCAACGACGAAGAGGCACGCCACCGCGTCCGCGAGATCGTCGAGGAGCGCACGGCGTCCATCCCGCCCGAGGACCTGCACGTCCTCGGCTACTACGAGTGGCTGGAAGGCCTGGAGCGGGGCATCGCCGCGCACCACGCCGGGATGCTGCCCACCTTCAAGGAGGTCGTCGAGGAGCTGTTCGTGCGCGGCCTCGTCAAGGCGGTGTTCGCCACCGAGACGCTGGCGCTCGGCATCAACATGCCCGCCCGTTCGGTGGTGCTGGAGAAGCTCGTCAAGTGGAACGGCGAGCAGCACGCCGACATCACCCCCGGCGAGTACACCCAGCTCACCGGGCGCGCAGGGCGGCGCGGCATCGACGTCGAGGGCCACGCCGTGGTCCTGTGGCAGCGCGGCATGGATCCGACGCACCTCGCGGGCCTCGCCGGCACGCGTACGTATCCGCTGCGGTCCAGCTTCAAGCCGTCGTACAACATGGCGGTCAACCTGGTCGACCAGTTCGGCCGGCACCGCTCGCGCGAGCTGCTGGAGACGTCGTTCGCGCAGTTCCAGGCGGACCGTTCCGTGGTGGGCATCTCACGGCAGGTGCAGCGCAACGAGGAGGGCCTGGAGGGCTACCGGCAGGGCATGACCTGCCACCTCGGCGACTTCGAGGAGTACGCGCGGCTGCGCCGCGAACTGAAGGACCGTGAGACCGAACTGGCCAAGCAGGGCGCGGCCCAGCGGCGCGCCGCCGCGGCCACGGCCCTGGAGCGGCTGAAGCCCGGCGACGTCATCCATGTGCCGACCGGCAAGTTCGCCGGCCTCGCGCTGGTGCTGGACCCTGGCCTGCCGGCGGGGCGGTCCAACGGGCACCGCGGGTTCGAGCACCAGGACGGGCCGCGGCCGCTGGTGCTGACGGCGGAGAGGCAGGTGAAGCGGCTCGCCTCGATCGACTTCCCGGTGCCGGTGGAGCCGTTGGAGCGGATGCGGATCCCGCGGTCGTTCAACCCGCGTTCGCCGCAGTCGCGCCGTGACCTGGCGTCCGCGCTGCGCACCAAGGCCGGGCACATCGAGCCCGAGCGGCATCGCAGGCAGCGGTCCGCCGCGGCCGACGACCGCGAGATCTCCCGGCTGCGTACGGCCCTGCGGGCGCATCCGTGCCACGGCTGCGACGAGCGTGAGGACCACGCCCGCTGGGCGGAGCGCTACCACCGGCTGCAGCGAGACACCCGGCAGCTGGAGCGGCGCATCGAAGGCCGTACGAACACGATCGCCCGCACCTTCGACCGGATCGTGGCGCTGCTGACGGAGCTGGACTACCTGCGCGCCGACGAGGTCACCGAGCACGGCAAGCGGCTGGCCCGGCTCTACGGCGAGCTGGACCTGCTGGCGAGTGAATGCCTGCGCGAACGCGTGTGGGAGGGCCTCGACCCGGCCGAACTGGCCGCCTGCGTCTCGGCCCTGGTGTACGAGGCACGGCAGTCCGACGACGCGGTCGTCCCGAAGGTCCCGTCCGGCAGGGCCAAGGCCGCGCTGGGCGAGATGGTGCGGATCTGGGGCCGCCTCGACGCTCTGGAGGAGGAGTTCCGGATCCACCAGGCGGAGGGCGTGGGCCAGCGTGAGCCGGACCTCGGCTTCGCGTGGGCGGCCCACCAGTGGGCGTCCGGCAAGGGGCTGGACGAGGTGCTGCGCGAGGCGGAGATGCCCGCCGGTGACTTCGTGCGCTGGTGCAAGCAGGTCATCGACGTCCTCGGGCAGATCGCCGCGGCGGCCCCCACCGAGAACAGCACGGTGGCCAAGAGCGCCCGCAAGGCCGTGGACGGGCTGCTGCGCGGGGTCGTCGCGTACAGCTCGGTGGGCTGACACCGGCCAGACGACCGGAGGCTGATGGGTCGTCACATCGCGTGACGGCCCAGCTCCTTGCCGGCCGGCCGCCGCGGGCTTCCGCCCTTGACGGCCCGTATCGCGAGGAACACCAGCAGGCCGACCGGGGACAGGAAGACGGTCAGCACCAGCAGGGGGGCGGTGACCAGCGGACGCAGGCCCAGCCTGCGGGACTCCAGGAACATCCACTGGCCGATCAGCAGGTCCCAGGCGATGACCTGCGCCCAGATCGCCCCCGCCCCGTCCGCGAGCGCGGTCAGCGCGCGGAACGCCTCCAGGTCCGGCTCGCGGACGGCCGCCCACAGTTCGGGCACGACGGGCGCGGCCAGGCCGAGGTAGACCGCCACGATCGGTACGGCGGTCAGCGGCGACGCGGCGATCCGTGCCGTCCACGACCAGCCGGGCGCCAGGATCATCAGCGCCCAGACGGGCGCGGCCAGCAGGAAGGCCAGTTCGAAGAGGACGACGGTCAC
>NZ_JABWDV010000354.1 GCF_013362995.1 Streptomyces sp. TRM64462 | reverse complement strand
TGCGATCGCAAGGCGCCGGAGCGCCCTCGTGGCGGAGCCACGTGGGCGTTTCGGCAACGCGGCGAGCGCGCGTGCCAGGCGCCGCGGGGCAGGCGGGAATTGTCAGACAGGCCCTAGGCGTCGCCCTCGTGGCGTTCAGCCCGCTGGGGCGCGGGTTCCTCACCGCCGCTCCGCCGGACCCGGCGGCTCTTCCCGCCGGGGACGTCCGGCGGGCCATGCCCCGCTTCGACGAGCGCCACTATCCGGCCAACCTGGCACTGCGGGACGAGTTGGAGAGGATCGCCGACGAGGCCGGGCTCACCCTGCCGCGGCTGGCCCTCGGCTGGGTCCTCTCCCGCGGACCCCACGTCGTCGCCCTTCCGGGGACCCGGTCGGTGGACCACCTGCGGGAGAACCTTTCCGTGCTCGACGCCGAGGTGCCCGCCGGCGTGCTCGAGGCGGCGGGCCGGGTGCTGAACGCGACGACCGGGCACGGGGCCCGCTACCCCGAGGCCACGCTGCCCGAGATCGACACGGAGCGCTGCGGCCGGGCAGGCTGAGGCCGTCGGAGGCTGTCCGCGGTCGGGGCCGTCGGCCGGTCCGTCAGGCGTAGCGGCGGTAGACCGCCTCCGCGACGCAGGTCGGCTTCTCGCTGCCTCGACGTCGACGAGTTCCGTGTTCTCGCCTCCGGCGCATCCGTTCGCTGCTCGCTTCGCGCCGGCTCCGCCACCGGGCGTGCGCCGGGCTACTGGTGTACGGGAGGAAGCAGGCCAGCGGTGCAGGCGAGGGCGAAGTCCACGGACGCGGTGAAGCACCGCTCGGCTTCGTCGTCCGCCAGGCCCTCCCAGCCGTGGCCGGCGCCCGGTACGGGCCGAAAGTCGACGCGGGCGCCCGCGCGACGGAGGGCCGCGGCCAGTTGCTCACCCTGGGCGAGCGGGATGAGCACGTCCTCGGTGCCGTGCAGGACGAGGAACGGCGGAGCGTCGGCGTGCACGTGGGCGACCGGGCTCGCGGCGCGCGCCAGGTCCGGCGCGTCGGCGATCGCCGCTCCGATCAGCAGGGCCTCACGGGTGGTCGGGTCGGCGGCGTCGTAGGCGCCAGCCGGGCACTGGCCGGGCAGGGTGGTCAGATCGGTGGGCCCGTACCAGGCGACGCAGCCGCTCAGCGGAGCGGTGAGGGCGAGCAGGGCGGCGAGGTGGGCGCCGGCCGACTCGCCCCACGACACGGTCCGGCGCGTGTCCAGGCCGAGCTCGTCGGCTCGGGCGTTCAGCCAGCCCAGAGCCGCCGTCACGTCGTCGAGCTGGGCAGGGTGGACAGCCTCGCCGCTGAGCCGGTAGTCGACGGAGGCGACCGCGAACCCGGCCTGTGCGAGACGGGCGAAGGGATCGGGGTCCCAGTGACGGAAGCGCGGCCCCATCTCCGTACGCAAGCCCGCGCGCCAGCCTCCGCCGTGGAGGTAGAGGACGACCGGCAGGGGGTGGTACGTCTCGTCGGGCAGCCACAGATCGAGTTCGAGCGGCCGGACGCCCGCCCGGTAGGCATACGGAACACCGCGTAGCAGCCGTACGCCGGGGGCGGGGCGCGCGGCGGGCGGGAGCGGCATCTGTTCGGGGGCTGGCGGGGCCAGGAACGCGGCGAGGTCGGGCGTCAGCGGCATGGGCGTCTCTCTGGGGTAGGGCGCGGCCTTCTCGGCCGGCGGGCGGGCGGTCGGGTCACGTGTGTCGATGACGTGAGCGGCGGTGGGCCAGGAGGGCGCCGCACGCCGTGGCCGCGCGCTCGCCGATGCCGACGCCCAGGAGCCCGGCCAGGCCCAGCAGGGTCGGCGCGGGCGCGGTGAGCCCCAGTCCCCAGCACACGGCGCCCATCGCCGTCCCGGCGGTGAAGGAGACGGCTGCCCGGCAGGTGAACCGGGACAGGCGTGGCCGGCACGGGGCAGTCACAGCGCCCCGAGCGCGCTCTGCCCGGCGACCATCCCGAGCAGGCCGAACAGCGCGAGGAGCGGGGGTGCCGGCGCCTTCACCCTCAGCGCCGCGTAGAGGACGCCGACCAGCACCCCGGTCAAGAGTGCCCGGACGTACGGCACGGGATCAGCTCCCGGTGCGCCACTGGTGCTCGGGCAGGAAGCGCACGTCGTACCGCTGCGGCACGGTGGCGAACTTGTGCGGTCCCGGTACGTAGGGCTCGGGCGGCAGGCCGAGTTCCTCGGTCGGGACGCCGAGGTTCTCGAAGAACCGCTCGAAGGTGCCGCCGGGTCCGGCGGCCACGCCGACGACCCGGCTGTGGTGGCGCTCGATGCGGTAGGCGTGCGGGCAGTTCTTCGGTACGAAGCCGAAGTCGCCGGCGGTGAGCAGCCTTTCGTGCTGCTCGCCCTCCAGGTCCTCTACGAACAGCCGTACCGCGCCGTCGGTGATGTAGAAGACCTCGTACGTGTCGGAGTGGACGTGCGCCGGGATGACCTCGCCCCTGGGGCCCTCGACGGTGAAGAAGTTGAAGGCGTTCTCGGTCTGTTCCCCGCCCGCGTAGACGGTGACCAGGTCGGTGAAGAGGTGAGCGCGGTCGCCCATGCCCTTCTCGATGAAGTACGGCTTTCCCGGCTCGGCCGGGATGTGCGACCGCGGACGGCTGGGACGGGCGAACTCCATGGTCATGGGGACCTCCGGCAGAACGACGAGGAATGTCAGACTACCTGACATTCGCGGTGGGCGGCACCCTTGTGCGCGATCGCTATGCTCGAAGCCCCGTCCCGTGAGGAGCCATGACCACCCCCGCACGCAACCTGCCCCAACTGCTCACCGAGGCCAAACGCTGGTTCGACGACGCGCTGCTGGCCAGCATGCGGGCCGCCGGCGAGCAGCCCGTCACCATCGGGCAGGCAGCCGTCTTCGCCGCCCTCGACGAAGAGGGCACGACGGTCTCCGAGCTCGCCCGCCGGATGGGGGTCACCCGGCAGACCGCCCACCAGGCCGTGCACGCCCTCATCGGCATGGGGCTGCTGGAACAGGTCCCCGATCCCGGCTCCGCCCGCAGCCGCCTGATCCGCCCCACCGCCGAGGGCGCCCGGGTCCACCGACGTGCCCAGGACACCCTCGTGGTCATCGAAGGCGTCCTGGCCGAACGCATCGGCACCAATGCGGTCGCTGCCCTGCGCGAGGCGTTGACCGCTCCTCGGGGGGAGCCCCCGCAGGTGGAAGCACCCTGAGCGGCGTCGGCCCGCACCGGATCGAACCGCTGACCCATGGAGGCGGCCGTTCGCCGGTCAGCCGGTGGCGGCGCGTACGGCGTCGGCCATGGCCGTCGAACCGTGTGGCGCGGACGGGTTCTGCGCGGAGCCCATGTGCACCGCGGTGGCCCAGGCTGCTGCCCTGCCCTCGCGGGCAGTTGCCCAACGTGCCCTTGGCAGCGCCTCCGGTGGTATGACGTCCCGTACCACCAGGCCCGCCGCAACGTCACCTCCCTGGGGAGAACCTGAGGGGTGTCGAGGACCTTGGGAAGCGCGTGAAGGGGAGAATCGACCGCATAACGCGGCACGAGCCCGAAGGACGCCGGAGGACCTATCCGCGCGGTCAGGGGTGGGCACAGCCGCATCGATGCAGGTCAGTGCCACCAGGTGGACAACTTCCCATGACGTACGTGCCGAAGCCGTCGGCCTCAACGATCCCGGGGAGCGAGCCGCCCTCACGCAAGGGCGTGACATAGCGGGTCGATACGACCTCTTTCAACACTTTCCCGAGCAATGCTCAGACTGCGGATCGGCTCGGGAGGGCGTACCTTCCCGAGTGATCGATCGACCGGTATCGAGTAGGCCCGCGTTGCCACGCGGGTCGGGAAGGCACGCCCGTGCACTGCGTAGCGAACGACGACGGCACCACCGCCAAGGGCTCCTCCCTGATCGACGAGATCGTCCGCGAGGGCGCAAGAAGGATGCTGACCGCCTGGCCCTGGAGGCCGAAGTCAACGCATACATAGCCGAGTTGGCCGACGAGCGCGACGAGAAGGGCCACCGTCTGGTGGTGCGCAACGGCTACCACCAGCCGAGGAAGGTCACCACCGCGGCCGGGGTGGTCGAGGTGAAGGCGCCGAGGGTGAACGACAGGCGGGTCGACGAGGAAACAGGCGAGCGCAAGCGGTTCTCCTCGGCGATCCTCCCGCCGTGGTGCCGCAAGTCACCGAAGATCAGCGAGGTGCTGCCGCTGCTCTACCTGCACGGCCTGTCCCGCGGCGACTTCGTGCCCGCACTGGAGCAGTTCCTCGGCAGCTCGGCGGGCCTGTCACCGGCGACGGTCACCCGGCTGACCCAGCAGTGGCGGACCGACCATCAGGCGTTCGGCGAGCGCGATCTGTCCGGCAGCGACTACGTCTATGTCTGGGCCGACGGCATCCATCTGCGCATACGCCTGCGGGAGGCGAACTCGTGCGTGCTGGTGCTGATGGGCGTGCGCGCGGACGGCACCAAGGAGCTGATCGCCATGAGCGACGGCTACCGCGAATCAGCCGATTCCTGGGGCGACCGGCCGCGCGACTGCGCCCGCCGCGGCATGCGCGGCCCGGTGCTCGCGGTCGGTGACGGGGCGCTCGGCTTCTGGAGGGCCCTCGGCGAGGTCTTTCCCGAAGCTCGCGATCAGAGGTGCTGGGTTCACAAGATCGCCAATACCCTCGACGCCCTCCCGAAGTCGGCCCAGCCCGGGGCGAAGAAGGGCCTGCAGGAGATCTACCACGCCGAGGACCGTGATCACGCGCTACTGGCGGTCGCAGCGTTCGAGAAGACCTACGGCACGAAGTTCCCCAAGGCCGTCAAGAAGATCAACGACGACGTGGACGAGCTGCTGGCCTTCTACGACTTTCCCGCCGAGCACTGGATCCACCTGCGCACCACACATCCCATCGAGTCGACGTTCGCCACCGTGCGGCTGCGGACGAAGGTCACCAAGGGCGCCGGCAGCGCGGCCGCCGCCTTGGCCATGGTCTTCAAGCTGGTGGAGTCCGCTCAGGCTCGCTGGCGAGCCGTCAACGCACCCCACCTTGTCGTCCTCGTCCGCGCTGGAGCCCGCTTCGAACGCGGCCACCTCGTCGGACGCCCTGACGAAGACCCCGTCCCCACCGTTGCTTGATCCCTTCACGGAGCGAAACCATGAACGACATCGCTGGGAATGGCGCCGACTTCGCCGCATCCATCAACGGTCAGGGATGGCACGTTGCCTGGTATCCGCCTCCTGACCCTCCGTCGGGTACGCCACACGGCGCGGAGGCGGTGTGCGCCGCCGGCGATCGGATCGTCGTGGTCAGCCCAGACGGACAGCGGTGGGGTCTGCCCGCCGGTCGCCCGGAGCGGGGTGAGCAGTGGGTCTACACGATGCGCCGCGAGGTCCGTGAGGAAGCCTGCGCCGAGGTGGTGGATTGCCGGCTCCTCGGGTTCAGCCGGGGCCTCTGCGTGCGAGGTCCCCAGGAAGGGCTGGTGCTGGTCCGGTCGATGTGGGGAGCAGAGGTGCGTCTGGCTCCATGGGACCCACGCTTCGAGATGGCCCACCGCCGTCTCCTGCCGGCCGAGGAGGCGTTTCGGTCCCTGGCCATCCCCGACGGCCTTGGCCCCTTCTATCGCCGGCTGTTCGCAGAAGCCGCCATCACCCGCCCCAACCTCCACGGCCTCTGACCACCAGATCACTGAGCTGTTTCCAACCTGACGGCCGTGTCCGTCAGTTGGGCGGCTCTGCAGCGCGATGAAGCTCCTGGCAGGAGGTGTCACGACCAAGATCCACCGTGCCCCACCAGGAGCTTCGCGTGCTTGTCTACCCGTCGTCGATTGATCTGTCCAGCCGCACCCTGCGCTACCTGAGCGCTCAACTGCATGCCCGGCGGCGGGAGGTCGGAACGCGCTGGCGGCGTCTGCCCACGGACCGACAGGCCCTGCTCGCCTTGGCCCACCTGCGATGCGGCGATACCTATGCCCAGCTCGCCGCCGGGTTCCGCATCGGCATCGCGACCGTCTATCGCTACATACGCGAGGTCATCGACGTCCTGGCCGCCCTCGCCCCGCCCCTGACCGAGGCGATGAAGGCCATCCGGACCAAGGCGTTCGTGATCCTGGACGGCACCCTCCTGCCGATCGACCGGATCGCCGCCGACACCCCGTACTACTCCGGGAAACACAAGCGCCACGGCATGAACGTCCAAGTCCTCACCGACCCGTTCGGACGGCTGCTGTGGGCGTCACCCGCCCTGCCCGGGGCCGTCCACGACCTGACCGCCGCACGGACCCACGGGATCATCGACACGCTCGCCGCGGCCGAGCTGAAGTGCTGGGCGGACAAGGCGTACCAGGGAGCCGGCCACCCCGTCCGCGTCCCGTTCCGAGGCCGTCGCCCCAAGCGGTGGCAGCGTCGGCACAACAGCACGCACGCCAAGATCCGCTGCCTCGGCGAGCAGGCCATGGCCACTCTGAAGGGCTGGCGCCCTCTGCCGAAGCTCCGCTGCAGCACCAACCGCATCACCGCGATCGTCCAGGCCGTTCTCATCCTTCACCACGCGTCAGCGTGAGGTTGGAAAAGGCCCAGTGCCCGAGCGGCCTCGTGCACCAGGCGAAAACATCCATGTGAGTGGGCAGCTGAGCCATCCCGCTCTCCAGAGCCCGCCACCACAGACGGTTCACACCCCTTGTTCCACGCCGAGGGCAGACCCACGCTCCCCACGCCGAGCGACGGAGTACTCCACAAAGCTCCGTGCTGATCCATCTGGATACGCGTAAGCCCGGCCGCCAGCAGTTGCACGGTCATGGAATCGTCCGATAGATCAGACGACACCTGCGCCAAACGCGCCGACCGCGATGCATCTGTCACGACGTCCCCAAAGAGGAAGTTCTGTCCCCTCGCTGACCTCTGTCGCGACGGATGGTAACCACAGGTGATCAACAGGTACGCCAACGCGACACGGGTCATGGCCCGTTTCCCCATGTCAGGCTGAGGGTGGCCACTCCAACACCGGTGCTGGCTTGTCACCCGATCGATGCCAGCCGCCTCACACCGGCGTTGACGCCGTCGCGGCGTACACGCCTTGACCTCTGCGAGGGCGTATGCCGGCACCCACTAAGGGGATGTCTCACGTGGTGGGCTTCGCGAGCTTCTTGTGGCAGGTAAGCCCCCTGCGCCCCGGCTCTTACCACCTGATTGGAGCGGCGCAGTACGCCAAGGACTGCGCCGCTGGGGAGTTCGTCCACAGCACCCGACGCCCGATCACCCCTAGACTGTACGGCCCTGAGCCGGCCCCAGAACCGGCTGGGCGGAGATCCGTGCCGGCGTTACGCCGGTACCACCGTCGGGCCCCAGTCGTAGTTGACGTCGTTGCACGAGACGGTCTTGACATCTGAGTGGATGTCGGCCAACAGGCACCGGCCGGTAGCGACGTTCTTCAGTTCCAGGTTGCCGCTGGTGTGCTCTCGGTACAGCCACTGCAAGTGCTGGTTGTTCACCGTGCAGGTGTTGGTGTAGACGCTCTCGCCACCGCTGTCTGTCGAGACAGCGGTCCGTGGCGATGTTGCGGAGGATCACCTTGTCCGCGCCGCGGGGAATCCACTGCCACTTCTGGTAGCCGTTGTCGGTGTGGCAGTCGTTGGTGTACACCTTGCCGCCGCTGTCGGAGTCCAGGCACTTCTTGGTGAAGGAGTCCTTGAGCAGGACAGTGCCGTCCTCGGGAGGAACTGCGGCGGATGCGGGGGAAGCGAGGGGGAGAACGAGGGCCGCTGTCACGGCGACTACAGCTGCGATGCGTATGAGGCCTCCTTGATGTTCCGGCCGGCAACCCGGCTGATCATGGAGTCCCAACGAAGCGGCCGCCCGAAGGTTTCGATGCTTCCGATGCGGGCGCCGTCTCATGGAGTCAGGGACGCTCTACGGAGGTGTGGCGGGTGGTGAACACCCGTGGGCGGAGGGCGTCAGGGATGGACTCGAGGCTGTCTCACGCGGCCTGAGTGGTGTCAGGCATGATGCCGTCCGTGGCTCGTGATCTCTCATGTCGTCTTGTCCCTGATGGCCTGTGGGTTCTGGTGGAGCCATTGCTGCCGGAGTTCACTCCGCGGAAGCAGGGCGGGGGCACGGCTCCGGTCGATGAGAGGCAGGCGTTCGCGGCGGTGGTGTACGTGCTAACCAGCGGGTGTGCGTGGCGGATGCTGCCCGATACGTTCGGTATCTCGCCGGCGACCGCCCACCGGCGGTTCACGGCCTGGACGAAGGCCGGGGTCTGGCGGCGGCTGCACCGGGCGATCCTGGACGAGCTCGGAGCGCGCGGGGAGATTGACTGGACCTCGGCCATCGTGGACGCCGCGAACGTGCGGGCCAAAAAAGGGGCACGCTGACCGGGCCGAACCCGGTCGACCGGGGCAAGAAGGGCAGCAAAATGCACGTCCTGTCCGACGCGCAGGGCCTGCCGCTGGCCGTAGGCGTCTCCGGCGCGAACGTCCACGACACCCATGCGCTCAGGCCCCTGATCCGTGGGATACCCCCGGTCCGGTCCCGGCGCGGACCACGCCGCCGCAGACCCGGCAAACTCCGGGCCGACAAGGCGTATCACTCCACCGAGCACCGCCGCTGGCTCCGCAGCCGGTGCATCGCCGCGCGGATCGCCCGCCCCGGCATCGAGTCCGGCGAGCGACTCGGCCGACACCGCTGGCGGATCGAGCGGACGATCAGCTGGCTCTTCGGCTACCGCCGCCTCACCGTCCGGTACGAACGCAAGGGCCAACACTTCCTTACCTTCATCGGCCTCGCAGCCGCCTTGACCTGCTACAAACGACTGGCCTCAATAACCACATGAGACATCCTCTAAGAGCGCCTAACACAATGAGGTGGATCGGCCCTGGTGGCCGTGTCCGGTCGGCGAATTCGGCGTTGTCTGGGCCATGGGGGCTTCGCCGTGGATCGTGTCGGATGACCTGTGGAAGGGGATCGAGCCGCTCCTGCCGAAGCGGGAGAGACGGTTCAGGTACCCGGGCCGCAAGCCGGTCCCGGACCGGCAGGTGCTGTGCGGGATCCTGTTCGTCCTGCACACCGGCATCCAGTGGGAACACCTGCCCCAGGAGCTCGGCTTCGGGTCCGGCATGACGTGCTGGCGGCGGCTGCGGGACTGGAACGAGGCCGGAGCCTGGCAACAGCTGCACGAGGTGTTGCTGGCCGAGCTGAACGCCGCCGCCCGCCTCGACTGGTCCCGGGCAGTCGTCGACTCCAGCCACGTCAGGGCACTAAAAGGGGGCTCCAGACGGGCCCGTCGCCAGTCGACCGGGGACGGGCCGGCTCCAAGCACCACCTGATCACCGACGGCCACGGCACCCCGCTCGCGGTCATCCTCACCGGCGGCAACCGCAACGACGTCACCCAGCTCATGCCCCTGCTCGACGCCGTCCCGCCCGTCCGCGGCAGGCCCGGACGGCCCCGCCGCAAGCCCCAGTCCCTCTTCGCCGACCGAGGCTACGACCACGACGTCCACCGCGACCAGGTTCGGGCCCGCCGGATCCTCCCCGTCATCGCCCGACGCGGCACACCCCACGGCAGCGGCCTGGGCGTCTACCGATGGGTGGTCGAGCGCACCTTCGCCTGGCTCCACGGATTCAAACGACTCCGCGTCCGCTGGGAACGACGGGCCGACATCCACGAAGCCTTCCTCAAGCTCGCCTGCTGCCTGATCACCCACCGCCAGATCAACTCATTGTGTTAGGAGTTCTAAGGGCGGCTGGCCGAAATGGACCCGAATCGTTGATACGCATCGTCATTTTGGTCGCCTGGGCCCTCGCGCCACGGAGATGCGGTTCGCACTTCACCGCTCGGGCAGGGGCATCAGCGCGCAGAACCGCAGTATCGGCACGCCAGCTGCCTCGCAGACGAACTGCTCAGCCAGCGCCAGGATCACGCCCTGCACCTGTCCGCTCGGCGTCAGGTTCCTTCCCTCCCTGCTCTCGCAGGCAGTCACTCCACGTGTCCTTGGCACCGGCTCCGGCGGCATGACGCCCCGCGCCCCAGGCCCGCCGCAGCAGCTCCCCCCTGGGGAGAATCTGGGGAGTATCGACGGTCCTGGGGAGCGCGTGGGGAGAATCGACCACGTAACGCAGCACGATCCCGAAAGACGCTGAAAGACTTGTCCGCGCAGGTCAGGGGTGGGAACAGCCACATCAATGCAGGTCAGCGCCACCAGGTAGACAACTTCATGACGTAGGTACCGAGATCGTCGGCCTCGACGATGCCCGGGAGCGAGCCGCCCTCACGCAGGGGCGTGACGTAGCGGATCGCTGTGACTTCGGAAAGCATCGTCCCAGGCTACGTGGGGGCGGTGGGCTGGGCGATCAAGTTGTCCACAGGTGCGGGTCCGCCGTTCGCGTTGTCCACAGGGCCGGCCCTTCGTCGCCCGCCGTGTCGCCTCGCGCTGTCATGCTCTGTCTATGACCTCGCCGATCTCCCTCATCACGCCTGGTTTTCCCCGTCACTTCGCCCGCACGCGACGCTTCTCGCTCGGTGTGCCCGACCGGTTCACTGTCTCGCCGGACGGCTCCCGGGTGCTCTTCGTCCGCACCGGTTCGGGCACCGACCCGGTGGGCCGGCTGTGGCTGTTCGAGGACGGCCGGGAGCGGCTCCTGGCCGATCCGGCGGTGCTCGGCGGCACCGGGGACGCGGACGACGTGCCGGAGGAGGAGAAGGTACGCCGCGAGCGCGCCCGGGTGACCACGTCCGGCATCGTCGGGTACGCGACGGACCGCGAGGCGCGGCTCGCGGTGTTCGCACTGGGGGGAGCGCTGTGGGCGGTCCGGACGGACGGCGAGGGGACGCCGTGGCCGATACCGACCGCGGGGCCGGCCGTCGACCCGCGCCCTTCGCCGGACGGCTCCCTCGTCGCGTACGTCTCCGGGGGCGCCCTGCGGGTCGTCGGCACCGACGGGAGCGGTGACCGGCCGCTGGCGGAGCCCGAGGGCCCGGACGTGGTGTACGGCCTGGCGGACCATGCGGCGGCCGAGTCGATCGGGCGGACGCGGGGCTACTGGTGGTCGCCCGACGGGGACGCCCTGCTGGTCACGCGCGTCGACCACGCGCGCGTGGCGCGCTGGTACCTGGCCGACCCGGCGGACCCCGCCAGACCGCCGCGCTCCGTGCGGTACCCGGCGGCGGGCACCGCCAACACGGAGGTGACGGTGCACGTCCTGGGTCTGGACGGGCACCGCGTCCCCGTCCGGCTTCCGGCGGAGGCGGACGCGGGGCGGCATCCGGAGGGCGTCTGGACGGACCTGCGGTTCGAGTACGTCACGGCGGCGGGCTGGGACACGCACGGGCCGTACGTGCAGGTCCAGACCCGGGACCAGCGGACCGTCCAGCTCTTCGGCGCCGACCCGGACACGGGCGCCACGCGGCCGCTCGACGTGCTGCACGACGAGGCGTGGGTCCCGCTGATACCGGGCGTGCCGCTGCGCACCGCCACGGGCACGTCCGTCGTGGCGCAGGTCCGGGACGACACGTGCGGGGTGCGCGTCGGCGGTGTCGCCTCGCCGCCCGGCCTGCACGTCCGCGAGGTCCTGGGAGCGGCCGGCGAGCGGGTGTACGTGGCGGCGAGCGAGGAGCCGACGGAGAGCCATGTGTGGGTGTACGACCCGGTGGGCGACGGCGACCGGGGCGGTTTCCGCCGGGTCAGCGAGGCGCCCGGCATCCATACGGCCGCGGTGGGCGGGGACACCGTCGTCCTGGACAGCCGGACCGGCGGCGAGCGGACGGTCACGGTGCTGCGCGGCGGCAGGCCGGTGGGCACGATCGCGGTCCTGGCCGAGGAACCCCTGGTCACCCCGCGGCCGGTCCATCTGACTCTGGGCGTACGGGAGTTGCGGAGCCATCTGTTCGTGCCGTCCTGGTTCGACGCGGCGTCCGGCGAGCGCCTGCCGGTGCTGCTGAGCCCGTACGGCGGACCGGGCCTGCAGCTGGCCGTGCGGGCGTACGGCTGGACCGGGGCGGTCGCCCAGTGGTTCGCCGAGCAGGGCTTCGCGGTGCTGGTCACCGACGGGCGCGGTACCCCTGGGCGGGGCCGGGCGTGGGAGGTCGCGGTGCGCGGCGACCGGCTGGGGCCCGCTCTCGACGACCAGGTCGACGCGCTGCATGCGGCGGCGGAGCGGTATCCGTTCCTGGACCTGGGGCGGGTGGCCGTGCGGGGCTGGTCGTACGGGGGCTATCTGGCGATCGGCGCGGTGCTGCACCGCCCCGACGTGTTCGGCGCCGCGGTCGCGGGCGCCGCGCCGACGGACCGGCGGCTGTACGACACGCATTGGGAGGAGCGGTTCCTGGGGCACCCTGCCGTGCAGCCGGAGAACTACCGGCGGTCGTCCCTCGTGCCGTACGCGGACCGGTTGTCCCGGCCGCTGCTGCTGATACACGGGCTCGCGGACGACAACGTGGTGGCGGCCCACACGCTGCGGCTGTCCGCAGCGCTGCTGGCTGCCGGCCGGCCCCATAGTGTGCTGCCGCTGCCGGGCGCGACGCACATGGTCACACAGGAGGAGGTGGTGGCGAATCAGCTCGGTCTGGAGGTGGATTTCCTGAAAAGATCGCTGAATCCCTGAACGCCCGCGCGCCGCGCGCCGTACCCCCTTGTGTCCGGGTAACACGGAGAGACGCAGGAAACGCGGAGGGAAGCGCGAATGACCGCAGAGGCAGGGGCCCCGGCCGGGGCCATGACACGCCGTACCGCCGTCGCCGCGGCGGGCGGTGCGGGGCTCGCCGTCGTTCTGACGGCGTGCGGCGGCTCGGACAGCGCGGGCGGCACGGGCAGTGCTGACACCGCGCCGACCGCCGGTGCCGGCTCACCGGCCACGGGCGGTGGTTCGGGCGGCAGCGCGGACACCGGCAGCGGCGGCACCGGGGGCGGCGGCGGTCAGGTGCTGGCGAAGACGTCCGACATCCCGGAGGGCGGCGGCAAGGTCTTCGGGGACCAGGGCATCGTCGTCACGCAGCCGAAGGCGGGCGAGTTCAAGGCGTTCTCGGCGATGTGCACGCACCAGGGCTGCGCGGTGAAGGACATCTCGGACGGGGTCATCAACTGCCCGTGCCACGGCAGCGAGTTCGACGCGGCCGACGGCAGTGTGAAGAAGGGCCCGGCGACGACTCCGCTCGCGCCCGCGTCGATCACGGTGGACGGCGACTCGATCAAGCTCGCCTGACCGTCACGCTCCCCCGGCGCGGGGCNCCCCGCGACCGCGCCGCGCCGGGGCTCGGCCCGCGACGGCGGCTCAGCCCGCCCCCGAAGTTCGGCCGCCGCCGCGTCAGTTCGGTCCTCCGACCGTGCCGGCGGCGTCCTGCAGGGCGTCCACGGCTGCCCGGATGGACGGCCGCCGGTCGGCGTCGGTGCGCCACACCGCGTAGATGTGCCGGTGCATCGCCTGCCGTACGGGCACGAGGACGACGCCCTCCGGCGCGGGGCCGCGCCCCAGCCGGGGGGTCACGCACACACCGAGCCCGGCCTGGATGAGCGCAAGCTGCGTGTGGTGCTCGCCCGCGAAGTGCGCGATGCGCGGTTCGATGCCCTTCGAGCGCAGCGTGAACACCAGCCAGTCGTGGCAGAACTCGCCCTCCGGCCAGGAGACCCATTCGGCGTCGGCGAAGTCCTCCAGGTCGACCTCGGTCCGGCCCGCGAGCGGGTGGTCCGCGGGCAGCGCCACGTCGGCGGCGTCGTCCAGCAGCGCGGCCTGGGCGAGCCCGCCCGGCACGGGCAGCCGCTTGTTGCTCCAGTCGAGCACCACGGCCAGGTCCACGTCACCCCGGAGCACGGCGCGGATACCGGCCTCCGGTTCCAGTTCGCTGCTGCGCACCCGTAGCTCGGGGTGCACCGTACGGAGCGCGGTGATGGCGCGCGGGAACAGGCCGCGTGCTGCCGTCGGGAAGCCGGCGAGCCGGACCTCGCCGACGACCTGGCCGCGCTGGGCCTCGATGTCGGCCTGGGCCAGTTCGACCTGCGAGAGGATGCGGGCCGCGTGCGCCGCGAGCAACTGCCCCGCGTCCGTGAGCCGCACACCGCGCCCGTTCTTGCTGATCAGCTGCTGGCCGACCTCGCGCTCCAGCTTGGACAGCTGCTGCGAGACGGCCGACGTCGTCACGTGCAGCCCGTCGGCGGCGCCGCTCACCGAGCCGTGGCGGGCGAGTGCGTCAAGGGTCCGCAGGCGCTCCAGGTTCAACATGTAAGCGATACTAAGCTAATCCATCAAGAAAATCTCACTTGTTCTACGACGTCGTGGCGACGATCGTGGTGCCATGCGCACCGCGACCCCGCACACCGCGACCGACACCGCCTCCGCCTCTCCCTCCGCCCCGGCACCGCCGGAATCACGCCCGCCGGCCGCCCCACACCCCGGCCCACACCCACACCCGCGCCGCCGCGTCGACTGGCGCGTCCGGTTCGCCGTGCTGTCGCTGATCTGGGGTTTCAGCTTTCTGCTGATCAAAGTGGGTACGGAGGCGTACGCACCGTTCCAAGTGACGTTCGGCAGGCTCCTGTTCGGTACGGCGGTCCTCGTCGCCGCCATGGCGGTGCGCCGGACGGGGCTGCCGCGCGGCGTGCGCACCTGGGGTCACCTGGCCGTGGCCGGGTTCCTGCTCAACGCCCTGCCGTTCTCGCTCTTCGCGTACGCCGAGCTGACCATCCCGTCCACGCTGGCGGGTATCTGCAACGCCACGTCGCCCCTGTGGGGCATGGCCCTGTCGCTCGTCGCGCTCTCCGAGGACCGGCCCACACGGCGCAGGGTCGCGGGGCTGGGGCTCGGCTTCATCGGTGTCCTCACCGTCCTCGGGGCCTGGCAGGGCTTCGCTGGGATCGACGCCACCGGCACGCTCCTGGCGCTGGCCGCGTCGCTGAGCTACCCGGTCGGCTGGATCTACGTACGCCGCACCCTGGCAGGCCGCAGCGAGTCCCATCTGTCTCTGACCGGCGCGCAGCTGATGCTGGCGACCGCGCAACTGGCCGTGGTGACACCGCTGTTCACCCACCTCCCCACGGCGTTCCCGGTGGGCCCGCTGCTCGCGGTGGCGGCACTCGGCGCCCTGGGGACGGGCTTCGCGGTCCTGCTCCAGTACGGCATCGTCGCGGAGGTCGGTCCGACGACGGGCCAGATGGTCACGTACTTCATCCCCGTCATCGCGACGGCGGCGGGCGTGACGCTCCTCGACGAGCAGCTCACCTGGAACACGCCTGTCGGCGCCCTGATAGTCCTGGCGGGCGCGGCGCTCACCCAGAGCCGCCCGGGCAGCGCCCGTCACCCGTAGCTGCGGGCCGGCATCGGGCCCGCCGCCTCCGCCACGGCCGTCGCGAGCGGTTCGATGTCGCCGGGCGACAGGCGGGAGACGGTCAGCCGCACGCCCGGTCCGGACCGCACACGGAAGCGGGCGCCCGGGGCCACCGCCCAGCCCGCGTGCAGCAGCCGGGCGACGGCCCCGGTCTCGTCCGCCACCGGCACCCACACGTTCATCCCGCTGCGCCCGTGCGCCTCGACGCCCCGCGCCTCCAGCGCCCGGACCAGCGCGTCCCGCCGCTCCCCGTACGCCCGGGCGACGGCGGCGCCGTCCACCGCGCCCGTCCGCCACAGGTGCGCGACCGCCCGCTGGAGCAGCCGGCTCACCCACCCGGGCCCGAGCCGCTGCCGCCCGAGCACCCGGTCCACGGTGACCGCGTCACCGGTGAACGCGGCGACGCGCAGGTCCGGCCCGTACGCCTTGGACACGGACCGCACGAACGCCCACCGCTTCGTCGCCCCGGCCAGCGGGTGCGGCGCCAGGTCGACGAAGCCGTGCCCGTGGTCGTCCTCGACGAGCAGCACGTCCGGATGGCGGGCCAGCAGGTCCCGCAGCTCCGCGGCGCGCGGCCCGCTCACCGCCGCACCCGTCGGGTTCTGCGCCCGCGCGGTCACCACGACGGCCCGCGCGCCCTCGTCCCGCAGCGCCCGGGCGACCTCCCCCGGCAGCGGCCCCTCGTCGTCGAGCCGTACGGGTACGACCCGCAGCCCCAGCGCCGGCACGAGGTCCAGCACGCTCCCCCAGCCCGGGTCCTCGACCGCCACCGCGTCCCCCGGCCTCAGGTGCGCGGCGAGCACCCGCTCGATGGCGTCCAGCGCGCCGGAGGCCACGCCGACCGGGCCTGCGGGCACCCCGTCCGCGTCCAGCGCGGCCCGGGCCAGCCGCGCGAACTCCTCGTCCACCGGAACCTCCCCGTACAGCGTGGGGTGCGCCGCGTGCGCACGGGCCGCGGCGGCCAGTGCCTCGCCGAGCGGCGGCAGCAGGGACACGTCGGGGTTGCCCTCGCCCACGTCCCGCACCCCTTCGGGGGCCTCGATCCGGAGGCTGCCCCGCGCGGTGGTGGCGGGCCTCGGGCGCACCCGGCTGCCCCGGCGCCCCGCGGTCTCGATGACCCCGCGCTCGCGCAGGGTGCGGTAGGCGGCCGCGACGGTGTTGGGGTTGACGCCCAGCTCCCCGGCCAACTCCCGCATGGGCGGAAGCAGCTGACCCGGCTTCAACTCACCGGAGCCCACTCCGCGCTCCACGCTGGCCGCGATCTCCGATGCGCGACGCCCTTCGATCCGATACTCTCCTAGCACAAACCAGATTATGTACTAGTGCAATGGAGGCCGCAATGTCAGCGCCCACATCCGCGTCCACGTCCACGTCCACGTACGGGCCCACGGACGAGCCCGCGTACGAGCCCACCGACCGCTCTGTCCCGACCCGCGGCCGCCCGAGGGCCTCCTACGACCGGGCGCTGGTGCACGCGATACTCGACGAGGCCTACGTCTGCCACCTCGGCTTCGTCCGGGACGGCGCCCCCGTGGTCCTGCCGACGCTCTACGGCCGGGTGGGCGAGCGCCTCTACGTCCACGGTTCGACGGGCTCACGCCCCCTCCGCATGGCGGGCGAGCAGCCGGGCAGGCGGAGCGAGCAGGACACCGCCGCGCCGGGCCTCCCCGTCTGCCTGACCGTGACGCACGTGGACGGCCTGGTCCTGGCCCGCTCGGCGTTCCACCACTCCGTCAACTACCGCTCGGTCGTGGTCCACGGCACCGCCCACCAGGTCACGGACCCCGAAGAGAAGCGGACGGCGCTCGACGCGCTGGTCGACCACGTCGTACCGGGCCGCTCGTACGACTCGCGCCCCGCCAACGCCAAGGAGCTGGCCGCGACCGCCGTCCTCCGCCTCGACCTGGCGGAGGTGTCCGCGAAGGTCCGCACCGGCGGCGTCAACGAGGAGCCGGAGGACCTGGCGCTCCCCCATTGGGCCGGCGTGATCCCGCTGGTCACCCGGTACGGCACGGCCGTCCCGGACGAGCACCTGGACCCGTCCGTCGCTCTCCCCGACTACCTCGCCGCCCTCTGAGGTCCGCGCCATGCTCATCCACCCCTGGGACGCGGCCCACGACGAGGCGGAGTGGCGGGACTGGCTCAGCCGCCACGACTTCGGCCAGCTCGCGGTGAACGGCCCGCCCGGCAGCCCGCCGTGGGTGCAGCCGCTGCACTTCCGGTACGACGCCGGTCCCGGCCCGTACGGCGAGGTGGTCACCCACCTCGCCCGCCCCAACCCCCTGTGGCCGGCCCTGGAGTCCGACCCACGGGTCGTGCTCAGCGTCGTGGACGACTACGCGTTCGTCCCCG
Organism: Streptomyces sp. TRM64462; assembly: GCF_013362995.1. Classification (GTDB taxonomy): domain Bacteria; phylum Actinomycetota; class Actinomycetes; order Streptomycetales; family Streptomycetaceae; genus Streptomyces. The sequence continues at coordinate 332 of NZ_JABWDV010000354.1, read as the reverse complement.
GTCCGTGGGCGGCGTCCCCGGACGATCCGCAGGAGCACGGAACGCCGACGTCCTTCTACGCCGCCGTGCAGCTCGTCTGCACCGCGTACGTCGTGGACGACCCGGCCGCGAAGGCGGAGCTGCTGAACCGCCAGGTCGACCACTTCCAGCCCGAGGGCGGCTCGGCGCGCGCGGCCGCCGGCGAGGCCCCGTACGGCAGGCTGCTGCCGGGGCTGCGCGGACTGCGCCTCGAAGTGACGGACGTACGGGCCAAGTTCAAGTACGGGCAGCACAAGCCCGAGCCTGTGCAGGACCGCATCGCGGCGGGCCTCACCGCGCGCGGCGGCGCCCTG
>NZ_JABWDV010000353.1:10664-23323 GCF_013362995.1 Streptomyces sp. TRM64462 | reverse complement strand
TTCCGGGGTGGTGTGCGTGCTGCGTCCACCCCGCTGCCGCTTGCCCCGGCTGGTGGTGGGGCGGCGGCAGCGGAGCCCCCACTGCGTGCTGCATCCGGTGCCACTCCGTCTCGTCCGACTGACGCTGATCGGGCGGCCGTTCGGGTCGCCCGTTACCGAACCGTACCCTCCCGGGCCGTCAGACGCTGAACGGTCCGGAAGGGTTCCCGGTCCTCCCGGCTTCGCTGTCAGTCCGTCAACTCGTCGGCGAGCGCCCGCAGGGCGAGCCGGTACGAACCGATGCCGAACCCCGCGACCGTGCCGGTGGCGATGGCCGCGACCACCGAGGTGTGCCGGAACTCCTCACGCGTGTAGGGGTTCGAGATGTGCACCTCGATCAGCGGAGCGGTACGCTGCGCGGCCGCGTCCCGTACGGCGTACGAGTAGTGGGTGAAGGCGCCCGGGTTGAGCACGACCGGAATCGAACGGTCGGCCGCCTCGTGGAGCCAGCGGATCAGCTCCCCCTCGTCGTTGGTCTCCCGCACCTCGACGTCGAAGCCGAGCTCCTTGCCGAGCGCCTGGCAGGTCTCCACCAGGCCGGCGTAGGAGGTGGCGCCGTAGACGTCCGGCTCGCGGGAACCGAGGCGGCCGAGGTTCGGGCCGTTGAGGACCAGTACGGGCCGGGTCACGCCGAGACCTCCCCGTACGCGGCGAGCAGCACTGCCGGGTCGGGGCCTTCCAGGACGGTCGGCTTGGCGAGGCCGTCGAGGACGATGAAGCGCAGCAGGTCGCCGCGGGACTTCTTGTCGACCTTCATGGTCTCCAGGAGCTTGGGCCACTGGTCGCCCCGGTAGGTCAGCGGCAGCCCGACCGACTCCAGGACCGTGCGGTGCCGGTCCGCGGTGGCGTCGTCCAGCCGCCCCGCGAGCCGGCCGAGCTCGGCGGCGAACACCATGCCGACCGACACCGCGGCGCCGTGCCGCCACTTGTAGCGCTCGTTCTTCTCGATGGCGTGCGCGAGGGTGTGGCCGTAGTTGAGGATCTCCCGCAGGCCGGACTCCTTGAGGTCGGACGACACCACGTCGGCCTTCACACGGATCGACCGCTCGATCAGCTCCGCCGTGTGCGGGCCCGCCGGGGTGCGGGCGGCCGCCGGGTCGGCCTCGATGAGGTCCAGGATCACCGGATCGGCGATGAAACCGGCCTTGATGATCTCGGCCAGACCACTCACGTAGTCGTTGACCGGCAGCGACTCCAGCGCGGCGAGATCGCACAGGACACCGGCCGGCGGATGGAAGGAGCCGACGAGGTTCTTGCCCTCCGCCGTATTGATACCGGTCTTGCCGCCGACGGCCGCGTCCACCATCGCGAGCACGGTCGTCGGCACCGCGATCCAGCGCACTCCGCGCAGCCAGGTCGCCGCGACGAACCCCGCCAGGTCCGTCGTGGCACCGCCACCGACGCCGACGATCACGTCGGTGCGCGTGAAGCCCGTCTGGCCGAGAGCCTTCCAGCAGTACGCGGCGACCTCGGCGGTCTTGGCCTCCTCGGCGTTCGGCACCTGGATAGCGACCGCCTCGTACCCCTGACCCGCGAGATCCTCGCGCAGCGCCTCACCGGTCCCGGCGAGCGCCTCCGGATGGATCACAGCGACCCGCTTGGCGGCGGTGCCGATCAACCCGGCGAGCTCGCCGAGCAGCTGCCGGCCGACCAGCACGTCGTACGGCTCCGAGCCGGCACTCCCGCCGACGTGGATGCGCGTCACTGGCGCGTCCGTCACTTGTCCTCCTTGCCGGGGGTGGTACTCCCCGGGAATTGCGGCTCCTTGCCCGGTGTCCGGGCGACGTCCCCCGCGGCCGGGGCGTGCGCCCCACTGCCCGGGGTCCCGGGGGCGTCCCCGGGGCGTTGCGCCCCGCTGCCGGGGGTCCGGGGGGCGACCCCCGGGAGATGCGGCAGGGCGTCGAGGATCGCTGCGGCGACCTCTCCGGGGGTCTTGTCGTCGGTGGCGACGATCACCCGGGCGACTTCGGTGTACAGGGCGCTGCGGGCCTCCATGAGCTCGCGCCACTGGCGGCGCGGGTTCACGGCGAGCAGCGGCCGGGCGGTGCCGAGGCCGACGCGGCGCACGGCTTCGTCGACGCCCATCGAGAGGTACGCGACGGGCTGCCCGGCCAGCAGCGCGCGGGTGCCGGCGTCGAGGACGGCGCCGCCGCCGAGGGCGAGGACGCCCGTGTGCTGGGCGACGGCCTCGCGGACGGCCTCGCGCTCCAGCGCGCGGAAGTACTCCTCGCCCTCGTCGACGAAGATGTCGGAGATCTCCCGGCCCTGGGCGGCGACGATGTCGGCGTCCGTGTCCCGGTAGGCCACGCCGAGCCGCTCGGCGAGCAGCCGGCCCACGGTGGACTTGCCGGACCCCATGGGGCCGACCAGGACGATCAGCGGGCCGGTGCTCACCGGATGTGCAGGTTGTCGAGGTAGGACCGGACGTTGCGGCGGGTCTCGGTCACGCTGTCGCCGCCGAACTTCTCCGCGACGGCGTCGGCGAGCACGAGGGCGACCATCGCCTCCGCGACGATGCCGGCCGCGGGTACCGCGCAGACGTCGGACCGCTGGTGGTGGGCCTGCGTGGCCTCGCCCGTGACGACGTCGACGGTCTTCAGGGCGCGCGGCACGGTCGCGATGGGCTTCATCGCGGCCCGTACGCGCAGGAGCTCGCCGGTGGTCAGGCCGCCTTCCGTACCGCCGGAGCGGCCGGAGGCGCGGCGGATGCCCTCGTCGGTGGAGACGATCTCGTCGTGGGCCTTCGAGCCCGGTACGCGCGCCAGGTCGAAGCCGTCACCGACCTCGACGCCCTTGATCGCCTGGATGCCCATGAGCGCGGCCGCCAGCCGGGCGTCGAGCCGCCGGTCCCAGTGGACGTGCGAGCCGAGGCCGACGGGCACCCCGTAGGCCAGGACCTCGACGACGCCGCCGAGGGTGTCGCCGTCCTTGTGGGCCTGGTCGATCTCCGCGACCATCGCCTTCGACGCGTCGGCGTCCAGGCAGCGCACCGGGTCGGCGTCGAGCTTCTCGACGTCGGCGGGCGTCGGGTACACGCCGTACGGCGCCTTGGCGGCGGCCAGCTCGACGACGTGCGAGACGATCTCGATGCCGGCGGTCTCCTTGAGGTACGACCGGGCTACGGCGCCGAGGGCGACACGGGCGGCGGTCTCACGGGCGCTGGCGCGCTCCAGGATCGGCCGGGCATCCGACACACCGTACTTTTGCATGCCTGCGAGGTCTGCGTGTCCAGGCCGAGGGCGAGTGAGGGGAGCGTTGCGCGCAAGCTCAGCGAGGTCGGCCGGGTCGACCGGGTCGGCCGCCATGACCTTCTCCCACTTGGGCCACTCGGTGTTCCCCACCATGATCGCCACCGGGGAGCCCATCGTCAGGCCGTGCCGGACGCCGCCGAGGAAGGTGACCTCGTCCCGCTCGAACTTCATGCGGGCACCGCGTCCATAGCCCAGGCGCCGCCGGGCCAGGTGGTCCGCCACCATCTCCGTGGTGATCGGGACACCGGCGGGAAGACCCTCCAGCGTCGCCACCAGCGCGGGGCCGTGTGACTCCCCCGCCGTCAGCCAGCGCAACCTGCTCAACGGTGCTCCTTCTGCTCGCGCCTGGATCTGCGGTCGGCGCGGCCGGGTACGTGGTGCCGGGCCCGCCTGTTCAAATCCTCCCATGTCCGGGCGGCGCGCCCGGCCCCGGTCCAGCAGGCGGACGCCGCGTCCCGCGCCGTGGCGCTCGGGCGGGGCGCGGGAGCGCAGGTCAGAGGCGGGGGAGGGGTGCGATGCCGGGTCAGCCGCGGGTCAGCCGCAGATCAGGCACCGGTCAGGACCGGTCAGGCACCGGGAGGTCACCGTTCCGCGAGGGCCGCCTCGCCGGCGGCGCGCATGGCGGCGAGCGGCGCGGGGGCGCGCCCGGTGTGCTGCTCGACCTGGAGCACCGCCTGGTGGACGAGGAGGTCGAGCCCGCCGACGACCGCGCCGCCGCCCTCCGCCCACGCGGCGGCCAGCGGCGTCGGCCACGGTTCGTACAGCACGTCGAAGAGGGTGCCCGGGCGCTCGGGTACGTACGGGGCGAGGGCGTCGGTGGAGCCGGCCGGCGTGGTGGCGATGACCAGCGGCGCATCGAAGGCGTGCACCGCCTCGGCCCAGTCGGCCGTGTGGACCTCGACGCCGAGGCGCTTGCCCCAGCCGCGCATCTCGTCGGCGCGCGCCTCGCTCCGTACGAAGGCGGTGACCGGTCCGGAGCAGATCCGGGCCAGCGCGGCGAGCGCCGACGAGGCCGTGGCACCGGCGCCGAGGATCGTGGCGGCCTCCACCTTCTCGACGCCGCGTTCGCGGAGTGCGGCGATCATGCCGGGGATGTCGGTGTTGTCGCCGAGCCGGCGGCCGTCCTCGGTGAACACCACCGTGTTGACGGCCTCGACGGCGCGTGCCGTGTCGCTGACCTCGTCGAGCAGGGGGATCACGGCCCGCTTCAGCGGCATCGTGAGGGACAGCCCGGCCCACGTCGCGTCGAGCCCGTCGAGGAAGCCCGGCAGGCCCGCCTCGTCGACCTCGAACCGGTCGTACGTCCAGTCGGTGAGGCCGAGTTCGGCGTAGGCCGCCCGGTGCAGGACGGGCGAGAGCGAGTGCCCGATGGGCGAGCCCAGGACCGCGGCGTGCTTCGCTGTACTCATTGCCCCGCTCGTTCCCGTTCCTTCTGGTACTCCGCGACGTTGCGGTTGTGCTCCTCGTTGGTCACCGAGAATACGGTCTTGTCCTCGTTGATCGAAACGAAGTAGAACCACGGGCCCGGCGTCGGGTCCATCGCGGATTCGAGTGCCTCCTTGCCCGGATTGCTGATCGGACCGGGTGTCAGACCCTTGATGCCGTAGGTGTTGTACGGGTCCTTGATCTTCCGCATCTCCGCGACCGAGCCGACGTCCAGGGTGCTCTCGCCCCTGAGGTAGTTGACGGTGGAGTCGAACTCCAGGCGTCCGACGGTCTCGACGTTGTCGGGCTGGAGGCGGTTGTAGACGACGCGGGCGACCTTGTCGAAGTCGTGCTTGTACTTGCCCTCGACCTGGACGAGGCTCGCCACCGTGATGAGCTCCCAAGGCCCCTTGAGGCCAAGGGACTTGGCCTTGCCTTCGAGGTCCATCTTGGCGTACTCCGCGTTGGAGCGCGCGACCATCTTCCGCAGGACGTCCTCCGGCTTGTTGCCCTTGGCGACCGGATAGTCCACGGGATAGAGGAAGCCCTCCAGCGGGTCCTTGACGTTGGGATGGCCGGTCGCCCAGGCGGGCAGTCCGAGTTTGCCCGCCTGCTCCTTGGCGACCTTCGCCGTGGTGCCGGCCGGGAGTTCCAGTCGCTTGTCGATCTGTTCGTACACCCAGGCGTTGCGCTTGCCCTCGGGGATGATGAGGACGTTGCGGCTCTTCGGGTTGACCATGGCCTCGACGGCGGAGGCGGCGGACATGCCCTTCTGCAGGGTGTAGAAGCCCGGCTGGATGGAGCGCCCCTTTTCGTTGTGCTCCTGGGCGGCGACGAAGGCATCGACGCTCTTCACGACGCCGGCCTTCACGAGGAGGCTGCCGATCTCGTTGCCGTAGGCGTTCTTGGGGATCTCGACGGTGACGCTCTCGCCGGTGCCGCTGCCGGTGTAGTCGGGTGCCGGGCCGAACTGGTCCTGCAAGAACTGGTAGCCGAAGTAGCCGAAGTAGCCGACGCCGCCCACGAGGACCAGGCTGACGAAGAGGCAGGCCACGCTGTTGCGGCCCTTGCGCTTCTTGTTCCTGCCGCGGCGGTCGCGGGCCTCGCGGCGCGACTCGGCCGGGTCGTCGTCGTACGCGTCGTGTGCGCTGTCGCCGTCGTCGGGGCCGTCGAAGAACGGGTGGTGCGACTCGTCCTCCGGCTCCGGGGCCTCCGCCGGCTCGGGGCGGCGCTGGCCGGGGGGCTGGGGCGGGGGGTATGCCTCGGGGGTGCTGTACGGGTCGGGGGCCTGGCCGCCGTACGGGTCGGCGGGCGGGGGCGCGCCGTACGGCATCGCGGCCTGCTGGCCGGTGCCGGTGTCCCAGCCGCCGCCGTACTGCTGCTGCGCGCCGGTGCCGTACGGGTCGTTGCCGTAGGCCTGCTGGTACGGGTCGTGGTGGCCGCCGTGCCCGCCGCCGTACTGGGGCTGCTGCACCGGCTGCTGCTGGTAGTACGGATCGCCGGGCTGCTGACCGCCCCAGCCCTGGTCCCCGTACAAGGGGTCCTCGGGGTGCCAGGGCTGGGAGCCGGGCCTGCCGCCATACTCAGTCATCGATCCCCAAACAGCCGTGAGGCTTCCGGGACGTCCGCCTCGACGTTGTACGGCGGCTGTTCGAATGCCACCGCAATGCGCGGAACGTTACCGTATCGCGATCAGATGACCACTTCGACGCTCTCACCGGGCGGATTACCTGATACCCGTTCGGACTCAAGAGCGTTCTGGAGGATGATCACAGCGGCGGCCTGGTCGATGACGGACCGGCCCTTCTTCGACTTCACCCCGGAGGCGCGCAGTCCCTGTGTCGCCGTCACCGTGGTCATGCGTTCGTCGACCAGGCGTACGGGTACGGGTGCGACGCCCTTGGCCAGTTCCCGGGCGAAGGCGCGCACCTTGGTCGCCGCCGGCCCCTCCCTGCCGCTGAGCGAGCGGGGCAGTCCAACGACGATCTCGATGGGCTCGTACTCCTCGGCGATCTGGCGGAGCCGCCGGTGGGCGGCCGGGACGTCACGTCCCGGCACGGTCTCCACCGGCGTGGCGAGTACCCCGTCGGGGTCGCACGAGGCGACCCCGATCCGGGCGTCCCCGACGTCGATCGCGAGGCGGCGGCCGCGTCGCATGCCGCTCATCAGGCCGTCTCGGCGACCAGGCGCTCGACGGCGGCGATGGCGTCACCGACGGCGTCCGCGTTCTGACCGCCGCCCTGGGCGACGTCCGGCTTGCCGCCACCGCCGCCGCCGAGGGTCTTGGCAGCCGTGCGGACCAGGTCGCCGGCCTTGAGGCCGCGCTCGCGGGCGGCCTCGTTGGTGGCGATGACGGTGAGGGGGCGGCCGTTGGCCGTGGTGAACAGGGCGACGACGGCGGGGCGGTCACCCGGGATGCGGCCGCGGACGTCGAGGACCAGCCTGCGCAGGTCGTCGGCGCCGGTGCCGTCGGGGACCTGGCCGGTGACCAGGGCCACGCCGCGTACGTCCTGGGCGGACTCGGCGAGGCCGGCGGCAGCCTGGAGGACCTTCTCGGCGCGGAACTTCTCGATCTCCTTCTCGGCGTCCTTCAGCTTGCCGAGCATGGCGGAGATCTTCTCCGGGAGCTCCTCGGAGCGGCCCTTGACCAGCTCCTGGAGCTGGGCGACGACCGTGTGCTCACGGGCCAGGAAGTTGTAGGCGTCGACGCCGACGAGGGCTTCGATACGGCGCACGCCGGAGCCGATCGAGGACTCGCCGAGCAGCTTCACCAGGCCGAGCTGGGCCGTGTTGTGGACGTGCGTACCGCCGCACAGCTCCTTGGAGAAGTCGCCGATGGTGACGACGCGGACCTTCTCGCCGTACTTCTCGCCGAACTCGGCGATGGCGCCCTGCCGCTTGGCCTCGTCGATCGGCATGACCTCGGCGTGCACGTCGAGCTCGCGGGCCAGGACCTCGTTGATCTTCTGCTCGACGTCGGTGAGGACCGTGCCGGGCACGGCGGACGGGGCGCCGAAGTCGAAGCGGAAGCGGCCCGGCGAGTTCTCGGAGCCGGCCTGGGCGGCCGTCGGGCCGAGGGCGTCGCGCAGCGCCTGGTGCGTGAGGTGCGTGGCGCTGTGGGCGCGGGCGATGGCGCGGCGGCGTGTGACGTCGATGGTGGCGTAGGCGGTGGCGCCGACGGTGACCTCGCCGACCTGGACGGAGCCCTTGTGCACGGACACGCCCGGGACGGGCTGCTGGACGTCGCGGATCTGGATGACGGCGCCGCTGTGCAGCTTGATGCGGCCCTGGTCGGCGAGCTGGCCGCCGCCCTCGGCGTAGAACGGGGTACGGTCGAGGACGACCTCGACGTCGTCGCCCTCGGAGGCGGCCGGCGACGGGACGCCGTTGACGAGGAGGCCGACGACCGTGGTCTCGCCCTCGGTGTTGGTGTAGCCGGTGAACTCGGTGGCGCCGGAGGTGTCCGCGATCTCGCGGTAGGCGGTGACGTCGGCGTGGCCGGTCTTCTTGGCCTTGGCGTCGGCCTTGGCGCGCTCCCGCTGCTCCTTCATCAGGCGGCGGAAGCCCTCCTCGTCCACGGTCAGGCCCTGCTCGGCGGCCATCTCGAGGGTGAGGTCGATGGGGAAGCCCCAGGTGTCGTGGAGCAGGAAGGCCTTGTCGCCGGAGAGGACGCCGGAGCCGGCCTGCTTGGCCTCGGTGACGGCGCCGTCCAGGACGTTCGTACCGGCGTTGAGCGTCTTGAGGAAGCGGGCCTCCTCGGCGAGGGCGACCGTCTCGATGCGCTTGCGGTCGGTCTCCAGCTCCGGGTACTGCTCGCCCATGGTGCGGATGACGGTGTCGACGAGCTGTCCGACGACCGGGCCGGTGGCGCCGAGCATGCGCATGTTTCGGATGGCGCGGCGCATGATGCGACGCAGGACGTAGCCGCGGCCCTCGTTGCCGGGGGTGACGCCGTCGCCGATGAGCATGACGGACGTGCGCATGTGGTCGGCGACCACGCGCAGCGAGACGTCGCTGTCGTGGGCCTTGCCGTAGGAGACACCGGTCAGCTCGGTGGCCTTGTCGATGACGACCTTCAGGGTGTCGGTCTCGTACATGTTCTGCACGCCCTGGAGGATCATCGCGAGGCGCTCGAGACCGAGGCCCGTGTCGATGTTCTTGCTGGGCAGGTCACCGAGGATCTCGAAGTCCTCCTTGCCGGTGCCCTGGCCGCGCTCGTACTGCATGAAGACCAGGTTCCAGATCTCCACGTACCGCTCGTCGTTGACGGCGGGGCCGCCTTCGGCGCCGAACTCGGGGCCGCGGTCGTAGTTGATCTCGGAGCAGGGGCCGCAGGGGCCCGGGACGCCCATCGACCAGAAGTTGTCCTTCTTGCCGAGGCGCTGGATGCGCTCGGCGGGGACGCCCACGACGTCGCGCCAGATCTGCTCGGCCTCGTCGTCGTCCTGGTAGACGGTGATCCAGAGCTTCTCGGGCTCGAGGCCGTAGCCGCCGTGCTCGACCGGGGAGGTCAGCAGCTCCCAGGCGAGCTTGATGGCGCCTTCCTTGAAGTAGTCGCCGAAGGAGAAGTTGCCGCACATCTGGAAGAACGTGCCGTGGCGCGTGGTCTTGCCGACCTCTTCGATGTCCGGGGTGCGGACGCACTTCTGGACGCTGGAGGCACGCTTGTACGGCGGCTTCTCCTCGCCGAGGAAGTACGGCTTGAAGGGCACCATGCCGGCGTTGACCAGGAGGAGAGTCGGGTCGTCCGCGATGAGCGACGCCGAAGGCACGACGGTGTGCCCGCGCTCCTCGAAGAAGCTCAGCCAGCGGCGGCGGATTTCAGCCGACTCCATCAGTGGTCCTCATTCCGGTTGTATGGGTGGTTGGGGTACGGGTGGTCGGTGGGGCGTCCGAGGGATGGGGGTCCCCCCTGCTCGAGCGGAGCCGAGAGCTTGGGGGAACGGCGGGGCGCGGGCAGGGCGGGATCGGCCGGCGGCGCGTCCAGGCCCAGTGCCTCACCCAACTCGGCTTCGCGCTGGAGCATTCCCGCGCGGACGTCGAGCGCGAAGTCCTTGAGCCGGTGCCCGGTCTCGACCGCCTTGTCGGCCGCCTGGGCGGCGAGGCTCTCGGGCGTGAGCTGCTTGAGCTTGCGGTTGACCTTGGTGGTGGCCCAGACACCGGCGGCCGCGCCCGCGGTGAACCAGAACGCTCGGCGGAACATGGTCCGGTCAGCCCTTTCGCTTCCGGCCGTTACGGGCCCTGGGCACCGTACGACCGACGATCACCGTGCGCCGGGACCGCTCGGCCGACGGCCGGTCGTCCCGGTTGCGGCCGAGCGCCCGTCGGACGCCGTAGCCGAACGCCGCGACCTTGACGAGCGGGCCGCCGAACGTGGACGCGACGGTCGTGGAGAGCGCCGACGCGTTGGACGTGACCTCCTGGACGTCCGAGGCGATCGCGTCGACCCGGTCGAGCTGGGTCTGCGCGGACCGTACGGCCGCCGACGCGTCGGCGAGCAGGGGGACGGCCTGGTCGGTCACGTCCGCCACGAGCCGGGTGGTCGCCTTGAGCGTTCCGGCGAGTCTCACCAGCACCACGGCCAGGAAGGACACCAGGATCGCCCAGAAGACGGCCACCAGGATCCCGGCAACCTCTCCACCGGTCACTGCGCACCGCTCTCTGCTCGTTGAAGGTCGTTCCCCGAGCCTATCGCGCCCGGGCGCGCTGCCCGTACCGGATAAGGAGCCCTCCGAACAGGCATGAGGCAGCCCGATTGTACGGAGCGCAGTGTCATCGGTACGCTCCGTGTCCCATGCGACGGAGCAATCTCCCGGCCGAGCTGAACCGGTTCGTCGGACGCGACGCGGAACGTACGGAACTGGACGGGATGCTGGCGGAGTTCCGGCTGGTCACGGTCGTCGGGGTGGGCGGGGTGGGCAAGTCACGGCTTGTGGCGCGCGTGGCGCGGGATGCGCAGAAACGCTACTGCGACGGGGTGCGCCTCGCGGAGCTGGCGGGGTTGCGGGACCCGGGCCTGGTGGACCACGCGCTGGTGGACGCCCTGGGGCTGACGGATCAGACGAGCAGGCCGCCCCGCGAGGTGCTGGTCGAACATCTCGCGGGGCGTGAACTGCTGCTGGTGCTGGACGGGTTCGAGCATCTGGTGGACGAGTGCGGGGCCCTGGTGCGGCAGCTGCTGGAGCGCGCGCCGGGCCTGACGGTGCTGGCGGCGGGGCGGCGGCCGCTGCGCGTGGCCGGGGAGGCGGTGCTGCCGCTGGCGCCGATGCGGGACGGGGACGCGGTGCGGCTGTTCACGGAGCGGGCCGCGGCGGCGTTGCCGGGGCTGCGGCCGGCTGATCCGGCTCTGGTGCGGGAGGTGTGCCGGCGGCTCGACGGGATCCCGCTGGCGCTGGAGCTGGCGGCGGGGCGGTTGTCGGCGCTGAGCGTCGAGCAGGTGCTGCACCGGCTGGACGACCGGTTCCGGCTGCTGACGGGCGGGAGCCGGGGTGCGCCGGCGCGGCATCAGACGATGCGGACGGCGATCGGCTGGAGCCATGAGCTGTGCACGCCGGAGGAGCGGCTGCTGTGGGCGCGGCTGTCGGTGTTCGCGGGGCCGTTCGACCTGGACGCCGTGGAATACGTGTGCAGTGGCCCGGATCTGCCCGAGGCGCGGGTGCTGGATGTGCTGGGCGAGCTGATCGCGCAGTCGGTGGTGCTGCGCGAGGAGGGCCCGGCGGGCCTGCGCTACCGGATGCTGGACACGGTCGCGGCGTACGGGGCGGAGTGGCTGACCGCGCTGGGGGACGCGGAGCGGCTGCGGCGGCGGCACCGCGACTGGTACATGGGGCTTGCCACCTGGTGCGAGCTGGACTGGTTCAGTCCGCGGCAGGCGGAGGTTGCGGCGTGCGCGGAGAGCGCCCTGCCGAATCTGCGGGCGGCCCTTGAGCTGTGTCTGGAGGTGCCGGGCGACGCGCATCTGGCGCAGCACCTGGCGGGGACGCTCTGGTTCTGCTGGGTGGGCTGCGGGCGGCTCGCGGAGGGCCGGCACTGGCTTGACCGTGCGCTGGCGGTGGAGTCGGGGCACGAGGAGGCGCGGCTGAAGGCGCTGTGGGTGTTCGCGTACGTGGCGATCCTGCAGGGCGACGGTACGGCGGCGGTGGGGGCGCTGCACGAGTGCGGGGAGCGGGCGGCGCTGACCGGGAACGCGCTGGCCCTCGCGTACACGACGCACCGCAAGGGATGCCTGGCGCTGCTGTCGGACGACATGCCGCGGGCGGAGGAGCTGCTGGAGCGGGCGCTCGCCTCGTACCGGGAGCTGGGCGAGCTGAACAGCCAGGTGCTGATGGGGCAGGTGGAGCTGGCGATCACGAAGGTGTTCCAGGAGGACCTGGAGTCGGCCGTGGCGCTGTGCGAGGACGTACGGCAGATCTGCGAGGAGCGCGGCGAGCGCTGGACTCGGGCGTACGCGCTGTACGTGCTGGCGTACGCGGCGTGGACGCGGGGCGACCACGGGGAGGCGCGGGAGTTGCTGGACGAGTGCGTCACGATCGACCACGCCTTCCACGACCTGGTGGGTCTGGTGCTGGCGATCGAGCTGCTGGCGCTGGTGACGGCGAGCGAGGGCGACCCGGCGGAGGCGGCGGTGCTGCAGGGCGCCGCGGGCCGGATGTGGGAGGCGGTGGGGCCGCCGCTGTTCGGCTCGGCGTACTTCGGGGCGCCGCGGCAGCTGTGCGAGCGGCGGGCGGGTGAGCTGCTGGGGGCGGAGCGGTTCCAGGCGTACGTGGCGGAGGGCGGCGCCCTGTCGCTGGACGCGGCGGTGGAGCGGGCGCTGACGGCGGGGCGACGGGCGCGGAGCCAGGACGGTCCCGAGGTGCTGGAGGCACGGGAGCCGTCGAAGGAGCAGGCGCGGGGCGGCCGGGCGGCGGTCCCGGAAACGCGGAAGCCCGCCGGCTCCCCCACCGG
>NZ_JABWDV010000353.1:0-10637 GCF_013362995.1 Streptomyces sp. TRM64462 | reverse complement strand
GGGCTGAAACCGCGGTGGGGGTACCGCGCCCGGGTCAGCGGGCGTAGTACTCGACGACGAGCTGCTCGTCGCAGATGACCGGGATCTCCTTGCGGTTCGGGTCGCGGTCGAGGCGGAAGGCCAGGGCCTTCAGGTTGACCTGCAGGTAGCGCGGGGTCTCACCCTCGGGGGCGAAGCCACCCTCGCGGGCGACCTGGAACAGCGTCTTGCTGCGGCTGCGCTCGCGGACCATCACGACGTCGTCGGGGCGCACGCGGAAGGACGGCTTGTCGACCTTCTGGCCGTTGACCTCGATGTGGCCGTGGACGACCATCTGGCGGGCCTGGTAGATGGTGCGGGCGATGCCCGAACGCAGGACCAGGGCGTCGAGGCGGCGCTCGAGCTCGACCACCAGGGCCTCACCCGTCTTGCCCTCGGCCTTCTTCGCGCGGTCGTAGGCGCGGGCCATCTGGCGCTCGCTGATGTCGTACTGGGCGCGCAGACGCTGCTTCTCGAGCAGACGGACCTTGTAGTCCGAGTTCTGCTTGCGGCCACGGCCGTGCTCACCCGGCGGGTACGGGCGGGCCTCGAAGTACTTGACGGCCTTCGGCGTCAGGGCGATGCCGAGCGCACGAGACTTCTTGACCTTGGGACGCGACTGGTTAGGCACGTTCTCCAGACCTCCGAAATAGGTTAGGTTAGGCTCACCTTGCTCAAGGAGATCGCATGTCTCGCCCTGGGAACACCACGCGCATCACAGACAGCAGCACAGAGAACGATGCCTCCCCTGCCTCTCGGCAGAACGCCTCGCGGCGGGGCATCGATGTGACGGAGGTCCGATCAGCTCATGGTCAGCCGCGTCCCAGCGGGCTTGAAACCGCCCGGATGCCGTCAGCAGCCGAGCGCACACGAACTCTCGTACAGGGTACATGCTCCGCGGTGCTGCTGATTCCCGGGGCTGCCGCGCCCCACCCGGAGCAGCTCCTGCCCGACGCCCGGGCCGTGGGCCACGACGGGGAGATCCTGCTTCTCTACCCGGCCGACTCCCCCGCCGTACGGGCCGCGACGCACGCCCAGGACGACGAGCTGCCCGCCGTACTGGAGCTCACGGACGTGGCCCCGGTCGCCGTCCCCCACCGTATCCGGGGCCACGCCCGGGTGTCCGGGTGGCTCACGCCCGTGCACGGGGTCGCCGAGCCGGGCCACATGATGCTGCGCCTGGAGGTGGGCGAGCTGTATGTGGACGACCTGTGGGGCTCCGGGCCCGTCAGCCCCGAGGACTTCGCGGGGGCCGTGCCCGACCCGCTGCGCGCCCACGAGACGGAGCTGCTCCAGCACCTGGCCGCCGCGCACGACGACCGGCTGCTGTCGCTCACCTCCCTGCTGGGCGAGCGGGCGGGCGCCGGCGCCCCGGAGGTACGGCAGGTGGTGCCGCTGGCGCTGGACCGGTTCGGGCTGCGGGTGCGCGTGGTCTGCGCGGGCGCCGAGCGGCGCGTGTTCGACGCGCGCTTCGACTTCCCCGAGCCGGTACGGGAGGTGCACGGGCTGCGCCGCGCCCTGCACGCCCTGTTCGAGGCGGCCGCCCGGGACGAGGACGCCGGGCGGCGTTAGCGCTGCCGCCCGGCGGGCGGCGTCAGCTCTGCTGCCCGCCGCCGCGCAGGTGTTCGCGGACCCGCTCCACCACGTCCGCGTACCGCGCCTCCGCGCCGTAACGGGTCGGCTCGTAGTAGCGCCTGCCGTGGATCGCGTCCGGCGCGTACTGCTGGGCGGCGACGGCACCCGGCACGTCGTGCGGATACACATAGCCCTGGGCGTGGCCGAGCTTGGCCGCGCCCTTGTAGTGGCCGTCGCGCAGATGCGGCGGGACGGGGCCCGCGAGTCCGTTGCGCACGTCCGCCTGCGCCGCCTGGATCGCCGTGGTCGCCGCGTTGGACTTCGGGGCCAGGGCCAGCGCGATGGTGGCGTGGCTGAGCGTGAGCGCCGCCTCCGGGAAGCCGATCATCGCCACCGCCTGGGCCGCCGCGACGGCGAGCGGCAGCGCGGTCGGGTCCGCCAGGCCGATGTCCTCGCTCGCCGAGATCATCAGACGCCGCGCGATGAACCGCGGGTCCTCCCCCGCCTCGATCATCCGCGCCAGATAGTGCAGGGCCGCGTCCACGTCCGAGCCCCGGATGGACTTGATCAGGGCGCTCGCCACGTCGTAGTGCTGGTCCCCGTCGCGGTCGTACTTCACCGCGGCCCGGTCGACGGTCTCCTCCAGCGTGGCCAGCGTGATCTCCGGCTCCCCCTTGGCGATGGCCGCACCGGCCGCCGCTTCCAGGGCGGTCAGCGCCCGCCGGGCGTCGCCGCCCGCGATCCGCAGCAGATGCGTCTCGGCGTCCTCGGGCAGCGTGACGGCGCCGGCCAGGCCGCGCTCCTCGGTCAGCGCCCGCTTCAGCAGCCCGCGCAGGTCGTCGTCGGTGAGCGGCTCCAGGGTGAGCAGCAGGGAGCGGGACAGCAGCGGGGAGATCACCGAGAAGTACGGGTTCTCCGTGGTCGCCGCGATGAGTGTGACCCAGCGGTTCTCGACGGCCGGGAGCAGCGAGTCCTGCTGGGCCTTGCTGAAGCGGTGGATCTCGTCCAGGAACAGGACGGTCTCCTTGCCGAAGCCGCCGGCCGCGCGCCGGGCCCCGTCGATGACGGCCCGGACCTCCTTGACGCCCGCGGTGATCGCCGAGAGCTCCACGAACCGCTTGTTGGTCGCCTTCGACACGACGTACGCGAGGGTCGTCTTGCCGATGCCGGGCGGCCCCCAGAGGATCACGGACGAGGAGCCGGCGGGTCCTCCGCCGCCTTCGCCGACGAGACGGCGCAGGGGCGAACCGGGCCGGAGCAGATGCTGCTGGCCGACCACCTCGTCGAGGGTGCGCGGACGCATCCGGACGGCCAGCGGACTGCCGGCCGGTTCCCTCTCCTGGCGTTCTTCGGCTGCGGCGGTGAAAAGGTCGGGCTCCACGTCATGAAGCCTATGTCAGCCCACTGACAGCCCAGTCCGACGGCCCGGAGGCCCGGAGGCCCGTCAGCTGGTCCAGAAGTCCCACCAGCGCGTCAGGATCAGCATGCCGATGATCCCGATGTGCAGGACGGGGAGGATCCAGGTGAACTCGTCGAGGAAGCGGCGCAGCCAGCCCGGCGCGGGCAGGACGCCATGGCGGACGTTGTGCGAGGTCACGTACCAGAACATGACGATCGTCGCGACCCAGGCGAGGCAGCACCACAGGCACAGCGCGTTGATCTCGTACAGGGACTGCTGCATCAGCCAGGTGCAGAACCCGACGCCGAACAGCGTTCCGGCGTTGAGCCCGAGCCAGTACCAGCGGCGGTAGCGCGCGCCGGCGAGGAGGCCGACGCCGATGGCTATGACCACGGAGTAGGCGACCAGGCCGATCATCGGGTTCGGGAACCCGAACGCCGACGCCTGCTCGCTCTCCATGATGTTGCCGCAGGAGACGACCGGGTTGAGGCTGCAGCCGGGCGTGAAGCTCGGGTCCTCCAGCAGCTTGAACTTGTCGATCGTGATCACCCAGGCCGCGAGCAGCCCGGCCGCTCCGGTGACCGCCAGCATCCACGCGAACGCCCGGCTCGCGCCGATGGTGCGGGGTCCCGAGGTGACGTCGTCGTCCGCGGCTGAAGTCGTCATACCGGCCGTTCCATGCGTAGGGGATGGCTGCTGGGCTGCCGCCATTGTGCCGTAATCATGGCCGCACCCACCGTCGGCTGTGGATAAAGAGCTGTGGACAAGGCCAGAGGGAAGGGAAGGGCGGGACCGCCTGCTCCGGCGTCCCGCCCTTCGTGGTCGTTCCGATCCGTCCGATCAGCCGAGCTTGGCCCGGAGGGTCTCCAGGACCGCGTCCAGCACGACCGGCTCCTGCTCACCGGACTCCATGTCCTTGAGCTGGACGACACCCTCGGCCAGGTCACGCTCGCCCGCGACCAGCGCGTACCGCGCGCCACTGCGGTTGGCGTTCTTCATGGCGCCCTTCAGACCCTTGCCACCGTACGAGAAGTCCGTGGCGACCCCCGCGCGGCGCAGCTCGGTCACGACGCCGAACAGCACGCGGCGCGCCTCCTCGCCCAGCGGCACGGCGTACACGCTGGTGCTCGCCGGGATGTCCAGCTCGATGCCCTCGGCCTCCAGCGCCAGGACCGTGCGGTCCACGCCGAGTGCCCAGCCGACGGACGGCAGGGCCGGGCCGCCGATCATCTCGGACAGGCCGTCGTAGCGGCCGCCGCCGCCCACCGCGGACTGCGAGCCGAGCCCGTCGTGGACGAACTCGAACGTCGTCCGCGTGTAGTAGTCCAGGCCGCGCACCAGCTTCACGTCGTCCTCGAAGGCCACGCCCGCCGCCGCGAGCAGCTCGCGCACCTCCTTGTGGTACGCACGGCACGCGTCGCACAGGTAGTCCGACAACGCCGGCGCGCCCACGAGCTGCTTCTGGACCGTCTCGCGCTTGTCGTCGAGGACGCGCAGGGGGTTGATCTCGATACGGCGGCGGGTGTCCTCGTCCAGGTCGAGGCCGCGCAGGAAGTCCTGGAGCGCGGCCCGGTACACGGGACGGCACTCGCGGCAGCCGAGCGAGTTCAGCAGGATGCGGAAGTTCCGCAGGCCCAGCGAGCGGTACGCCTGGTCGGCCAGGATGATCAGCTCGGCGTCCAGCGCGGGGTCCTCGGCACCGATCGCCTCTGCGCCGACCTGGGAGAAGTGGCGGTAGCGGCCCTTCTGGGGGCGCTCGTAGCGGTAGTACGAGCCGGAGTACCAGAGCTTGACGGGGAGGTTGCCCGCCTTGTGCAGGTTGGCCTCCAGGGCGGCGCGCAGCACGGATGCCGTACCTTCGGGACGCAGGGCCAGCTTGTCGCCGCCCTTCGTTTCGAAGGCGTACATTTCCTTCGTCACGATGTCCGTGGACTCACCGACACCGCGCGCGAACAGCTCGACATTCTCGAATCCGGGCGTCTCGATGTAGCCGTAGCCGGAGTTCTTCAGTGGCGCTGCGATCGCCTCGCGGACCGCGAGATAGGTCGCGGAATCGGGGGGCAGCAGGTCGTACGTGCCCTTGGGGGCCTGGAAGGTACTCACGAACTCTCTCGTCACATTCCTCGTCGGGGAGCCGCGGAGCTCCCGAGGCCGGCGGCCACCTCCCGCAGGTACGGGTTGGTGGCGCGCTCGCGGCCGATGGTCGTCTGGGGGCCGTGGCCGGACAGCACCACGGTCGAGTCGTCGAGCGGCAGGCACACGCGGGCCAGCGATTCGAGCATCTCGTCCATGTCACCGCCGGGCAGGTCGGTGCGTCCGATGGAGCCGGCGAAGAGCAGGTCGCCCGAGAAGAAGACCGGCGGGATGTCCGCGGCCTCGGGCAGCCCGAAGGTCACCGACCCCTTGGTATGGCCGGGCGCGTGCGCGACCGTCAGCTCCAGGCCGGCCAGCTCCAGCCGCGCGCCGTCGGTGAGCTCGTGGACGTCGTCCGGCTCCCCCACGGTCAGCTCCCCCATGAGCGGCATGCCGATCGAGCGGCCGAGGGCCTTCTCGGGGTCGCTCATCATGTACCGGTCGGCGGGGTGGATCCAGGCGGGCACGTCGTGGGCTCCGCAGACCGGGACGACCGACGCGACATGGTCGATGTGGCCGTGCGTGAGCACGACGGCCACGGGCTTGAGCCGATGCTTCTTCAGCGTCTCCTCGACTCCCTGGGCGGCCTGGTGGCCCGGGTCGATGATCACGCACTCCTCGCCGGCGGCGGGGGCGACCAGGTAGCAATTGGTCCCCCAGGCCCCGGCGGGGAACCCGGCAATAAGCACGATCGTCCTCAGATAGTCGTCCGGCGGAAGAATGCAGCAGATCAGAGCCTACCGGCGCTGCTCATTCCACAGCCAACCCGTATACGGTACGGGCACACCAGACCCGGACAGGAACAGACGACCGACAAGGAGACGACCCGGTGGTCAGCAACGATCAGCGGCGGCGGCAGCTCGCCCGGGAGAAGTTCGAGCGGCAGCAGCGACGCCGGGAGGAGAACCGCAGGAAGGCCAGGCGGCGCAACGCCGTGGTCGCCGCGGCCCTCGCCGTGGTCCTCGCCGCCGGCGGAGCCGTGTACGCCACAGGTGTGCTGACCGGCGACGACACGAAGGACGGCAAGACCACGGCGGGCGAGAGCGGCAGCCCCACGCCGAGCGCGCCCGCGTCGTCCCCCGAGCCGTCGATGGCCGTCGACGCGAAGGCCGCGTACACGATGGCGCTGAAGACGAACCACGGCGACATCACGATCGCGATGGACGCCGGGAAGACGCCGCGCACGGTGAACTCGTTCCAGCACCTCGCCGGCAAGAAGTTCTTCGACGGGACGAAGTGCCACCGGCTGACCGTCGCGCCCGCGAACATCTCCGTCCTGCAGTGCGGTGACCCGGGCGGCGACGGCACCGGCGGCCCCGGCTACACCATCCCGGACGAGAACCTGGCGTCCATGGGCAAGCCGGCCGCGGACGGCACGGTGACGTACAAGGCCGGGACGGTCGCCATGGCCAACACGGGCGCGCCGGACAGCGGCGGCAGCCAGTTCTTCCTGGTGTACAAGGACAGCAAGCTGCCCCCGCAGTACACGCCCTTCGGCACGATGGACGCCGCCGGGCTGAAGGCCGTCCAGGAGATCGCCAAGTCCGGCGTCGAGGGCGGCGGCGCCGACGGCGCGCCGAAGAGCCCCGTCACCCTGGAAAAGGTGACCGTGGCCAAGGGCTGACGGGCCGCGCCGCCCGGGGAAATCCCGCGGCGGAATTCGGTCGCGCTGAGTGCGGACAGCCGGGTGGCCGGTCGCCTAGATTGGCGTTGTGCAGCGCGAACCGGGTTCGCGCGCCGTGGAGGACGGGCGAGGCCCGTCCAGGAAACTGTGGACGATGCCCAGGGGGTCGATCCCCTCATCGGCATCATGTGGAGGAGGCGCTGTGAGCAGCGACCCGTGGGGCCGCGTCGACGAGACGGGCACCGTGTACGTGCGTACAGCCGACGGCGAGAAGGTCGTCGGATCGTGGCAGGCGGGCAGCCCTGAGGAGGCCCTGGCCTACTTCGAGCGCAAGTACGAGGGCTTGGTTGTCGAGATCGGCCTCCTCGAGCGGCGGGTGAAGACCACCGATCTGTCCGCGAAGGACGCGATGGCGGCGATCGACCACCTGCGTCAGCAGGTCGACGAGCACCACGCCGTCGGCGACCTGGAGGCACTGTCGAAGCGGCTCGACAAGCTGGTCGAGACGGTGGAGTCGCGGCGCGAGGAGCGCAAGGCCCAGCGAGCCAGGCAGACCGACGAGGCGCGGCGCGCCAAGGAGGCCCTGGTCACGGAGGCCGAGGAGCTCGCGCAGAGCGAGCAGTGGCGGGCGGCCGGTGAGCGGCTGCGGGCGCTCGTGGACACCTGGAAGGGTCTGCCGCGGCTGGACCGGAAGTCCGACGACGAGCTGTGGCACCGCTTCTCGCACGCCCGGTCGGCGTTCTCGAAGCGCCGCAAGGCGCACTTCGCGGCGCTGGACGCGCAGCGCGAGGAGGCCCGCCAGGTCAAGGAGCGGCTGGTCGCCGAGGCGGAGTCGCTGTCGAACTCCACGGACTGGGGCGTGACCGCCGCGCGGTACCGGGAGCTGATGGCGGAGTGGAAGGCCGCGGGCCGTGCGCAGCGCGAGTTCGAGGACGACCTGTGGAACCGTTTCCGCGGCGCCCAGGACGTGTTCTTCGCGGCGCGCAGTTCGGTGTTCGCCGAGCGGGACGCCGAGCAGAACGAGAACCTCAAGCTGAAGGAGGAGCTCGCCGCCGAGGCCGAGAAGCTGGTGCCGGTGACGGACCTGAAGGCGGCGCGCGCCGCGTTCCGGGCCATCAACGAGCGCTGGGAGGCCATCGGCCATGTGCCGCGGGACGCCCGGCCGAAGGTCGAGGGCCGGATGCACGCGGTGGAGCGGGCGATCCAGGAGGCCGAGGAGGCCGAGTGGCGTCGTACGAACCCGGAGGCACGCGCGCGTGCCGAGGGTCTGACGGGTCAGCTCCAGGAGGCCGTGGACAAGCTGCGCCGGCAGATCGACGCGGCGCGCGCGGCGGGCAACGACGCGAAGGCGGACAAGCTGACGCGTGAGCTGGAGGGCCGGCAGGCGCTGCTGGACCAGGCGCTGAAGGGTCTGCAGGAGTTCGGCGGCTGAGGTTTGTGTCGGGGGCTCCGCCCCCGCACCCCCGGTACGGGCTGGGTTCTCCAGCCCGTACCGGTTTTTTTTGCGGCTCTTGTTACGGCCTCCGGGCCGATGTCACGCGATAGACGTCGTACACGCCCTCCACGCCCCGTACGGCCTTCAGGACGTGGCCCAGGTGCTTGGGGTCGCCCATCTCGAAGGTGAACCGGGACGTGGCCACCCGGTCGCGGGACGTCTGTACGGCGGCCGACAGGATGTTGACGTGCTGGTCGGACAGGACGCGTGTGACGTCCGACAGCAGGCGGGAGCGGTCCAGGGCCTCGACCTGGATGGCGACGAGGAAGACGGACGACTGGGTGGGTGCCCATTCGACGTCGAGGATCCGCTCGGGCTGCTGCGACAGCGAGTCGACGTTGACGCAGTCGGCGCGGTGCACCGAGACGCCGCTGCCGCGCGTGACGAAGCCGATGATCGGGTCGCCCGGCACGGGCGTACAGCAGCGGGCCAGCTTGACCCACACGTCGTCGACGCCCTTGACGACGACGCCCGGGTCGGCCTTGGAGCGGCGCTTGCCGCGGCCGCGGGACGGGGGTGCCGTCTCGGCGATGTCCTCGGTGGCGGCCTCCTCGCCGCCGAGCGCCTGCACGAGTTTCTGGACGATGGACTGGGCCGTGACATGGCCTTCGCCGATCGCCGCGTAGAGCGAGGAGATGTCGCTGTAGCGCATCTCGTGCGCGAGGGTGACCAGGGAGTCGCCGGTGAGGATGCGCTGGATCGGCAGGTTCTGCTTGCGCATCGCGCGGGCGATGGCGTCCTTGCCCTGCTCGATGGCCTCGTCGCGGCGCTCCTTGGAGAACCAGGCGCGGATCTTGTTGCGGGCGCGCGGCGACTTGACGAAGCCGAGCCAGTCGCGGGACGGGCCGGCGCCGGCGGCCTTGGAGGTGAAGACCTCCACCAGGTCGCCGTTGTCGAGCGTCGACTCCAGCGGCACCAGGCGGCCGTTGACTCTCGCCCCTATGGTGCGGTGGCCGACCTCGGTGTGGACGGCGTACGCGAAGTCGACGGGGGTCGCGCCGGCGGGGAGGGCGATGACGTCGCCCTTCGGCGTGAAGACGAAGACCTCGTTGCGGGACAGGTCGAAGCGCAGGGACTCCAGGAACTCGCTGGGGTCCTCGGTCTCCTTCTGCCAGTCGAGGAGCTGGCGCAGCCACGCCATGTCGTTGACGTGGTCGTCCTTGCCGCCGCCCTTGCGGGGGGCGTCGGTGCGGACCTTGGAGGCGCCTGCGACGGCGTCCTGCTTGTACTTCCAGTGCGCGGCGATGCCGTACTCCGCGCGGCGGTGCATGTCGAACGTGCGGATCTGCAGCTCGACGGGCTTGCCGTTGGGGCCGATGACCGTCGTGTGGAGCGACTGGTACATGTTGAACTTGGGCATCGCGATGTAGTCCTTGAACCGGCCGGGGACCGGGTTCCATCGCGCGTGGACGGTGCCGAGTGCGGCGTAGCAGTCGCGGACCGTGTCGACGAGGACGCGGATGCCCACCAGGTCGTAGATCTCCGCGAAGTCACGGCCGCGGACGATCATCTTCTGGTAGACGCTGTAGTAGTGCTTGGGGCGTCCGGTGACGGTGGCCTTGATGCGGGCGGCCCGCAGGTCGGCCTGGACCTCGTCGGTCACTATGGCGAGGTACTCGTCCCGCTTGGGGGCGCGCTCGGCGACGAGGCGGACGATCTCGTCGTACATCTTGGGGTAGAGGATCGCGAAGGCGAGGTCCTCCAGCTCCCACTTGATGGTGTTCATGCCGAGGCGGTGGGCCAGCGGCGCGTAGATCTCCAGGGTCTCGCGGGCCTTCTTCTCCTGCTTCTCCCGCTTGAGGTAGCGCATGGTGCGCATGTTGTGCAGGCGGTCCGCGAGCTTGATGACGAGGACGCGCGGGTCCTTCGCCATGGCGACGACCATCTTGCGGACGGTCTCGGCCTGGGCGGCCTCGCCGAACTTGACCTTGTCGAGCTTGGTGACGCCGTCGACGAGGAGGGCGACCTGGTCGCCGAAGTCGCGGCGGAGGTCCTCCAGGCCGTACTCGGTGTCCTCGACGGTGTCGTGGAGGAGGCCGGCCATGAGCGTGGCCGGGTCCATGCCGAGCTCGGCGAGGATGGTGGTGACGGCCAGCGGGTGCGTGATGTACGGGTCGCCGCTCTTGCGCTTCTGGCCGCGGTGCCAGCGCTCCGCGACCTGGTACGCGTACTCGATCTGGCGGAGCGTCGCCGTCTCGATCTTCGGGTCGTTGCTGCGCACTATCCGCAGCAGGGGCTCCAGGACCGGGTTGTACGGCGAGGACCGCTGCACGCCGAGGCGGGCGAGGCGGGCCCGTACGCGGTTGGAGGAGCCGCCGCCGGTACGGGCGGGGGTGGGCGGCGCGGGCTTGGGCGCCGAGACCGGGGGCGGAGCGGGCGCGGGGGCCGGTGCC
>NZ_JABWDV010000352.1 GCF_013362995.1 Streptomyces sp. TRM64462 | reverse complement strand
CCGGGGCCCAAGGCACCGGCGGAGGCCAAGGCACCGGCGGAGCCGGAGGCACGGCCGGGGAGCGAGGCACCGCCCGGGCCTGGTGCACCGGCGGGGCCCGGGGCGCCGACGGGGCCCGGGGCGCCGGCGGGGACCGAGGCACCGGCGGAGCCCGAGGCACCGGGCGGGTCCGAGGTGCCGGGCGGGTCCGAGGTGCCGGGCGGGTCCGAGGTGCCGGTTGGAGGCCTCGGGGTGGGTGTGGAGGCCGCCGGTTCCGCGGACCGGCGCCGCCGCGCGGGCTCGAACGGGTTACGGCGGGTCCCGGGCGGCGACCCGGCCGTGCCGCCCGCGTGGCCGGGGGCGCCCACACCGCTGGGGGCCCGGTTCCGTACCGGGCCCGACGGGGTCGCGGGGACGAACTTCGCGCTGTGGGCCGGCGGGGCCGAGGCCGTCGAGGTGTGCCTGTTCGCGCCGGACGGCACCGAGACCCGCGTCCCGCTGACCGAACTGACGCACGAGATCTGGCACGGCTTCGTGCCCGGCGTCCGCCCCGGGCAGCGGTACGGCTACCGGGTGCACGGCCGCTGGGACCCGTGGACGGGCGCCCGCTGGAACCCGGCGAAGCTGCTCCTGGACCCGTACGCGCGCGCGGTCGACGGCGACTTCACCCTTCCGGCGGAGGTGTACGGCCACGTACGCGACTGGCCCGACCAGCACGTCGCCGACACCGTCCGCGACGAACGGGACTCCGCTCCGTACGTCCCCAAGGGTGTGGTCGTCCACGATGACGACGACTGGGCGGACGACCGCAGGCCCAAGACGCCCTGGGCCGACTCGGTCATCTACGAACTGCACGTGAAGGGCTTCACGCGGCGGCACCCGGGCGTCCCGGAGGAGCTGCGCGGCACGTACGCCGGGCTGGCGCACCCGGCGGCGGTCGAGCACCTCGTACGGCTCGGGGTGACGGCCGTCGAGCTGCTGCCTGTACACCAGTTCGCGCACGAGGACCATCTGCTGCGGCGCGGGCTGCGCAACTACTGGGGCTACAACTCCATCGGCTACTTCGCGCCGCACGCCGCGTACAGCGCGTCGGGGACGGGCGGGGAGCAGGTCGGGGAGTTCAAGCGGATGGTGCGGGCGCTGCACGCCGCCGGGATCGAGGTGATCCTCGACGTGGTCTACAACCACACGGCGGAGGCGAGCGAGCTGGGCCCGATGCTGTCGCTGCGCGGCATCGACAACCGCGGCTACTACCGGCTCCAGTCCGACGCCCGCCGGTACGCCGACTACACGGGCTGCGGCAACACCCTGCACGTCGTGCAGCCGCAGGTGCTGCGGCTCATCACGGACTCGCTGCGCTACTGGGTGACCGAGATGGGCGTCGACGGCTTCCGCTTCGACCTGGCGGCGGCGCTCGCCCGTTCGATGCACGACGTCGACATGCTGTCGCCCTTTCTGGCGGTCATCGCCCAGGACCCGGTGCTGCGGCGCGTGAAGCTGATCGCCGAACCGTGGGACGTCGGCAACGGCGGCTACCAGGTGGGCGCGTTCCCGCCGCTGTGGACCGAGTGGAACGACCGCTACCGGGACGCCGTACGGGACTTCTGGCGGGGCGCGCTGCCCGACGTACGGGACCTGGGCTACCGGCTGTCCGGGTCGAGCGACCTGTACGCGTGGGGCGGGCGGCGCCCGTACGCCTCGGTCAACTTCGTCACGGCGCACGACGGCTTCACGCTGCGCGACCTCGTGTCGTACGAACGGAAGCACAACGAGGCGAACGGCGAGGACAACCGGGACGGCACGAACGACAACCGGTCCTGGAACTGCGGCGCCGAGGGCGAGACGGACGACGCGGCGGTCAACGCGCTGCGCCGCCGTCAGATGCGGAACGTGCTGACGACGCTGCTGCTGTCCACGGGCGTGCCCATGCTGGTGGCCGGGGACGAGATGGGCCGTACGCAGGGCGGCAACAACAACGCGTACTGCCAGGACAACGAGATCGGCTGGGTCGACTGGTCGCTGCGCGACGAGCCGTGGGCGGCGGAGCTGCTGGCCCTGACCCGGCGGCTGCTGAGGCTGCGGCACACGCACCCGGTGCTGCGGCGGAAGGCGTTCTTCTCGGGCCGGCCGCAGGGCGCGGACGGGCTGCGGGACCTGGCGTGGTTCACGGCGGACGGCGCCGAGATGACGGAGGGCGACTGGTACGCGCCGACGGCGACGATCGCGTTCTACCTGTCGGGGCGGGACATCCCGGGGCGGGACGCGCGGGGCGAGCCGGTCACGGACGACAGCTTCCTGGTGGTGCTGCACGCGGGCCACGAGGATGTGGAGCAGCGGCTGCCGGGGCCGCCGTGGGCGGAGGCGTACGAGCTGCTGGTGGACACCGCGCGGGAGGAGCAGGAGGAGGCGCCGGGCGTGGTGTGCCGGGGCGGCGAGCGGGTGCCGGTGACGGGGCGGTCGGCGCTGCTGTGGCGGGTTCGGCCGAACGGCTGACCGGCGCGTACGGCGCGCGACGGGGCGCGCGACGGGGCGCCGGATGGTCGCCGGCGGGGTGCGTGACCGGTCGGCGTAAAAGCACATGAGCGTTGTCAGTGGCGAACCGTAGGCTCGCCACTGATGCTGCCGCTACCGGAAGACCCCGCGCCTGACAAGGATCCGACCCCGCCCCCGACGCCGCCCCCGCCCCCAGCCCCTGCCTCGGCCCCGGACCCGGCCCCGGCCCCTGTGAAGCGCTCCGTCGTGCGGTCGCTGCTGCGCCTGTGGCCGTATCTGCGGCCCATGCGCGCGCGGTACTTCACGGCGGCGTTCGTCGCGGTCGTGGCGTCGTGCCTGAGCCTGGTCATTCCGCTGGTCCTGAAGTGGATGGTGGACGGCCCGGTCGCCGAGCGCGACCCGGGCGGGGTGTGGCTGGGCGCGCTGGCGGTGCTGGGCCTCGGTGTCGCGGAGGCGGTGCTGTTCGGGCTGCGGCGCTGGCTCGTGGCGCGGCCTTCCACGGGGGTGGAGGCCGCGCTGCGCGGGGACCTGTACCGGCGGCTGCAGCGGCTGCCGGTGGCGTTCCACGACCGGTGGGCGTCGGGGCAGCTGCTGTCCCGGGCGACGACGGACCTGTCGCTGCTGCGCATGTTCATCGTGTTCCCGCTGACGTTCCTGTTCGTCAACGCGGTGACGGTGCTGGCGGGTTTCGTGGTGCTGCTGGCGCAGGACTGGACGCTGGGGCTGGTGCTGCTGGTGCCGGTGGTGCCGCTGATCGTGGGCTGCTCGGTGTTCGAGACGAGGTATTCGAAGGTGGCGCGGCGGGCGCAGGACCAGGTCGGCGATCTGACGACGGTGGTCGAGGAGAGCGTGCTCGGCATCCGGGTCGTCAAGGGCTTCGGGCGGCACCGCAGCCAGGCGCGGGCGTTCGCGCTGACGGCCGGGCGGCTGCGCGGTACGGAGCTGCGCAAGGCGCGGCTGCTGGCGTCCGTCTGGGCGTTCATCACGATCGTGCCGGAGCTGGCGGTCGGCGCGGCGCTGGTGCTGGGGACGCTGCAGGTGGCGGACGGCACGCTGTCGGCGGGCACGCTGGTGGCGTTCCTCTCGACGGCGCTGGCGCTGCGGTGGCCGGTGGAGTCGATCGGGTTCCTGCTGGCGATGAGCCAGGAGGCGGCGACGGCGACGGAGCGGTACTTCGAGGTGATGGACGAGGCCGAGGAGGAGCCGGGGCGGCCCGCCGCGGCACCCGCTTCCGCTGCCGTACCCGCTTCCGCCGCCGGGTCCCGGGGCGGGGTGGTCTTCGAGAACGTGTCGTTCCGCTACCCGGACGCGCCGGCGGACGCCCCGCCGGTGCTGCGCGGTGTCGATCTGCGCGTACGGCCGGGCGAGACGCTGGCACTGGTGGGCGCGACCGGCTCCGGCAAGACCACGCTCACGGCCCTGGTGCCGCGGCTGCACGAGCTGACGGCCGGGCGCATCCTGCTGGACGGCGAGGACATCACGGCCATGCCCAGGGAGCGGCTGCGGTCCCTGGTGGCGGTGGCCTTCGAGGAGCCGACGCTTTTCTCGGCGAGCGTCCGCGAGAACGTCCTCATGGGCGCCGCGCCGGACGCGGGCGACCCGGAGCTGCGCCGCGCGCTGGACGTGGCGCAGGCCGGGTTCGTGGCGGACCTGCCGGGCGGCGCGGGCACGCAGGTGGGCGAGCAGGGCCTGAGCCTGTCGGGCGGCCAGCGGCAGCGGCTCGCGCTGGCCCGCGCGGTGGTGGGGCGGCCCCGGTTCCTGGTCCTGGACGATCCGCTGTCGGCGCTGGACGTCCACACGGAGGCGCTGGTGGAGGCGGCGCTGCGGGAGGTGCTGCGCGACACGACGGCGCTCGTGGTGGCGCACCGCCCGTCGACGGTGCTCCTGGCCGACCGGGTCGCGCTGCTGTCGGAGGGCAGGATCGCGGCGGTGGGCACGCACCACGAGCTGCTGCGGACGAGTGCGGAGTACGCCTGGCTGATGTCGGGCGCGGCGGCCGAGGCACGACGGGACGGGGAGCGATGACGACGCAGGTCCGGGAACCGGAGCAGGAGGGCGAAGGGGAGCGCGAGCGGGCGGACCGGCAGGCGCCCGGTCCGCCCGGCGAAGCCCTGGACGGCCGGCGGAACCGGCCCGACGAGGACGCGTCCGACACTGACGTGTCCGACCACGCCCCCTCCGCCGACGACTCATCCGCCGACGACCCCTTCGACCGGGACGCGTTGCCCGCGCCGAAGGGTGCGACGGGGGCGCTGCTGCGGTCGCTGCTGGCGCCCCGGCGGGCGTGGGTGGCCCTGGCGGCGCTGCTGCTGTTGCTCCAGCAGGCGGCCGTCCAGGCGGGGCCGCTGCTCGTCGCGTACGCCATCGACCGTGCCGTACCGGCGCTGCGCCAGGGCGACCACGGGCCGGTGGCCGCGGTGGCGGGCGGGTACGCGCTGTGCGCGGTGGGGGCCGGGCTGTTCCAGTACGGCTTCATCCGGGCGTCGGCGCGGGTCAACCAGGACGTGCTGCTGGACCTGCGGGGCAGGATCTTCCGGCACGCGCAGGCGCTCAGCGTGGACTTCCACGAGCGGTACACGTCCGGCAGGATCATCTCGCGGTCGACGACGGACGTGGAGTCGCTGCGGCAGCTTCTGAGCGAGGGCCTCCAGGAACTGGTCAACGTGTTCCTGTCGTTCGTCTGCATCGGGCTGCTCCTGCTGTGGCTGGACCTCGGCATCGGCGCGGTGGCCGTGGCGTCCTTCGTCCCCCTGTACTTCCTCGTACGGCTGTACAGGCGCCGCGCGGCGGTGGCGTTCAGCGCGCGCTCCACCGCCATCGCGTCGGTGATCGTGAAGTTCGCGGAGACGATGAACGGGATCCGGCCGGTCCGGGCGTTCCGGCGGGAGCGTGCCAACGAGGCGGTGTTCGACGAGCTGAACCACCACCACATGCGGCGCAACGGGGACGCGATCCTGGAGATGGCCCGCTATGTGATGGGCTCGCGCCTCGTGGCGAACACGGCGGTGGCCGGGATGGTGCTGTGGGGGGCGTACCGGGTGGCGGACGGCACGCTGGCGCTGGGTGTGCTGGCGGCGGCGGTGCTGTACGTGCGGCGGCTGTACGACCCGATCGACCGGCTGGCGATGTTCCTCAACGCGTACGAGTCGGCGGCGGCCTCCCTGGAGAAGATCGCCGGGCTGCTGGCCCAGAGCCCGACGGTGCCGGAGCCCGCGCCGGGCGTGGCGCGGGAGCTGCCCGCACGCCCGGAGGGCGCGCCGGGGCGCGAGGTCGTGTTCGAGGATGTCCGGTTCGCGTACCGCACGGGCGGCGAGGTGCTGCCGCGGTTCGGTCTGAGGGTCCCGGCGGGCCAGACGGTGGCGGTGGTCGGTTCGACGGGCGCCGGCAAGTCGACGCTCGCGAAGCTGCTGGCCCGCTTCTACGACCCGACCGAGGGCCGGATCCTCCTCGACGGCGTCGACCTGCGGGAGCTGCCGGTGCCTGAGCTGCGGCGCGGTGTGGTGATGGTGACGCAGGAGGCGTTCCTGTTCTCGGGGACGGTCGCGGAGAACATCGCGATCGGCCGCCCGGGCGCGACGCGTGAGGAGATCGAGCACGCGGCGAAGGTGATCGGCGCGCACGACTTCATCGCGGCGCTGCCGGACGGCTACGACACGGACGTGCGGAAGCGGGGCGGCCGTATCTCGGCGGGCCAGCGCCAGCTCGTCGCGTTCGCGCGGGCGCTGCTCGCGGACCCGGGGGTGCTGATCCTGGACGAGGCGACGAGCTCGCTGGACATCCCGGGCGAGCGTGCGGTGCAGCGCGCGATGGACACGGTGCTGCACGGCCGTACGGCGGTGGTGATCGCGCACCGGCTGTCGACGGTGGAGATCGCGGACCGGGTGCTGGTGATGGAGGGCGGCCGGATCGTGGAGGACGGCCCGCCGTCCGAACTCATCACGGGCGAGGGCCGCTTCGCGGGCCTGCACCGGGCGTGGCGTGAGAGCCTGGCGGGCTGACTCCACCGGGCCTGGGCCCACGACCGGTCCCGGTCGGCCGCGACTGCACGTGCGGGGCCTGAGCCTACTGCCAGAAGCACTCGTCGATCACGATCTGGGGATCGGCGGTGCGGAGTACGAAGTGGTACCTGAGCCATCCGCGCCCGTGATCGAAGTAGATGACGTGCTCGCCGCCGGGGCGGGTGGACTGGACGGGTTCGACGGCCATTCCGGACGGCAGGTCCCGGTCAGCGTCGATGCCTCTGAAATAGGGGTCGCTCGCGGTGACGAGTTCGGCTCGGGCGGCGTCGACCAGGGCGCGGGCCGCCCCGGGGAGGGCGTTGCGGGCCTCCTCGGCCTCCTTGGTCCAGTCGGCTTGCCAGGGCGGTCCCATGAACTCGCTGGTCACTGGCCGGGTTCCGCCTTCGCTGCCGCGCGGCGGATGCGGCCCGCCTCTTCGATGAGGGCCTTCGCGCGGGCATAGTCGGACGCGCGGGCGGCTTCGTCCTCCAAGCGGTGGACCTCGGCTTCGAGCTGAGGGTTACGGGCGAGGGCGTACTCACCCCACCACCGGGCCATGAACGCGGGGACGGGAGCGAGGTCGTACGCGTCGGCGATGTCACGGCGCCAGTGCCGGTCGAAGTCGACGAGGAGTTTCGGCGCGTGCTGGGCGATGGCCGCGCGCAGTGCCTTGGGGCTGCGTTCGGGCATGGGGGGGACGGCCCCCGATCCGGCAGTGGCAGTGGTCATGGCTGAGCGGTCCTTTCGGGGCGGTCGCGGGTCAGGCGGCTACGGACGCGGGCGTGGCGCCCTCGGGGCTGCCCGACGCGCGTTCCGGGGCAAGCGCATCACGCTGGGCGGTGGTGACCATGCGGGCGTACGGATGGATCTCCTGCCGGGCGTAGGCGTCGAGCAGGATCTC
The DNA here is from genome assembly GCF_013362995.1 of Streptomyces sp. TRM64462. Classification (GTDB taxonomy): domain Bacteria; phylum Actinomycetota; class Actinomycetes; order Streptomycetales; family Streptomycetaceae; genus Streptomyces. Next base: position 18,542 of record NZ_JABWDV010000352.1, on the reverse strand, counting down.
GCAGAGGGCCGACATGGACCGCACGTTGTCCGCCCGGCGCCGAGTGTCCGCCGCGTTCCACACGGCATCCATGGCGAAAACGCTCCGGCCGCGCCTGTTGCCCGCCTCGGCGCGCGTGACGGTGCGGGGCAGGGGGAGGGTTCCAGCGGCGTACTCCGTGAGGCTGCGGCTCATGATCCAGATAAGGGGCAGCCCTTCGCTCCTCGCCCGCTCCCCGGCCGCGTCCCATACGGACTTGGCGACGTTGGGGGCCCTCTCGGTCTCTCCGACTGCCGGCATGGCGGTCTCCTGTCACGACGCTACGGTTATACCGACCAGAACGGTACTACTGATCGGATCGGTACGTCAGCGGGGACGGGGTACCAGCTCCATCAGTGGCCGCGCGGCGCGTACATGATGACGGCGACCCCGGCCAGGCAGACCAGCGCGCCCGTCACGTCCCAGCGGTCCGGCCGGAACCCGTCCATGACCACGCCCCACACCAGCGAACCGGCCACGAAGACCCCGCCGTATGCCGCGAGGATCCGCCCGAAGTGCGGGTCGGACTGGAACGTGGCGACGAACCCGTACGCCCCCAGGGCCAGAACGCCCGCGCCCGCCCAGATCCACCCCCGGTCCTCGCGCATGCCCTGCCACACCAGCCAGGCGCCACCGATCTCGAACAGGGCGGCGACGGCGAACAGGGCGGCGGAACGGGCGACGGACATGGCGGGGACTTTACTCGTGCTCCGCGGACAGGTGGCGGCGGAGCAGTACGTTCGCGTCGGTCGCCGCGCTGGCGTCGTGCCGGATACGGGCGTCCGCCCGCAGCGAGGCCAGTTCCAGGCACGCCAGGCAGCCCAGCACCGGGGACGGCGGCCGGTCCGGGTCGTTGACGACCGTCCGCCCGTTCGCCGCCCGCACCCCGGCGCTGAGCCGCTCGGTCGGCGTCGCCGGGCGGATGCGCGCCGGATCGGCCTCCCACTCCCGGCCACCGCCCAGCGGCCGCAGCAGCGCGTACGGGCCGGTGGCGGCCCGGTACTCCCCCACCCGGCCGACCTCCGGGTCGTAGACAAGAGTTCCCGATTCGAGCTGTTGTCCCATCGCTGCTCCGTACGTGGCGGCCACTCCCGCGACCGGGAGCGCGTAATTACCGTGGGTGGAGCAAGCGTTGCTGATCGCAGCGACGTATCTCAATGCTGAGCGCGTGACACTGATCGACTGTCACGGAGGGGGACACGGTGGCCCAACGCAACGCGCGAGAAGAAACGGCTCCGATCACCACGGCGGCGCTGTTCGGGGAGGTCCTGAAGCACTACCGCGAGGCAGCCGGCCTCACGCAGGCGGCACTCGCCCGCCAGATCCCGTGCGACCGCTCGCAAGTCGCGCGCGTGGAGGCGGGCACGCGGGTGCCGCAGGACACGTTCGCGGAGAAGTGCGACCAACTTCTCGGGACCGGCGGGGTGCTGCCCCACATCTGGGCGAAGGTCGACTGGTACCCCGACGTCGAGCACCCGGACTGGTTCAAGCGACGTGCCGACATGGACGCGAGGGCGGACGCGATCCGGCTGTACGAAACGCACCGGATTCCCGGCCTGTTGCAGACCGAGGAGTACATGTGGTCGCTGTTCTCTCTGCGTATCCCAGACCCAGAGGAGGTCGAAGAACGCGTCAGGGCCCGGCTGAGCCGACAGACTCGCTTCCTCGCTCCCGGCGGCCCGCTCCTCATCGCCGTGCTGGAGGAGGCCTGCCTGCGGAACCTCGTGGGGAGCCCCGACGTCATGCGCCGCCAGTGCGCGCACCTGCTGGAGGTCGGTGAGCGGCCCAACGTCAGGGTCCAGATCGCTCCCGCCGACCGCCCCGGAGCCCGACCCAAGACGTCGATGTCCCTCATCACGCTGCCGGGCGAGCCGGACTGCGTGTACTCGGAGTCTCTCAACAGGGGCCATTTCCAAGACGATCCGGCCCTCTACGCCCGCCACAGCCGTGCCTATGATGTGCTCAGGGCCGACGTCCTGTCCGGTCAGGGATCAGCGGCTCTGATCAGAGACGTAATGAAGGGGTACGGCCGCAATGGACTGGATCAAGAGCAGCTACAGCGGGGACGACGGGGGCGACTGCATCGAGGTGGCCCCCGCTATCCCCGGTCTCGTCCCCGTCCGTGACAGCAAGGCCCCCGACGGCCCCGTCGTCGCCTTCGGGCGTGACGCGTGGGCGTCCTTCGTAGGGGCCGTGCAGGCCGGGGACCTCCCGGGCTGAGAGGCTCACAAGTGGAGGCCCGGGGCGTCCCGGGCCTCCACTTCACGCTTCCACGGTGCGGTTACGCCCCGTTGTTCGGAGGCACGTAGTCGGCCTCGCCGAGGCAGAACGAGATGTGGCTGATGTCGTAGAGCTGGTCGTTCTCCGGGTTGAGCGGGGCGTGGAGCTCCTCGTCGGCCGCGATGCCGCCCAGCGGCCTGTAGTCGTAGAGGTTCGTGTTCGGCCCGCCCTTGACGAGGACGGCGTCGGCGTCGAACGTGCTGCCCTCACTGAACGAGAAGTCGAGCAGGTGACCCTCGGGCGGAGGGTTCTCGTTGTCGTAGACGCACCAGGGCCGCGAACACACAGACGGCCATCACGGGCCCGGGCGGCAGCAGCGCGACGGCGAGGAGCGCCGGGAAGGTGAACAGGGCACTGAGTACGGTCACCTGATTCGGCGTGAATCCGTTCCGATAGGCCACGGCGGCCAGCACGCGGCCGGCCGGACGATTGACGAACCGGGTGTAGGCCGAGACCCCTTTCGCTGGTTTCTGGGCCGTCGCCAGGCACCTGAACGCCTCGGGAAGTTCCGGCATTCCATCCTCGCCCTCACATACACCGCGGAAAGGCTGTAATTATGACAGAGGGGAGTGCCCGCACAGACGGTGCGGCGATCTTCCGCGCGGCGGGCGGCCGCACGCCGCCTCGGCCGACGGCGGCGCCCGTCAGGGGAACGTGTGGGTGACCTCGATACGGCCGGCGATATGGGCGTTGAACGCGTCCAGCTCCTCCGCCGGGACCCACAGTTCGAGGATCGTCTCACCGCCGGCCTGCCGCACCGGATACCGGGCGACGAAGGCCGTGTCGATCTCGAAGCGGGTCACGTAGCCCGCGCCGTCGTGCTTCACGTTCCAGTCGCGGGCTATGCGGATGGCGTAGTCCTCGTTGAGGACCGGGTAGAAGATCGGCTGCTCCGGCAAGCGGGGCGGCCATGCCCGCCAGTCCAGCGCGCGGACGAGCTCCAGCTCCTCGGGGCCGGTGGGGCGCCAAAGGGTCGTGGTGGGTGCGGCGTTCGTGCTGGTCACACCCGCAACGTACCCGGGTGCACCCGGGGCAGGCACCGGGTTATCGGGGGGCGGGGCGAGCTGCGGTGCCGGGTAACGGGTGGTTGATGTCCGGTTAACGGACATGGCATTTCAGGCAACGGACGAATTCTGGCCAAGTTTTTGACGCGGTCCTGACAGGCGGCTGTGTCCGGTGCCACTCTTCCCCCGTTCTGCGCACGTTGCTCCGCCAGCTCTGTTTGCACCGCCCGGGGGCACACCCAGCCCTCGGTACCCCCCTCGCAAAAGGAGTCCGCGTGAGATCCACGCCAACCCGTCGCGCGACCGCCACCGGTGCTCTCGTCGCCGCAGCCGCCATGCTCGCCGTGAGTGTCCAGTCCGGGGCCGCCACGGCCAGCGGAAGCTGGGGAACCGCCGCCCCCCGCGCCCAGGCCGCCGGTCAGGCCGACCCCGGAGCGCTGCCCGCCGACCTGTCCCCCGCCCAGCGCGCCGCGCTCATCCGCGCGGCCGACGCGTCCAAGGCGGAGACCGCGAAGGAACTCGGGCTCGGCGCCCAGGAGAAGCTCGTCGTCCGCGACGTCGCCCAGGACCGGGACGGCACCACGCACACCCGCTACGAGCGGACCTACGCGGGCCTGCCGGTGCTCGGCGGCGACCTCGTCGTCACCGAGGCGAAGGCCGGCGCGACCCGGAGCGTCGCCAAGGCGTCCCGCGCGGAGCTGAAGAGCGTCGACACCGGCGCGCGGCTCGCGCCCGCCGCCGCCGAGAAGCAGGCGCTCACCGCCGCCAAGGCCGAGGGCTCCAAGGCCACCAAGGCCGAGCGCGCGCCCCGCAAGGTCGTGTGGATAGCGGACGGCAAGCCCGTCCTCGCGTACGAGACCGTCGTCGGCGGACTCCAGCACGACGGCACGCCCAACGAGCTGCACGTCGTCACCGACGCCCGCACCGGCGCCAAGCTGTACGAGTGGCAGGCCGTCCACAACGGCACGGGCAACACCCAGTACTCCGGCCAGGTCTCCCTCGGGACCAGCCAGTCGGGCTCCTCGTACACGCTCACCGACTCCGCGCGCGGCAACCACCGCACGTACAACCTCAACCGCGGCACCTCCGGCACCGGCACCCTCTTCTCCGGCTCCGACGACATCTGGGGCGACGGCACCCCCCAGAACATGGAGACCGCCGGCGCCGACGCCCACTACGGCGCCGCCCTCACCTGGGACTACTACAAGAACGTCCACGGCCGCAGCGGTGTACGCGGTGACGGCGTCGCGCCCTACTCGCGCGTCCACTACGGCAACAACTACGTCAACGCCTTCTGGTCCGACAGCTGCTTCTGCATGACCTACGGCGACGGCGCCAACAACGCCAAGCCGCTGACCTCCATCGACGTGGCCGCCCACGAGATGACCCACGGGCTCACGTCCAACACCGCCGGCCTGCGCTACAGCGGCGAGTCCGGCGGCCTCAACGAGGCGACCTCCGACATCTTCGCCGCCGCCGTGGAGTTCTACGCCAACAACTCCAAGGACGTGGGCGACTACCTCGTCGGCGAGAAGATCGACATCCGCGGCAACGGCACCCCGCTGCGCTACATGGACAAGCCGAGCAAGGACGGCAACTCCAAGGACTACTGGTACTCCGGCATCGGCGGCATCGACGTCCACTACTCGTCCGGGCCCGCGAACCACTGGTACTACCTGCTGTCCGAGGGCAGCGGCGCCAAGACCATCAACGGCGTCAGCTACGACTCGCCGACCTCCGACGGGCTGCCCGTCACCGGCATCGGCCGCGACAAGGCCTCGCTGATCTGGTTCAAGGCGCTCACCACCAAGTTCACCAGCACCACCAACTACGCGGGCGCCCGCGCCGGCACGGTCGCCGTCGCCGCCGAGCTGTACGGCGCGGACAGCGCCGAGGTGAAGGCCGTCGAGCACGCCTGGGCCGGCGTCAACGTCGGCTCCCGCCCCGGCGACCCCGGGGAGCCCGGCGGTACGGTGTTCGAGAACGGTACGGACGTGAACATCCCCGACCTGGGCACCGCGTCCTCGCCCGTCGCCGTCACCGGCGTCACCGGCAACGCGCCCTCGACCCTCAAGGTCGGCGTCGACATCGTCCACACCTGGCGCGGTGACCTCGTCATCGACCTCATCGCCCCCGACGGCAGCGCCTACCGCCTGAAGAACGCCAGCGGCAGCGACTCCGCCGACAACGTCCAGGAGACCTACACCGTCGACGCGTCCAGCGAGACCGCCAACGGCACCTGGCAGCTCCGCGTCCAGGACACGGCCCGCTACGACACCGGCTACATCAACAGCGTCAAGCTGACCTTCCCGTAAACGGGAAACGCCCGTAAGCACGGAGGCGGGTTTACGGGACTCGGCACGGCCCGACAGACAGCACACAGCACGCGACCGCCCGGGGGTTCTCCCCCGGGCGGTCGGTCGTTCGCGGGGACGGTATCCGGCGGGTGACCTCTCCGCCGGACGGGCTAGGCGCCTCCCGCCCCCGGGCGATGTCCGGGTGCCGGGACGGGCGGGAGGCTGGTGCGCGGCGCGTCGCCCTCCGCGTGGGGAGAGGGCGACGAGCCGCACCGCGTCGGGGCGCCTCAGCGCAGCAGGACGCCCGCCCGCTCACCCGCCGTCTCCGTCGGCAGGGCCACCAGGCCGAGGTCCGCGCCCGCCGCGAGGAGGCGGTGCGCGGGCAGGACGCGGACCGTGTAGCCGAACGGGCCCGTGCGGTCCAGGCTCAGCGGGCCCTCGTACACCCAGCGGCCCTGCTGGTCCGGGCCGCTGCCGCCGCCCGCCGGCTTCAGCGGGAACGTACGGGCGTCGGTCAGGGAGTCGTGGGTGTTCACCCGGCCCGCGACCGCCTGGACCTCCACGTCGTCCGGCGTCAGGTCGCCGAGCGTGACCCGGACCCGCAGGGCGAGAGTGGAGCCCAGTTCGGCCACGTCACTGGCCTCGTCGACCTCCACGTGGTCCACCGCGACGCCCGGCCAGGCCGTGCGGACCCTCGTCTTCCACCCGGCCAGCTCCCGCGCCGCGTCCAGGTCCAGGGCGCGGTGCGCGAGCGCCGCCGGGGCGTAGAGGCGCTCCACGTACTCGCGGACCATCCGCCCCGCGACCACCTTCGGGCCGAGGGAAGTGATCGTGCGGCGGACCATCTCGATCCACCGCTCCGGCAGCCCGTTGGCGCCCCGGTCGTAGAAGCGCGGCGCGACGCGCTGCTCGATCAGCTCGTACAGCGCGTTCGCCTCCAGCTCGTCGCGCCGGTCCTCGTCCGTCGTCGGGCCGTCGGCCGTCGGGATCGCCCAGCCGAAGTCCGGGTCGTACCACTCGTCCCACCAGCCGTCCCGTACGGACAGATTGAGGCAGCCGTTGAGCGCGGCCTTCATGCCGCTGGTGCCGCAGGCCTCCAGGGGGCGCAGCGGGTTGTTCAGCCACACGTCGCAGCCGGGGTACAGCTTCTGCGCCATGGCCATGCCGTAGTCGGGCAGGAAGACGATGCGGTGGCGTACGCGCGGGTCGTCCGCGAACCGAACCATCTCCCGCACCAGCCGCTTGCCGCCGTCGTCCGCCGGGTGGGCCTTGCCCGCGACGACGATCTGCACCGGCCGCTCCGGGTGCAGCAGCAGCTCGCGCAGCCGGTCGCGGTCGCGGAGCATCAGCGTGAGCCGCTTGTACGAGGGGACGCGGCGCGCGAAGCCGATGGTGAGGATGTCCGGGTCGAGTACCCCGTCGATCCAGCCCAGTTCGGCCGCGCCGGCGCCGCGCTCCCGCCAGGAGGCGCGCAGCCGGGTGCGCACCTCCGTGACGAGCTGTTCGCGCAGTTCGCGGCGGCACTCCCAGACGGCCGTGTCGTCGATGCCGGCGACGGCGTCCCAGCGCTCGGAGCCGCCGACGCTGAGGGCGTCCTCGGCGCGCCGGTCGCCGATCTGGCGGGCGCCGAGCCGGAACACCTCGGGCGCCACCCAGGTGGGGGCGTGGACGCCGTTGGTGATGGAGGTGATCGGCACCTCGTCGGCGTCGAAGCCCGGCCACAGCCCGGCGAACATGGAGCGGCTGACGGCGCCGTGCAGCGTGGACACGCCGTTGGCGCGCTGGGCGAGGCGCAGGCCCATGACGGCCATGTTGAAGAGGCCCGGCTCGCCGCCGGGGTATGTCTCGCGGCCGAGCTGGAGGATGCGGCCGACGTCGACGGAGGGCAGTTCGGCGGACGGGCCGAAGTGGCGGGCGACGAGGTCGCGGTCGAAGCGGTCGATGCCGGCGGGGACGGGGGTGTGGGTCGTGAAGACCGTACCGGCGCGTACGGCTTCGAGTGCGGCGTCGAAGTCGACGCCCTGGCCGGCCAGCTCGCTGATGCGTTCCAGGCCGAGGAACCCGGCGTGGCCCTCGTTGGTGTGGAACACCTCCGGGTCGGGGTGGCCGGTGAGGGCGCAGTACGCCCGGACGGCCCGCACACCTCCTATCCCCAGGAGCATCTCCTGGAGCAGCCGGTGCTCGCTGCCGCCGCCGTACAGCCGGTCGGTGACGTCGCGTTCGCCGGGGCCGTTCTCCTCGACGTCCGAGTCGAGGAGGAGCAGCGGGACGCGGCCGACCTGGGCGACGCGGACGTGGGCGTGCAGGGCGCGGCCGCCGGGCAGGGCGAGGGAGATCCGTACGGGGCTGCCGTCGCCGCGGCGCAGCAGGGTGAGCGGCAGCTCGTTGGGGTCGAGGAGCGGGTAGTGCTCCTGCTGCCAGCCGTCGCGGGACAGGGACTGGCGGAAGTAGCCGTGGCGGTAGAGCAGTCCCACGCCGATGAGCGGGACGCCCAGGTCGGAGGCGGCCTTGAGGTGGTCGCCGGCGAGGATGCCGAGGCCGCCGGAGTACTGGGGCAGGGCGGCGGTGATGCCGAACTCGGGCGAGAAGTAGGCGATGGCGGCGGGCAGTCCGGTACCCGCTTCGGCGGACCCGCCCTGGTGCTGGTTCTGATCCTGGTTCTGGTACCAGCGGCGGCCGCGCAGGTAGTCGTCCAGGTCGTCGGCGGCCGCGGTCAGGCGGCGCAGGAAGCGGCGGTCCTTGGCGAGCTCGCCGAGCCGCGCGGCGGAGACGGAGCCGAGGAGCCGCACGGGGTCGCCCCCGGCCGTGCGCCACCCCTCGGGGTCGACGGCCTGGAACAGCTCACGGGTCTCGGCGTGCCAGGACCAGCGCAGGTTGCGCGCGAGGTCGCTGAGGGGTTGGAGGGGGTCGGGCAGGACGGGGCGGACGGTGAATCGACGGATGGCCTTCACGTGTTCCACCTTCGCAGGGGAGATACGTACAGTGGCGGACGCACCACGGTATGCGTCCGCCGTCCTGCTCCGACGGTAGTGCCACGGCGCCGCGCGCGGCCATGGCGCACGGCGCGCGTGGCACCGGGGGCGCACTCAGGGGAGCGCGCGGACCGCGCTCAGGGGAGGGCGCGGACCCGTTCGACGTCGTACGGGGATCCCTGGTTCACCGTGCCCGGGTCGAACGCGCCGGTCGCGGCGTAGCGGGCGGCGATGGCGCGGCGCTCGTCGGGCGGGATGACCTCGTCGATGTCGGTGAAGCCGCCGGGGGCCCGCTGGTGGGCGAGGTTGATGACGACTTCGGGCCCGAGGCGCCGGTTGGCGGCCTGGAGCTCGGTCATGGCGGGGCGGCGCTCCGCCTCGTACGCGGTGAGGGCCTCGCCCGGGTCGGCGTGGCCGGCCAGGGCGTGGGCGAGGGCGCGGGCGTCGACGATCGACTGGGTGGCGCCGTTGGAGCCGATGGGGTACATGGCGTGGGCGGCGTCGCCGATGAGGGTGGTGCGGCCGTACGTCCAGCGGGGCAGCGGGTCGCGGTCCACCATGGGGTATTCGTACGCGCCGTCGGCCGCGCGCAGCACCTCCGGGACGCTGACCCCGCCGAACTCCCAGCCTTCGTAGTGGTGCAGGAAGCGGCTCAGCGGGACGGGCCGGTTCCAGTCGCCGATGAACCGTTCGTCGACGGCGTCGGCGGGCATGGCGAGCGCCCAGTTGACGAGGACGTCGGGGCGGCGCAGGGACGGCTCGGTCATCGGGTAGACGACGGCCTTGCGGCGGTCGTCGCCCGCGATGAACATGAACGACCCGGTGTGCCGGGCGTCCATGCGGGACACGCCGCGCCAGACGAGCATGCCGTTCCAGGGGGGTTCGCCCTCGTCGGGGTGGAGGGCGGCGCGTACGGCGGAGCGGATGCCGTCGGCGCCGACGAGGACGTCGGGTTCGAGGGCGGCGCTGCTGCGGGTGCCGCCGCAGCGGTGCTCGATACGGACGCGGGGTCGGGCGTCGCGGCACCCGGGCCCGGTGGGCTGGTCGACGCCGGTGACGCGGACGCCCGTGACCAGGGCGCCGGGGCCGAGGCGTGCGCGGACGGCGTCGGCGAGTACGCGCTGGAGGTGGGCGCGGTGCACGGAGAGCTGCGGCCAGCGGTAGCCGGCGCGCAGGCCGCGTTCCTCGCGGGCGATGAGGCCGCCCGAGCGGTGGTAGTAGCGCAGCTCCCGGGTGCGTACGGCGTCGGTCTCCAGGTGGTCGAGGAGGCCGAGCGCGTCGAGTTCGCGTACGGCGTTGGGCATCAGGTTCAGCCCGGCGCCCACGGGCTGGATCTCGGGCGCGGCCTCGACGACGGTGACCCGCCCGAACCCGGCGGCGTGCAGGGCGAGCGCGGCGGTGAGCCCGGCGATGCCGCCACCGGCGACGAGGATGTCGGGCCCGGCGGCGGAGGCGGCGGAGGCGGCGGAGGCGGTGTCGGTGGGCGGGACCACGGCTGGGGCGACGGTCGGGGCCGGGGCGACGGCTGGGGCGACGGTCGGGGCCGTGCCGGTCGGCGGGGTCTTCGGGCGGGTGCCGGTGTCCTCGGTCATGTGGCCGTCCCCTCAGGCCACTGTCGTACGGGGCACGGAGACGCCCTGGCGGACCAGGGTCTCGTTGTCCCGCGTCAGGTCGAGGACCGCGCGCAGCAGCGCGACCGGGGCGCCGCCGCTGCCCGCCTCGTACAGGCGCAGGTCGTCGCTGTAGGCCTTGCGGGCGATGCCGAGGTGGCGGGCGCGGAAGGTCTTCAGGAGGCGCAGCACCCGGGCGAGGGACAGGGCGGACGCGGTGAGCTGCGGGGGCAGCCGGTGGGCGGTCTCCCAGCTCACCGCGGCCGCCAGCTTGCTCACGGCGGAGATGCCGCCCCGGTGCGCCGCGTGGAAGGCCCGCCAGCTCGGCAGGCTGTACGGGACCGACTCGTCGAGGAACGCGTCGTACCGTGCGTCGGAGCGGTCGCTCTGCCACAGCGTCAGGTCGACCAGCCAGAGCGGTACCTGGGCGGCGGCGGGGCCGAGGTAGTCGCGGCCGGCGACGTCGATCTCCTCGAAGTAGGGGCGCAGGGTGCGGGCGAAGAACTCGGGCGTGACGTTGGCGACGGTGAAGTCGATCGAGTCGACCATCGCCTGGACGTGCTGTGCGGTGCGGTCCAGGGCGAGGGAGAAGCCGGGGTCGTACGGTTCGCGGCGGGCGACTTCGGCGCAGGTGTCGAGCGCGGCGACGAGGCTGGGGAACACCATGCGTACGGCGTCCTGGAGGTGGCACTCCATCTCGGTGGCCGTGTACGTGCGGCGGCGCCGGCCCAGCGGGTTCCAGGTCGTGTAGTGGTGCACGGTGTCGCGGGGCACCATGTCGGTGCGGCGGCCCAGCTCCTCCAGGACGGGCAGCACCTCGGGCACGGCGGCGACGGGTTCGGTGCCGTGGCGTTTGAGGGAGCCGAGCAGCAGCCCGAGGTCGCGCATCGCGGCGAGCGCCTCGACGACGCCCCACCGGGCGACCTGCTCGGCGTCGGGCACGAGGGCGCGCAGGGCGACGGTCAGGGCGGGCACGTCGGCCGTCCGGTTCATGCCGGGTATGGCGGCGAGCAGGGCGTCGGCGCCGAGCGGGTCGGCGTCGCGTATCTCGGATATCCGGTAGCGCGGTTCGGCGCAGCCGACGACGAGTCCGGGCTCGACAAGGTCGTACAGGGTCAACGCAGGGCCCCTCTCGGGCAAGTGTGGATGAGGTGTGGCGCGGTGGCCGCTGCCGCGGACGGCTCCCCCCGTAGGGCGGCCCGGCGGTCGTCCGCCGGGCGCCCGCAGGGCCGTCCGGGTGGTCAGCGCGCGTCGCCCACCCGGTCCTGGCGCGGGGTTGCCGCCGGAAGCAGGGCAGGGAGGCGCAGCCGTACGGAGAGCAGGGCGGCCGCCGCCGCGAAGGCGGCGCCGACGAGCAGCGCCGCACGGAAGCCTGAGGTCTGGGCGAGTGGGGTCACCGCCGGGCCGGTGACGGCGGTGGAGACGGCCACGAGGACGGCGAGGCCCAGGACGGAGCCGAACTGCTGGCTGGTGTTGACCAGTCCGGAGGCGAGTCCGGTCTCGCCGGGCGCGGCCCCGGCCGTGGCGGCCACGTTCGTGGTGACCATGACCAGGGGCAGGGCGACGCCCAGGACGAGGCTGGGCGCGAGGACCGTCGTGAGGAACGTGCCGTCGGGCGAGAGCGCGAGGGCCAGCCACGCCGTGCCGCCGCACAGCAGGACGAAGCCGAGCGTCATGGTCCTGGTGAGGCCGAGCCGCGCGATGAGCCGCCCGGTCTGCGGGGCGGTGGCGACGACGACCAGCGAAAGCGGCAGCAGCCCGAGCCCGCCGATGAGCGGCGGGTGGCCGAGCACGCTCTGCAGGTACAGGCTGACCAGGAAGAACATGGGGAACAGCGCCATCTGGGCGAGCGCGCTCAGCCCGTTGGCGAGGCGCAGCGCCGGGCGCTTCAGGACGGCCGGCGGCACGAGGGGCCGGGCGGTGCGTGTCTCCACGACGGCGAACGCGGCCAGCAGCACGAGCCCGGCCGCCCCGGCGGCGACGCTGCGGTCGACGAGGGCGTACGCGACGAGGCCGAGGCCGCCGGTGGCGGTGAGCGCGCCGGCCACGTCGAACCCCGGTTCGGCGCGGCGGGTGGCGCCGTCGAGGAGCCGCAGGGCGAGCAGGGCCAGGAGCAGGGCGAGGGCGACGTTGAGCCAGAACGTGGAGCGCCAGCCGAGCAGGTCGGTGAGGACCCCGCCGAGTACGGTGCCCAGCACCCCGCCGAGCCCGCCCATGGCGGCGAACACGCCGAGGGCGCGGTGCCGTCCGGGCCCGTCGGGGAAGAGGAGCAGCAGCAGCGCGAACGCGGCGGCCGCGGCCAGTGCCGCGCCGACGCCCTGGGCGGCGCGGGCCGCGACGAGCACGGCGGACGACGGGGCGAGTGCCCCGGCGGCGGAGGCGGCACCGAGGAGGCCGAGCCCGGCGGTGAACAGCCGCCGGTGGCCGAGGAGATCGGCGGCGCGGCCCGCGAGGAGGAGCAGCCCGCCGAAGGCGATGAGGTAGGCGTTGGCGATCCAGGAGAGTCCGGCGGAGCCGGCGCCGAGGTCGTCGCCGATCGAGTGGAGGGCGACGTTGACGATCGCCGTGTCCATGATCAGCAGAAGCTGGGTGGAGGCGAGCAGCGCGAGCGCGCCCCGCCGCGCGGGTGCCGGGCTGTCCGGCGGCCCGGGGCGGGCGAGGGTGCTCACAGGGACGGCCCCGTCGTGAGGTCGTACCCGTCGAGGCAGGCCCGGGCGAGCTCCTCGCAGCTCGCGCTGTCGCCCTCCCAGGCCTGCTGCGTCAGATAGACGTGCGGGGCGCCGTGGTAGAAGCGCTCGTACTGCTCGTGCCGCCCGGCGAACTCGGAGCCGAGCGCGTCCCAGGCGAGCTTCAGCAGCTTGACGCGCTCGTCGGCGGGGCTGCCGGACGTGCCGAGGTAGCGGCGCAGCAGCGGGCCGAGCTCCGGGTGCAGCAGGTCCTGCCCGGACGCGGGCAGCTGGATGAGACCGCCGCCGGCGAGCAGCTTGATCTCCTGCAGGGCCTGCGGGTAGAGCTCGCCGGCCATGATGCGCTGCGCGTACGAGATGTCCTTGCCGGGCGCGACACCGCCCCGGCCGCCGTCGACCTCCTCGTACGAGGCCTCGGCGGCCAGCACGAACGCCTTGGCCTGCGCGACGCGTCCGAGGAGCCGCCCGATCGCTTGGGTGACGGCCGGCAGCTGGTGGGTGCCGTTGGACTTGGCGAGGAGCAGGGCGATGCCGGTGAGGAACTCCATCTTGGTCCAGAAGCGGGTGGCGCCCTGGTGGACGAAGTTGAGGAACGCCGGGGTGTGCCACCACAGCCGGAAGGTGGTGTCGACGTCCCGGTACGTGAGGACGTTCTCCCACGGCACGAACACGTCGTCGCAGACGAGGAGGGCGTCGTTCTCGTCGAACCGCGAGGACAGCGGGTTGTCGAAGACGCTGCGGGCGCGCCCTTCGTACGAGGCGCGCGACAGCAGCCTGAGGCCGGGCGTCGCGACGGGCACGGAGAAGGTGACGGCCCGCTCGGTGTGCTCGGGTGCGAGCGGCTCGATCGTGCCGACGATCAGTTCGTCGGCGAAGACGGCGGCGGTGCCGATCATCTTGGCGCCGCGCACGACGATCCCGCCGTCCTTCTCGGCGACGACCCGCAGCACCCGCTCGTCGTCCGCGTCCTGCGCGGCCGCGGGCGGGTTGGTCAGCGTGAAAGCGGCGTACAGATCGTGCTCGGCGAGCCGCCGGTGCAGGGCGAGCGCGGGCGTCGAGCCGTCGTACGCGCCGGTGGCGAGGACGCCGGGCGCGGCGGCGAAACCGGCGGCGGCGCTCGCCATGCAGTCGGGCGTCCGCCCCAGGAACCCGAACCCGGCCTCCGCCCACACCTTGTACGCCTCGCGCCGCGCGACGAGGTCCTCGTACGAGCGGGGGACCTGGTACGCGCGGTGTACGCCGTCGCGGGTGAGGACGGGGCTGTGCGGGGAGTCGTACGCCAGGTCGTACAGGTGCCCGAGGGACGCGGCGGTGCTGCGGAACGCGGGGTGGAGGGTGACGTCCTCGACCCGCTCCCCGTCGAGCCATATCCCGCGGCCGTCGCGCAGCGACTGCAAGTAATCCTGACCGGACCTGGTCACCATGTCTCCTCTGGCGGAACGGCTGTACCGGACCAGAGCCTGTCCGTAACCGACCGGTTGCGGCAATGAACGACCGTCCAGCGGTCCTTAAGAACCGGCCAGTCGTCTCCCGGCCACACCGGCTGGAATGCAACGCCCCCAGCCCCTCACACCACGCCAGCCACCGAGCCCCCCGCCGCCCTCGGGGACCCCCTAGCGGGCACCGCCCACGTCTCCCACCCACGCGCCCCCACCTACCAGTGGCGACCCCGGGCCCCCGCGCCCGCCCAGCGGGCACCCCTGATGAGCCCCGCCCAGGTCCCCCCACCCGCCCCCACCGGGCCGGTGGTGCCCCCGCCCAACCTGCCGCCCTCGCGGTCACCCCTGGCGGGCGCCGCCCCTCTGTCCCGCCCACCCGCCCCCACCTCACAGGTGGCGACCCCGGCCCCAGGCGCCCCGCTCCAAGGCACCTCGGCCACGAGGCGGCCGGGAAGCGGCGAGCGATGCGCCCTCCGAGGGCCGGCTCAGCTTGTGGTGACGAGGCGGATTCCGTCGTGGCTTCGGACATGGGGGCCTTGGCCGTCGATGGCGTCCAGGAGCCTGATCGCGTAGACCTCCGACATGCGCTCGACCACCTCCTCCGGCGTGAGCCAGTCGACGGCCGTCGACTCACTGGAGATCCGCTCGGTGCCGCCCGAAGTCTTGCAGCGGAAGACCAGCGCCACGATGCCGCGGGCCACGTTCTTGTAAACGCCGGTGAGCTCATCGACCTCGACGTGGATGCCGGTCTCCTCCCGGACCTCGCGGACGACGCCCTCCTCCGGAGTCTCCGCCAGTTCGAGGACCCCGCCCGGTAGTTCCCATGCGCCGTTGTCGGCGCGCCGGATCACCAGCAGTCTGCCGTCGTCCCGGACCACCGCCCCAGCGACGGATACGGAGTGCAGCGGCATTGACTTGTGATGCTGAAAACCCGTACTCATGTACAGGACTCTAGGAGGAAGAGGAGGAGCATGGGAACAGGCGTAGGAGGTGGCAAGGCCGTACCTCGGTACCTGCAGATCGCGGACGAGATTCTTCAGCAGATCCGCGCGGGCGTCCTGAAGCCCGGAGACATGGTGCCCAGCGAGTCCGTGCTGGTGGACCGCTACAGCGTCTCCGCCGGAACGATCCGCAAGGCCATGGTGGAGGTCCGGGCCAGCGGACTGGTGGCGACCCGGCACGGCAAGGGCTCGATGGTGAAGGACCGGCCGCCCGTGCGATTGCGCTCATCGGACCGGTTCCGTGCGGCGCACCGGCGAGGCGGCAAGGCCGCGTACCTCGCCGAATCCGAGGAGGCCGGGGCCACGGCAAAGGTGAGCGTCCTCTACATCGGCCCCGCGGAAGCCCCCGAGGACATCGCCGGGCGGCTCGACGTAGCGGTCGGCACCAAGGTCCTCGCCCGGCGCCGCCTCTACTTCCGCAACGGCACCCCGGTCGAGACGGCTACCTCGTATCTGCCCTGGCAGGTGGTCAAGGACATCCCGGAACTCTTCGCGGAGAACCCCGGCCCCGGCGGCATCTATGCCCGACTGGAGGAGCACGGGCACACCTTCGTCGAGTTCGTCGAGACCCTTCAAGCCCGGTCCGCAGCCAAGGCGGAAGCATCTGAGCTGGCGCTCAGTCCAGGCGCACCGGTCGTACACCTGCTGCGCAACGCGGTGACGACGACAGGGCACGTGGTGGAGGTATGCGAAACGCTCATGGCCGCTGACCAGTTCATCTTCCAGTACCGCATCCCCGCCGCTGACTGACGCTCCCTCAACTCCACCGGTGGCGGAACCACTGGAACCCGGCACCGAGGTGCGTCTGCTCCCCTCGTCCGGGCCCGACGGCAAGACCTGCATCCTGATCACCGACGACGACGGCGGGCCGGTCTCCCGATACGCCGACGGCGTCGAGTCCATCCAGCTCGGCCACGCGGCGCACACGCTCGCGCGCGCCCGCCGCCTGCCGCCGTCCCGCCTCCCGCAGCGACCTGCGCAGGCTCGTGGAGCATCTGGCCGATCACCTGGACGAGGTGCTGCGCGTGGCCGACAGCCGTGGCAGACGACTCCGCTGCCGATGAGCACACACGGCTCGGGCTCCCCTACGCCGCGCTGGCCGCGTGGGAGCGGTATTCGCCCGGGGTCTTGCCGAACCACTTGCGGAACGCCAGGTGGAAGCCGACCGCGCTCTGGTAGCCGACGCGTTGGGGGACCGCCGACTGGGGCAGGGACGTCTCGCACAGCAGGCGGGCGGCCTCCTGCATGCGGCGGCCCGTGAGGTGGCGGGCGGGGGCCTCGCCGACGAGTTCGCGGAACGCCGCCGTGAACGCCGAGCGGGACATGCCGACCTCGCGGGCGAGTGACTCGATGGTCCACGGCTCCGCGAAACGTGTCGCGATCATGACCATCGCGCGGCTGATCGCGGGGTGGCGGAGCACGGGGAGGACGGACGGGTTCTCCGTCAGGTCGCGCAACAGCGGGCGCAGTGCCAGGACCAGGGCCATCTCGAAGGCCCGCAGGTGGATCAGGCGGTCGCCCGGGCCCGTCGGGCGGTCAGGGGACGCCAGGAGGCGGAGGGTGTCGCGGAGGAGGGGCTCCTTGTCGACCTGGGAGCGGTCCAGGACCAGCGCCCAGGGCAGGGCCTGGTACAGCCCCGTCGCCGCGCTCGCGTCGTAGTGGAGGCCCGCGCACAGCAGCCGGCTCTCGGGCCCGTCGCCGCCGATCGTGATCTCGCCGGACGTGCCCGGCTGCCGTTCCGGGAGCACCGCCTTGAGCGGAACGCCCTGCCGGTCCGGCCGGTCCGCGAGCCGGTGCGCCACGCCCGTCGGGAACACGGCCAGGTCACCGGCGTGCAGGAGCTGCGGCGGCTGGTCGGCTCCGGTGATCCAGCAGCTTCCCTCGACGACGTAGTGGAGGACCGCGCAGCTCTGCTCGGCGTCGCCCTCGATGGCCCACGGGGCCCGTACATGCCAGCGGCTGTCGAACACCCCGGTGAGCCGCAGCGGCTTCAGCAGCTCGCTCAGGAGGTCGTCCCCGTCGTTCCGCATGGTGTCCATGGACGATCCTTCAACCCCCGCCCCGGTTTGTTAATTGATCGGCCAAAGTCGCCGCCGCCAGCCTGAAAGGTGCCGTCCAGGCAGCAGAGACACCCTATCGAAGGGCCCTTCAGGCATATGTCCGATCACATTCCGATGCGCGTCGCCGTCGTGGGAGCGACCGGTTTCCAGGGTGGCGCCGTCGCCCGTCTCCTGGCCGAGCGGAACCACCGGGTGCGGACGCTGACCCGCCGCCCCGAAGGGGACCGCCCGCCGCTCCCGGGCGTCGCCTGCGCGTCCGGCGACCTGGGCCGCGCCGAGGACGTGCGCGCCCTGTTCGAGGGCGCCACGCACGCCGCCGTCACCATGCCGCTCGTGTACGACGAGAAGCGCGTCACGACGTACGCCCGCAACATCGCCAACGCCGCCCGCGACGCCGGGATCCGCCGGCTCGTGTACAACGCCAACACCCGCGTGCCCGGCCGCGCCACGGACGTCGCGGCGTTCGAGACGCGCCGCCTCGCCGAGGACCTGCTGCGCGAGAGCGGCGTCCCGCTGGTCGTCGTGCGCCCGCCCGTCTACCTCGACAACCTGTTCAGCCCCTGGAACGGCCCGGCGCTGGTCAACGAGGGCGTGCTGTCCTACCCGCTGCCCGCGCACACGCCCGTGGCGTGGCTGTCCCACGACGACCTGGCGGAGGCGGTGTACGCGGCGCTCACCACCGACGGGATCGAGGGCCGCGCCCTCGACATCGGCGGCGCCCGCACCCTGACCGGCGACGAGCTGGCCGAGTCGTTCGCGCGCGGTCTGGGGCGTTCCGTACGGTATCTGCCGCTCGATCCGGGGGCGTTCGAGCAGGGCCTCGCGCGGGTGCTGGGCGCCGATGCCGCCGCCGGTGTCGCGGGGATCTACCACTACATGGCGACGGGCGACGATCCGCTGCTGATGGCCGGGGACGACGGTACGGCGGCCCGGCTGCTGCCGCTGAGCCCCGGGCCCGTCGAGGACTGGGTGACGCGTCGCCCCTGGCAGGTGTGGGCGGAGGAGGCGGCGCCGGCCGGCTAGGTCGTGTCCGGCGGATCATGCCTGGGCCGCGGGGTCTGGCACGCACTCCCCCAAGCTCTCGGCTCCGCTCGAGCAGGGGCCCCCTGCGGCGTTGTCGTCAGTCGCGATGGCTCCTTCCCCAAGCTCTCGGCTTCGCTCGAGCAGGGGAGAC
>NZ_JABWDV010000351.1 GCF_013362995.1 Streptomyces sp. TRM64462 | reverse complement strand
AGCCGGGCGCTGTGGGGCGCCCGGCTCTCTCTCGTTCGGTGTGCGGCTTACAACCCCTGCCAGGACGGCTTGTTCGCGTACGTGTGCCGGAAGTAGTCGGCCAGCTTCAGCTTGGACGCCGCGGCCTCGTCCACGACGACCGTGGCGTGCGGGTGCAGCTGGAGCGCGGACGCCGGTACGAGCGCGGCGACCGGGCCCTCCACGGTCTGCGCGACGGCCTCGGCCTTGCCCTCGCCGGTGGCCAGCAGCACCAGGTGGCGGGCCTCCAGGATGGTGCCGATGCCCTGCGTGATGACGTGGTGCGGCACCTGGTCGAGACGGCCGTCGAAGAACCGGGCGTTGTCGGCCCGCGTCTGCTCGGTGAGCGTCTTGATGCGGGTCCGGGACGCCAGCGACGAGCAGGGCTCGTTGAAGCCGATGTGCCCGTCCGTGCCGATGCCGAGGATCTGGAGGTCCACCCCGCCGGCCTCGGCGAGCGCCCTGTCGTACGCCTCGCACGCCGCCTGCACGTCCTCGGCCGAGCCGTCGGGACCCATGAAGGCGTCGGGGCTCAGCCCCAGGGGCTCCACGACCTGGCGCAGCACCGTGGAGCGGTACGACTCGGGGTGCCCGGCCGGCAGCCCGACGTACTCGTCCAGCTGGGCGATCCGGGCGCGCGAGACGTCCACCGCGCCGGAGCGGACCTTCGCGGTCAGGGCGTCGTAGATGGGGAGCGGCGTCGAGCCGGTGGCCACGCCGAGCAGGGCGTCGGGCTTGCCGCGCAGCAGGCGGGCCATCGCCTCCGCGATGAGCTCCCCGCCTGCCCGTGCGTCCGGGACGATGACAACTTCCACGCTGGGCCTGCCGATCTGGAGAGTGGTGGTCGCATAGTGGTATAGACCAATCTAGCAGAATCGGGGCCCCGAACCCACGGCTGGCGACCACCCGTGAACCCTGGTCGACTGGGACCATGAACGAGGAGCCCGGCCGGATCATGGCGGCCGAGATGGCGGAGCAGCCCGCGGTGCTGCGCCGCATCCTGGAGCGCGGCGCCCCCGACATCCGCGCCACCGCGCAGGCGATCGCCGCACGCGCCCCGCGCTTCGTCCTGCTCACCGCGCGCGGCACGTCCGACAACGCCGCCCTGTACGCCAAGTACCTGCTGGAGATCCGCGCCGGCCTGCCCTGCGGCCTCACGTCCATGTCGACGACCACGGCGTACGGGGCGAAGCCCGACCTCACCGACGTCCTGGTCATCACCGTCAGCCAGTCCGGCGGCTCCCCGGACCTGGTCGCGTCGACCCGCGCGGCCCGCGAGTCGGGCGCGATCACCCTGGCCGTGACGAACAACCCGGACTCGCCGCTCGCCGCGGTCTCCGAGTACCACATCGACATCCTGGCGGGCCCCGAGAAGGCGCTGCCCGCGACGAAGACGTACACGGCGTCGCTGCTGGCCCTGTACCTCTTCGTCGAGGGACTGCGCGGCGGCGCCGGCGCAGAGGCGCTGCGCCTGCCCGAAGTGGCCGAGCAGGTCCTGGCCCGCCGCCAGGAGATCCGCACCCTGGCCGCCCGCTACCGCTTCGCGGAGCGCATGGTCATCACCTCGCGCGGCTACGGCTACCCGACGGCCAAGGAAGCCGCCCTGAAGCTGATGGAGACCAGCTACATCCCGGCGCTCGCCTACTCCGGCGCCGATCTGCTGCACGGTCCGCTGGCCATGGTCGACAACGTCTCGCCGGTCGTCGCCGTGGTGACCGCCGGCCGCGGCGGCGAGGCGCTCCAGCCCGTGCTCGACCGCCTGCGCGGCCGTGGCGCGGACCTGTTCGTGGTCGGCCCCCAGGCCCAGGTGGACGCGGCGTCCGCGGGCTTCGCCCTGCCCGACGACGGCATCCCCGAGGAGCTCCAGCCGATCCTGGAGATCCTCCCGCTCCAGCTCCTCGCGTACGAGGTGACGATCGCCCGCGGCCAGGACCCGGACGCGCCCCGGGCGCTGGCGAAAGTCACGGAGACGCACTAGGTCGCGCTGGGCATTCCCCTGCCCGCTCCTTCCCGCCCTTCCCGAGGCGGGGGCTGATTCAGCCCGTCCGGCGTTTGAGGACGAGCGCCGTTCTGGGGGTCCCCCCTGCTCGAAGAGCTTGGGGGAGCGATACGGGGGTCTGGGGGCGGAGCCCCAGAAAACACCCGCGGGCCGCGGCGCCGGGACGGGACCCTCAACCCGTCCGGCACCGCAGCCCGGAGTTGCAACGGCCGAGGGTGTGCGGTTCCCGCGGCCGTGGGTGAGACCTGGCGCAGTCAGGGCAGAGAGCGCCGGGTCCCGGTCCACCCTCCTGTGCGGGGAGGGCGGAAGTCCGAAGTCTTTACCATGCCATTGTGGACTAGACCATTCTCGTCTGTCCATCCACAGGTCACACGGACTTCTTGGTCCATCCTCCACCACGGACCGGTAAAGCACCAGGTTCGGCGGGACACGACCGCACGGGTACGCTCGCAGACGTGCCCTCCATGAACGACCTCGTACGCCAGCACACCGCTCTGAGCGAGTCCGACCTCGAGTGGCTCCACCTGCTGGTCTCGGAGTGGCAGCTCCTCTCCGACCTCTCCTTCGCCGACCTCGTTCTCTGGGTCCCCACCCGCGACGGCACCCGCTATGTCTCCGTCGCCCAGATGCGCCCCAACACCGGGCCCACCTCCTACCAGGACGACATGGTCGGCCACCTCGTCCCGCGCGGCCGCCGCCCCCTCCTGGACGCCGCGCTCGACGAGGGCCGCATCGTGCGCGAGGGCGACCCGGAGTGGCGCGAGGAGGTCCCCGTACGGGTCGAGTCCATCCCCGTACGCCGTGAGGGCCGTGTACTCGGAGTGATCGCCCGCAACACCAACCTGCTCACCGTCCGCACGCCGTCCCGCCTGGAGCTCACCTACCTCCAGTCCGCGTCCGACCTCGCGCAGATGATCGCCGCGGGTGCCTTCCCGTTCCCCGAGCAGCAGGTCGACATGGACGCGTCGCCGCGCGCCGGCGATGGCCTGATCAGGCTCGACGCGGACGGCGTCGTCCAGTACGCGTCCCCCAACGCCCTCTCCGCCTACCACCGCCTGGGCCTCTCGGCCGACCTCGTCGGCCAGCACTTCGGCCAGGTCACCGCCGAACTCGCGCCCTCGCGCGGCCCCGTCGACGAGGCCCTCGTCAAACTGGCCAGCGGCTACGCACCGCGCGAGACCGAGGTCGAGGGCAACGGCGGCGTCATCCAGCTCCGCGTCATCCCGCTCAAGCCCAAGGGCAGCCGCATCGGCTCCCTCGTGCTGCTCCGCGACGTCACCGAACTCCGCCGCCGCGAACGCGAGTTGATCACCAAGGACGCCACCATCAGGGAGATCCACCACCGGGTCAAGAACAACCTCCAGACGGTGGCGGCCCTCCTGCGCCTCCAGGCCCGCCGCATGGACTCCGACCGCGGCCGCGAAGCCCTCAACGAGGCCGTACGCCGCGTCGGGTCCATCGCCATCGTCCATGAGACGCTCTCGCAGAACCTGGACGAGCGCGTCGAGTTCGACGACATCGCCGACCGGGTGATCTCGATGGTGGCGGAGATCTCACCCGGCAAGGTCACCTGCCGGCGCAACGGCCGCTTCGGCATCCTCGACGCCGAGGTCGCCACGCCCCTGTCGATGGTCCTCACGGAGGTCCTCCAGAACGCCCTGGAGCACGCCTTCGCGCCCGGCGAGCACGGCACGGTCGAGGTCACGGCGGTACGCGGCGACACCCGAGCCGCCGACGCCCGGCTGCTGATCACCGTCCAGGACGACGGCCGCGGCCTGCCCAAGGGCTTCGACCCGCAGAGCGCAGGCAATCTGGGCCTGCAGATCGTACGGACCCTGGTGGAGGGGGAGTTGGGCGGTACGTTCGACATGCGCCCGGCCCCGGAAGGCGGCACGCGCGCGGTCCTCGACGTGCCCGTACGCGCCCAGAAGTAGCGGCAGCAGGAGCGGCAGCGGGCGCGACAGCAGGAGCGACAGCAGGAGCGACAGCGTTGCCGCGCACAGCAGCGAGCCCCGGACCGTGTCGTCACGGTCCGGGGCTCGAACGCTTCGGGGTACTACTGCTGCGCGCTGCTACTCGGGAGGCGCGGTGGTGGTGCTCAGGCGCTGGCGTTGCGCGCCCGGTTGCGGGCGGCGCGGCGCTTCATCGCACGACGCTCGTCCTCGCTGAGGCCACCCCAGACGCCGGAGTCCTGGCCGGACTCGAGCGCCCACTGCAGGCACTGCTCCATCACGGGGCAGCGTCGGCAGACAGCCTTGGCTTCCTCGATCTGCAGCAGCGCAGGACCGGTGTTGCCGATGGGGAAGAACAGCTCGGGGTCTTCCTCACGACAAACGGCGTTGTGACGCCAGTCCATGGCTGCTACCTCTCCTTGGTGTTGCATGCAAGTTGCTTGTGAATGTGAACGCTTTCACGAATCCCTCCGCAAGGGAAGGGCCGACGGCCAGGCAACGCCTGGTGTGGTCCTGGTTTGAGGAGGGGTTCTGGCTCTCACTGGAGGCCGGTGCTGCGGGCCGTCCCGATCGCCACGTAGAGACTCGCAAACCTCGGCGACGGATACAACCCCTTCCGGAAAGTTTTTTTTGATTCCTCGGTGTCGGCTCCGTCACAGCCGTACTTCTATGGGGTGGACCCCAGCCCATACGTTCGAGATAAAGGGCCAAGGGCCCTTCCGCTCACACAATCACACCCAGTGCACGGCGAACGCCTGTGAACGTCACGCTCGTACGCAGCCCCAGGTGGTCTCCGTCCATCTGGAACGGCAACGGGACCTTGGAATGCAAGGCGAACTCGGTCTGGTCGTGGAGCGACACCGCGTGCTTGCCGTGCGGGCCGCGCTCCGGGCTGGAGGTGAGCAGCTGCGTCGCGTACCGCGCCACCGCCGCCGGGGACAGCCGGGTCAGTCCGAGCACGTCCAGCGCGGAGTCGAAGGACGCGTCGGGCGACGCGTACACCGGACGGTTCCCGAGGAACGTCCACGGCGCGGTGTTGCAGATTATCGACAGGACCAGGTCCTCGACCGGGTCCCGGCCCGGCCGCGTCAGCGTGATCGCGCCACGTCTGCGGTGCGGGTCCTCCAGGAGCTGCCGGAACACCTGGCGCAGATACAGCGCGTGCGTCGACCGCTTGCCACGCTCCCGCTGCCGCTCGACCCGGCCGATCACGCCGGCGTCGAAGCCGAGCCCCGCGCAGAACGTGAACCAGCGCGGCGGAACCGCCTCGTCCTCCGTGCCCGGCGTCCCGGCCGCGAGGCCGAGCCCGATGGTGCGGGTGCGCCGCTCGGCCAGCGCGTCGAGGATCGCGCCGGTCGCCTCGACCGCGTCGTTGGGCAGGCCCAGGGCGCGGGCGAACACGTTCGTGGACCCGCCGGGCACCACGGCGAGGCGCGGCAGCCGCTCCGGGGCGGGGCCCTTGTGCAGCAGTCCGTTGACGACCTCGTTGACCGTGCCGTCGCCGCCGAGCGCCACGACCAGGTCGACGTCCTCGGACTCGGCGGCCCTGCGGGCCAGGTCGCGGGCGTGGCCCCGGTACTCGGTGGTCACCGCCTCCAGCTTCATCTCGCTGGCCAGCGCGTGGATCAGTACGTCGCGGGTGCGGGCACTCGTGGTGGTGGCTGCCGGGTTGACCACGAGAAGTGCGCGCATGACCGCCAGGGTACCTACCGCGCGGTACCGCGCCCAGAGGGGCTGGGGGCGGCCGGTCCCCGGGGCGCCGGGCGGGGGCGGGGGCCGCCGGGCCGTCGGCCGCCGGGCGGGGGCGGCTACCCTGCTGGGGTGAGCAGCACCGAGCAGACCCCCGCACCCCTGACGCGTCCCACCCGGGTGACGGCCGCCGCGGCGGTGGCCGGGCTGGAGGCGCTGGCCCTGTTCGCCGGGGGCGTGTACGTCCTGGTGAGCACCCTGACCGGAGACCCCGACGGCGTGACGCAGGCCCTGACGGGCGGCGCGACACTGATCGCGCTGGGGCTCATCCCGCTGATCGCCGCGCGCGGGCTGCTGCGGCTGCGCGGCTGGAGCCGGGGGCCGGCGATCATCACGCAGCTCATGGCGCTGCCGGTGGCGTGGACGCTGCTGCGCGCCTCGGGCGCGGCGATCCCGGCGGGCATCGCCCTGGCGGCCGTATCCGTCACGGGCCTCGCGATGCTCCTGCACCCGTCCACGCCCCAGGCCCTGGGCATCGGCCGCCGCGGGTAAACCGCCGTCCGTTTTGTGGTCATGCGTTCCGTCAAGGGCGATGGGGTCCCCCCTGCTTGAGCGGAGTCGAGAGCTCGGGGGAGGGGGGGCACAAAACGGACGGCCGCCTGCCCAGGGCGTTCCGCACCGGCCCCCGGGCCGCCCCCGCCTACTCCTCCACCAGCAGCTTCTCCCGAAGCTGTGCCAGGGTGCGGGCCAGCAGCCGGGAGACGTGCATCTGCGAGATGCCCACCTCCTGCGCGATCTGCGACTGGGTCATGTTGCCGAAGAACCGCAGCAGCAGGATCCGCTTCTCGCGCGGCGGCAGATCCTCCAGCAGGGGCTTCAGCGACTCGCGGTACTCGACGCCCTCCAGCGCCTCGTCCTCCGCGCCCAGCGTGTCCGCGACCGCCGGCGACTCGTCGTCCGTGTCCGGGACGTCCAGGGACAGCGTGGAGTACGCGTTGGCGGACTCCAGGCCCTCCAGGACCTCCTCCTCCGAGATGCCGAGCTTCTCGGCCAGCTCGTGGACCGTCGGCGACCGCCCGTGCCGCTGGGACAGCTCCGCCGTCGCCGTGGTCAGGGACAGCCGCAGCTCCTGGAGCCGCCGCGGCACCCGCACCGCCCAGCCCTTGTCGCGGAAGTGGCGCTTGATCTCGCCCACGACGGTGGGCGTCGCGTACGTCGAGAACTCGACGCCACGCTCCGGGTCGAACCGGTCCACCGACTTGATCAGGCCGATCGTCGCGACCTGCGTCAGGTCGTCGAGCGGCTCGCCCCGGTTGCGGAACCGGCGCGCGAGGTGCTCGACGAGCGGCAGGTGCATCCGTACCAGCTGGTTGCGCAGCTCCGCACGCTCCGGCGAGCCGTCCGGGAGCTCCCGCAGCCGGACGAACATCGCGCGTGCGCCGCTCCGGTCCTGCGGATCGTGCTGGTGATGGTTCCTGACCTGCTGCCCGTGCTCGTGTTCGCTCATCTGCGCCGCCTGCTCCGCCCGCGCCTGACCCGAGGCCTCCGACGCCTCCGCAAGACCGTCCACCGGGTGCGGCCGCGCCTGCTGTTCCGGGATGCCCGTGATGCCCTCCGCCGCGCCCAGTCCCCTGGGGCCGCGCTCCTCGTTCCGCACCGGACTACCCCCGTCCCTCACGCCGGCCCGGGTCCCGCGCCGCGCTGTTTGTACAGGCTGATCGAGACCGTACGGTCATCCGCGACGGACGAGTCCACCTTCCCGGCGAGGGCCGACAGCACCGTCCACGCGAACGTGTCGCGCTCGGGCGCCCGCCCGTCGGTCGTCGGCGCCGACACCGTGACCTCCAGGGAGTCGTCGATGAGCCGGAACACACAGCTGAGCACCGAGCCGGCCACGGCCTGCTGGAGCAGGATCGCGCAGGCCTCGTCGACCGCGATGCGCAGGTCCTCGATCTCGTCGAGGGTGAAGTCCAAACGCGCCGCCAGGCCGGCCGTGGCCGTACGCAGCACGGACAGGTAGGCACCCGCAGCGGGCAGCCGGACTTCCACGAAGTCCTGGGTCCCGGGCTCGCCTGCGATCTGGGACACCCTCACCTCCAAGGTGGCACAAACTCATTCGGGGACCGGGGGAGAGAAGATCCCCGGAACCGTGCGGTACGCAGGAGTGCGTAGTCGCGGTGACGCTATCGCGATCCATACTGCCGTGTCGCCGGGGCCCCCGGCTCCGACGCCTGTCACTCATGGTAAGCATATGAGTACGCACAGTGGCTAGGGGTCTGCGGCGTCCAATCCTGAGGAACCGGCGGAGGGTTGACGTACCCAGCCGTCATGCGGTCGAACCGTCTCGGCCCCTTCCTCATTCCCGTCCGCGCCTCCGGCCCCGGCAGCCGCACCCGGCTCGGGGCGGCCCGTGATCACCGCCGCGACGGACGTGCCCGGCGGGAAGGCGCCCTCCTCGGCCAGGGCGACCAGGCCGTACAGCATCTTGGCCACGTACACGCGCTCCACCGCGAACCCGTGCCGCGCCCCGAAGTCCTCCGCGAACGCCTCCAGCTCCGGCGTGGAGCGCGCGAAGCCGCCGAAGTGGAACCTCTCCTCCAGACTCCACGAGCCGGCCGGGCCGCCGAACGCCCGCTCCTGGAGGTCCCGTATCTCCGCCGCCAGGAAGCCGCCCTTCAGGGCGGGGAAGCCCACTGCGCGGCGCCCCGGGCCCAGGCCCGCCGCGAGGCCCGCCAGCGTGCCGCCCGTGCCGCATGCCACGGCCACCACGTCGGCCCGGCCGCGCAGCTCACGGCCCAGCTCCGCACAGCCCCGTACCGCCGCCGCGTTGCTGCCGCCCTCCGGCACCACCACCGTGCCCTCCGGTGCGTCCCGCCGCAGCCGGGCCAGGACCTCGGGGTCGCCCTTCGCGCGGTACGTCGCGCGGTCCACGAACACCAGCCGCATTCCGTCCGCCGCGCACCGCGCGAGCGACGGGTTCAGCGGCCGCCCGGCCAGCTCGTCGCCCCGTACGACACCGGTCGTCGGGAACCCGAGCAGCCGGCCGGCCGCGGCGGTGGCCCGCAGATGGTTCGAGTACGCCCCGCCGAACGTCAGCACCGGGCGGCCCGCCGCCCCGGCCAGGTTCGGGGCCAGCTTGCGCCACTTGTTGCCCACCAGGTCCGGGTGGATCAGGTCGTCGCGCTTCAGCAGCAGCCGCAGCCCGCGCCGTACGAAGCGGTCGTCGTCGACCGGCTCCAGCGGCGAGGGAAGCCGCGGTTCCAGGGGCTCCGGGGTGCCGGCGGTGCCGGTGGCGGCGTCGGCGGCGTCGTGGGCGTTCACCCGTCCATTGTCCGGGTTCGCACAGCGAACGATGACTTCCGGACAAGGTGATCGTTTTGCGCCGCGCGCACTCGAAAACAGGGCGCTCCTGCCCCGCATATCTTCATCTACTCCCACTCATTTGTGTAATGGCGTCCTCACGCCACGTGCTGAAAGCATTCCTCGGCAGGTCACAACAGATCATCGAGAGGGACGTTTCATGTCGGTTGGTTCGGTTGGTTCGGTCGGCGACGAGGTGCGGGCCGAGCAGGCGCCACCGCAGCAGAGCCTCGGCACCGCGGCGGCGCGGAACCTGGCCACCACCACCAAGTCAGCCCCCCAGATGCAGGAGATCACCTCCCGGTGGCTCCTCAAGATGCTCCCCTGGGTGCAGGTGCAGGGCGGTACGTACCGGGTGAACCGGCGGCTCACCTACTCCATCGGCGACGGCCGCGTCACCTTCGTCCAGACCGGCGGGCGCGTCGAGGTCATCCCCGCCGAGCTGCGCGAACTGCCCGCCCTGCGCGGGTACGACGACGAGGCCGCCCTCACGGAGCTGGCGTCCCGCTGCGCCCAGCGCGAGTTCGGGCCCGGCGAGGCCGTCGTCGAGGCGGGCGCGGCCAAGGACCGGGTCTTCCTCCTCGCCCACGGCAGGGTCGAGAAGATCGGCGCCGGGCCGTACGGCGACGAGGCCGTCATCGACGTCCTGGCCGACGGCGCCTACTTCGGAGACGCCGCCCTCGTCGACGGCGACGCCACCTGGGAGTACACGCACCGGGCCGCGACCGCCTGCGTGATGCTGGAGCTCACCCGCGCCGACGTCCTCAACCTGGCCGAGCGGGCCGGCGGACTCGCCGCCCACCTCGCCGGCGTCGCCGCCATCCCGCACCAGCGGACCAACAAGTACGGCGAGAAGGAGATCGACCTCTCGTCCGGCCACGTCGGCGAGCCGGTCATCCCGCACACCTTCGTCGACTACGACCCGGCGCCCCGCGAGTACGAGCTGAGCGTCGCCCAGACCGTCCTGAAGGTGCACACCCGCGTCGCGGACCTCTACAACAAGCCGATGAACCAGACCGAGCAGCAGTTGCGGCTCACGGTCGAGGCGCTCAAGGAGCGCCAGGAGCACGAGCTCATCAACAACCGCGAGTTCGGTCTGCTCGCCAACTGCGACTACGGGCAGCGGCTCCAGCCGCACGACGGCGTGCCCAGCCCCGACGACATGGACGAGCTGCTCACCCGCCGGCGCGGCAGCAAGCTGTTCCTCGCCCACCCCAAGGCCATCGCCGCCTTCGGCCGCGAGTGCAACAAGCGCGGCCTGGTGCCCGAGACCATCGACATGGGCGGCCACCGCATCCCGACGTGGCGGGGCGTCCCGATCTTCCCGTGCAACAAGATCCCGATCAGCGACGCCCGTACGACGTCGATCATCTGCATGCGTACGGGAGAGGCCGAGCAGGGTGTCATCGGCCTCCACCAGACCGGCATCCCGGACGAGCTGGAGCCGAGCCTGTCCGTCCGCTTCATGGGCATCGACGAGCAGGCGATCATCTCCTACCTCGTGACGGCCTACTACTCCGCATCGGTCCTCGTCCCGGACGCCCTGGGCGTCCTGGAGAACGTCGAGATCAACCGCTGGCGGTGAGAGACCGGGTACGGGCGGGGGCGCCCTGCACCGGCGCCCCCGCCCGTACCCCTGCCCGCAGACGGATGAGGAGCGAGAGGCGGAGGAGGAGACCGTGACCATGACCGGCACGGACAGGACCGGAGCGCGGTACGGGGACGGCCACGGGCACGGGAGCGGGAGCGGCGCCGGGGACGGTGACGGGGACGGTGACCGGGACGCGGCCGGAGCCCGGGGCGGGGACGCGGCCGGCCCGGACGCGGCCGCGCTGCTCGACCCGGCCGTGCTGCTCGACCGCACCCGCACGGCCGTCGACCCCGCGCTGCGGGCCGCCGTCGGGTCGCTGCCCGGGCCGCTGCGGCGCGTGGCGGCGTACCACTTCGGCTGGGAGCACGGCGACGGCACCCCCGCCGCGGGCCCGGCCGGGAAGGCGATCCGGCCGGCGCTCGTCCTCGCCTCGACCCGCGCCCTGGGCGGCGACCCGCTCGTCGCCGTGCGGGCGGCGGCGGCCGTGGAGCTCGCGCACAACTTCACGCTGCTCCACGACGACATCGTCGACCAGGACACCACCCGCAGGAACCGGCCCACCGCCTGGACGGTCTTCGGTATACCGGACGCCCTGGTCGCCGGTGACGCGCTGCTCGCGCTCGCCCACCGGGTCCTCGCCGACGACGGCCAGCAGGCGTCCACGGAGGCGTCGGCGCGGCTCGCCGCCTGCGTGATCGAGCTGTGCGCCGGCCAGCAGGCCGACTGCGCCTTCGAGGGCCGCGAACCGCTGGACGTGACGCTCGCCGAGTGCCTGACCATGGCCGAGGCCAAGACGGGCGCGCTGCTCGGCTGCGCGTGCGCGCTGGGCGCCCTCTACGCGGGCGCGGGAGAGGCGGAGGTCGCGGCGATGGACGCGTTCGGGCGGGAGGCGGGACTGGCGTTCCAGCTGATCGACGACCTCATCGGCATCTGGGGCGACCCGGAGCGCACCGGGAAGCCCGCGGGGGCCGACCTGGCCGCCCACAAGAAGTCCCTGCCGGTGGTGGCCGCGCTGACCTCGGGCACACCCGACGGCGCCGAGCTGGCGCGGCTGTACGGGAAGGCCGAGCTGGACGACAAGGATGTGGCGCGTGCGGCGGAGGCCGTGGAGCGTGCGGGCGGCAGGGACTGGGCGCAGACGGAGGCGGCCGACCGCATGGGGCGGGCGGTGCAGCAGCTGTCGCGTGCGGTGCCGGACCTGGCGGCGGCGGGGGACCTGCTGGCGCTGGCGGAGTTCGTGACGCGGCGTACGCGCTAGGTGGCGCCTACGGCGTGGGGCGCGGGCCCACGGGCGGCGGTTTTCGGCCGCGCCCGTGGGCCCGTTCCGTATGCCCGGGACCGGCGCGTACGACCGTGTCCACCACCCGGTCCACGTCCTCGGCCGGGAGCATGCCGGCCAGCTCGTCGACGAGATCGACGGGCTGGCCGTCAAGACGTATCCGCAGCTCTACGGCTCCGGGATGCCGATGTCCGGCGGCGCCGCCGCCTTCTCGGTCTCGGACTTCGCCCTGGAGTCGGTGCGCACCTTCGGTCACGGGGTGTGCGTCCGCACGTACAGCCGCAATCGCTGAACCGCAATACCCTGGACGTATGGGCACCGAAGGACGCCGGACCGTCCAGGGCCGCCCGCAGACGAGCCGGGAGGTTGTCTGTCCCGCCTGCGGAGAGCCGGTCGGTACGGCCATCAAACGACGCAAGGTGCTCGGCGCGTGGGTGCCGGAGTGGCGCCCGCAGCCGTGCCACAACCCCCAATGCGTCCTGTTCGGCAGGACGCCGCACGAGTCCAAGGACTGGAAGTACGCCAAGCGCCGCCTCAAGGCGCTCCGCGAGAAGGCACTCCGCGAGCGGAACGATCAAGAATCCCGGAACGAGCCGGGCAACAGCACCAAGATCGGCTGAAGTCAGGCTCCAGGGGTGTCCGGCGTCACGTCGGAGGCAGTCATACCGCTACAGTCCGCGCCATGTCATCGGAGTCATCGGAGTCGACGGAAGTCTGGGCCGGCTGGTATCGGGACCGCCGGGGTGCGGAAGCCATCGTCATCACGGCGGACGGACGGAGCGTCACCACCCGCGTCAGGGGTGCGGAGTACACGGGCGGAAGCTTCGCCGCCCTGCGGGCGACGGAGGAGAACGGCGGACTGCCGCTGGCGGGCTGCGTACTCGAATGGGACCTGCCGCTCCCGGTCGTCACCGGGGGCGGCAGGTCCCAACAGGCCACGCTGAGTTGTCTGTTGGCGCTGGGTGAGGCGCTGTCCGACGGGTCGCCCGAGCGGGTGGACCTCCAGCTCACGCTGCACTGCGACGGCGCCGCGTACGAGTCGGGGGTCACCGGCGGCGACTTCGACCAGGCCCTCGACCGGATCCTGCGCCAGCTCCCGCCGGGCACGCGGTTCGCGCGGAGGCTGCTGGAGGCGGCCTGACCGCGGCGGCGAGGCGAGGCGCCCCGCGTCGCCCCGCGTTCTCCGGCGGGGCGCCTCGCGTGCGCAGTGCGCGTACGGGTACGCGTGCGGGGGCGGACGCGGACGCGGGTCAGGAGACCTTGGCGGCCGCGAGGCCGTTGCGCCACAGGTAGTCGACGCGCTGCCGCTCCCGCGTGTCCGGGATGGCGTTCTGGCAGGACGGCCCGGGTCCGCCGCCCGACATCAGCTCGCTGCACGGCCCCGAGTAGTGGTCGGGCAGGCCGAGGACGTGCCCCGTCTCGTGGGCGGTGACGCGGGTCGAGTTGTAGATCTGGTTCTGCCGGTAGTCGAGGAAGATGTAGCCGCGGCCGTGCCCGTCGGTGCTGGCGTACGAACCGCGCGAGTCGTTGCCCTCGTAGTACCGGAAGTCCGGGTTACTGCCTTCCTGGAGCTTCACATTGCTGACCGAGCTGTTCCAGATCTGCGTGGAGCGAGCTATCTGTGTGCGGAAGCTCGGGGCGTTGGCCGCCGAGTAGACGACCGTCACGGCCTGCGCGCCGGGGGTCGCGGCGCGCTTCTTGGCGACGGACTCCATGACGGCCTCGAAGAAGGCCCGGTTCGCCTTCGCCTCCTCGGCGGAGCCGGCGTAGGCGGCGTACGAGGCGGCGGTACCGGCCGACGCGGCCGACGCGGCCGACGCGGGCGCGGTGGCGGGCGTGGCGGCGGTGCCGGTCGTCGCGGGCACGGCCGCGAGCGCGGCGGCCACGCTCAGCGCGGCGGCCAGCACGGCCTTGGGGTGTCTCATGGGGGGCTCCTACTCGTCCTGAACGGTTGGGTGGACGCGTTCGGTTGGATCAGAGTGTCGGGGAGCCCGGGGCCCGCACGGATGATGCCAAGGGGCGATAGCACGAACGCATCACCCGCTCAACTCCCTTCGGGCTGACGGGAATTCACGTGCTCGGGGTGTCTGGTGCGGTGTGGGGTGCCGTCCTACGCTCGGGGCATGGAGCTGGAGGTGAGGCATCTGCGGGCGCTGTGCGCCATCGCCGACACCGGCAGCCTGCACAAGGCCGCCCGCCAACTGGGCATGAGCCAGCCCTCCCTGACGACCCAGCTACGGCGCATCGAGAACGCGCTCGGCGCCGAGCTCTTCACGCGCGGCCGCACCGGCTGCCGGCCCACGCCCCTGGGCCGCTCGGTCCTCAGCCGGGCCCGCCCGCTGGTCGCGCAGATGTCGCTGCTGGTCAGCGAGACACGGGCGGCCGCCGCCCGCGCCGACGGCACGCGGCTCCGCATCGGCTCCACGGCCAGCCGGGCGCTCGCCGGATGGCTGCGGAGGCTCCGGCAGCGGCTGCACGGCACGGACATCACGCTGCACATGGACGTCTCCGCGAACGCCCTGCTGCGGGCGGTGGCCGCGGGCCAGCTCGACGTCGCCTTCGTCCACGAGGTCGAGGGCTGCCCGCTGCGCGTCCCGGACGGTCTGGTGCAGCGGGTGCTGGTCGAGCGGGAGCCGCAGTTCATCTCCATGGCCCGCGACCACCCGGCGGCCGCCGCGCCCGTCGTCGACATCCAGGACCTGGCGCGGGACCGCTGGATGGTCGACCCGACCGTCGACGGCGAGTGGGACGGCCTGCGCCGCGTCCTGGTCGCGGCCGGCATCGACCCGCCGGTCCTCCACGCCGATTACCACACCGCGGCGTCCCTCATCGTCGTCGGCGAGGCGGTCGCCCCCTGCCAGCCCACGTCGGGCCCGCGCGACGACATGGCGATCCGCCCGCTGCGCGACGACCCCCTGGCCGTACGCCTCCTCCTCCACCACCACCGGCCGGCCCCGGACACGGCGGCCCTGTACGAAACGGCGTACACGGAACTGGCCGCCGCCTACCGCGAAGCGGCCCTCCGCACGGCCACGTACCGCCAGTGGCTCCTCCGCCACGACACGCCACTGCCGTGCGCGGGCTGACCCGGGGGATCATGCAGCATGCGCCCGGACGACTGGCACCTCACCGAAGACGTCGACGACTTCCTGGCCCGAGCAGGAGAGTTCCTGCGTTCACGGCCCGCCCTGCACATCACGCCGCTGACAGCCATCGCGAGACTGCGCACACGCGGGGCGGCCGCATACGGCCCCCAAGCGCCCCTCTTCGGCCGGCTGGAGCGAGCGGGCGAGGTCCGCGCCACCCTCCACCGCCTCCCGTCCCTCGGCCTGGGCCTCACCCCGCTCACCCCCGGGCAGGCCGACACCCTCGCCGCCCACCTGGCCGCCCTCGGGCACTCCCTCCCGTACGTCAGCGCGGACCACAGCACCGCCACCGCCTTCGCCGAGGCCTGGCAGCGTCACACAGGCGCGACGCCGACCCTCCGCACCCGGATCCGCCTCTACCGCCTCGGCACGCTCACTCCACCGGAGCCGCTCCCGGCGGGCCGGGCCCGACCCGCGGGCGAGCAGGACCATGAGCAACTCCTGCGCTGGTGCAGCGAGTTCGCCAAGGACGTCGGGGAGGCCGTCACCATCGACGCCGACTCCTGGGCCGGCACCCGCTTCGCCGACAAGCGCTATACGTTCTGGGAGACCCCGGACGGCACACCCGTCTCCATGGTGGGCGCGAACCCGACGGTCGCCGGCGTGGTCCAGGTGGACCCCGTCTACACCCCGCCCCACCTGCGCGGCCGCGGCTACGCGGGCGCCGCGACAGTCGAGGTGACCCGGGCCGCCCTGGCCGCAGGCGCCACGGACGTCGTCCTCCACGCGAACCCGGCCAACCCCACGAGCAACGCCCTCTACCAGCGCATCGGCTACGCCCCGATCACCGACTGGGCCGTGTACGACCTGTCCGTCCCGTGATGAAAAGCAAAGGGGCCCGGTCGGTGTCGTCCGACCGGGCCCTTCTGCTTTCGCCCTGTGATTCGCGTCGGAGCGGATCCGACGCAAGGGGGCGGCGTCAGGCCTTCTTCGTCTCCTAGTAATGGGCCTGGTCGGTGACCTGCGGGGATCTTCCCTGTGGGTCGCTGACCTGGCCCTTTGCTGATGGCTGGCGATGGGGTGCGATGGTCCCGACCGGGTGTCTTGCGGACTGTGTGCGGACTGGCGCGGGACCGCGAGCGAGCGTGGGAGTCACGCCCTGTGGGTGGCCGCTGGCCTCACTCGTCAGCTCCTGGTCGGCGGCGCCCAGGGATCGGCCAAGGAAGGTCGTCGATCGTCATGCCATTTTCCCGATCTCCCGGAGGAGATGTCTCTGACATGGCACGCAGACTTGCTTCCGGGATACCACTAAAGAGCCCCTCTTCGCGAATAAGTCCGTCGGTATTAGACATCCCAGGCCGGTCGCGCATCACGGGCTGGGGGAGACGGATTCCTTGCAGCGGTGACTCCTCGGGATGCTGGTATATGTACTTTCGAGCTCCCATGGCCGTTTCTTGGTTGATACTCTGCGCGATCTTCGTCGATCCCGAAACAGTGAAGTCGGGGATCTCCATACCCTCCCGGAGGTTTTTTGGTTGAATTGTGAGGGCGTGGCGGCGGCTGAGTGGGACCAAGAATAGGTCGGCTGTGAAAATGCCCACTCCTTGCCACGCGGGATAATCAGGTGCGACGGCAAGTGAAACGGGGTGGTCGGATGTAATTATGGAGCGTCGGTTGAATTTGAACAGCGTCCACTGGCAGTCGTTGAGGTAAGCAGCGGTGCCAGGTAGGAGATCCATCAGCAACCGGATGTGGTCGATGGCGTCGGCGGCCATGTCGGGACCACCCGGCTTAGTCAGGTCGCGCCACTCGATGTCAAGCTCCTCGTCGCCGACAACGCGCCCCTCGGCCTCCTGAATGCGCGAGCGCAGTGCCTCTTTCCCTGAGACTCCGACGAGGAGTCGAATCATTTCAGCGTTGTGATTCTTCTGATTCTGCCGTATCTGCTCGGCCCTTAGGTGCTGCAGGGCAATCCATGTGGCGAAAGATTTCCGGTGTTCACCTTGGATCGGCCAAGTCCCTGAGAGGATAAGTCTCAGCGCCTCGGCGGCAGGGCTCTCGATTTTACTGAATGCCCTCTCGAAGAAATCTGACAAAGAGCCATCGGGAAGCGTTACCGTATAGAAGTCCTTAATTACGCTCGCATCGCCAGTTGAAAGAACGGGTGCGGGGGCGCCAGGGAGTGAAACTCGGCGAATTCTCCCGGCGTCATCTGCGAAGCCGTTCAAGTAGAACTTGGAGACGGTGTGCTGTCTCCTAACTCGGTTGCTCAAGCCTTACTCCTGGGTCTGGTTGAGGAAGCGAATGGGCAGTGGGGCATGAGTGAGGATCATGCCGCGCTTACGAGAATGAGCCCGAGGTGGAACTATTAGTTAACGCACGCTTGGATCCCTACAGGGCGCGCTCAATCTGAATGGCGATGGTCCCGAGGGCTTCCTTCTCTGGGTCGCAGATACTGCGGATGTCAGACAGTTGCTGGTCGCGGTCGGCGGTGCGGTTGACGTTTGTTGAGACCTCGCCGCCGAGGAGGGCTTCGAAGTCGGGGTCCTCGGTGACGCGGAGGACGTTCACGTCGCAGGTCTCGTCGGTGCCGTTGATGCGGAAGTGGATGGTATCGCCCGCAGCGAGGTCGTCGAGGCGCGGATACTTGACTCGCACCTCGATCATCTTGGTGCCCGCGACGACGAGCCCGAAGTGCTGGCGGTAGAGGTTCAGCTCGCGGACGCGGGCGGTGCGGTCGGTCATCGGGAGGGAACGCTCCTGGGGGACGGTGCCGGGTCAGTGCGGGTGTCGAGCATCCATGGGCCGGTGCTCTCGGGCAGGGGGCACGGCTTCAGCGGCGTGGAGCCGCCGGCCAGGAGGCTCGCTCCTGCCGATTTGATCAGGGTCGGAAAATGCGTGCAGTCTCTGCCGTCCCGAGTTAAAGTGCGGCAGAACTCACACCAGAGGACCATCATGCTCGGAAAGTTCAAACGTACGCGTCACGTCGACGGCGATTTCCTCACGCGCGCAATTGAAGATGCTGTGCTGGACCAGCTCCGAAAAGGTTTGGATCCTGAGCGCGTCGGCGACCTGATCTCCACTGCGGTCCCCGATGTGATTAACGAATTGGCGCCTCAGTTGGCTGCCGCGATGATAAAGGACAAGCGAACGCTCCGAGCGAGTAAGCGCATAGATCGTCGGTTCGATCGGAGACTCCAGAAGAAGTGGGGTAAAGCCCTCGATCTTTACTGGGTCCTTCATTCGGTGTGTGCCGAATTGGGTGAGAGGGAGGCGCACAAGAAGAGGGAGAGCCTGGCGCCCGCTCAGGAGCACACGCTGGAAGCCCTTACGGGTCTTCATGTCACCGCTTGTCGCATAGCAGGCGAGGTTCTTACCCTTCTCTCGCATGGGCATCCAAGGGGCGCCATGGCGCGATGCCGCACGCTTCATGAGACGGCTGTCATCGCTTGCGTGATTGCAGACGCAGCCGCCGACCCTGACCATCATGACCTCGCCGAACGATTTCTTGATCACGAAATCGTTGGATTGAGGCGTGACGCTCTCCAGTTCCAAAGGGATCACGCAACTCTTGGCGAGGAGCCGCTTGAGCAGGCGTACGTTGACGAGCTCGAAAAGCGATACGCTGAAGTGCTCGCGAAATATGGGCAGAGCTTCAAGCGTGATTACGGATGGGCCAAGAGATTTTCACCGGATGATAACCTGCGCAAGCTGGAGGAGAAAACCTCCCTGAGTCATGTGCGCCCCTATTATCAATGGGCAAGCAGTGAGGTGCATTGTGGTGCCAGGGGGATCGGCCAGAACTTCATAGAATACCGAGGGCTTGTCCTGCGGGATGCTGGAAAGGTTAATGTAGGGCTTATCGATCCGGCGATCATGGCGCTCAACTCGTTGATTCAGGTTACGTTCTCTCTTGCGGTTAGCGGAGCTCCGGAAGGTCCAGATATTGAGGCGCTTCTTTGCGTGCGGGCGATTGAGGAAATGAGGTCGGCTTGTTCGCGCGCCTTTGAGGATGCGCAAGTCGAAATTGATCGTGCCGAGGAGAGAATTGTGAAGCGCATGCAGAGGAAGAATGTCAGCCACTGACTGGCAGCGTCTGCTTGCCATGGGCTTTGCGTCGGCTGGGTGTGCCTGCTCTGCTGAGAACGGGATCGCCGCCCCACCAGGAGGCAGGCTCAATTGGTGACGGGCCGCCCTGGCAACTAGTCGCGCCGCAGTTGACGCTTCTAATGCCAGCCGTCGAGGGAGACCTCCGGGCCTCCCGTGAGGTATCGGTGAAGGGCGCTTGAAGTGGTGTCGACGAAATTCTCGGGTACTGCGTCGGCGTCAACCCACAGGACCTGGGAGTGCTTGCGGGGTTCGCGGTTTTCGGGTTCGCCGGTCCATTCGTGGGCGGCGAAGACGACGGTGAGGAAGCCGTTGGGGGCCTCGACGCCCCAGGCGCCGTGGATGATGTGGGCGACTTTGAGGGACTCGGGCTTCACCATGAGGCCCGTCTCCTCGTAGAGCTCGCGGACCGCCGTCTCCGTGATGGGCTCGCCCGGTTCGCTCTTGCCGACGGGGAGGTCCCACATGCCCTGGGCAAACTTGGCGTTCTCGCTGCGCTGGAGGAGGACGACGCGGTTGGTGCCCTTGTCGTGGACGATGACTGCGGCGACCAGCAGGGTCATGGATTCGAGCGCCGGCTTGAGGGCCTTCGGCTGATCATTGGTCTGCTGGGTCACGGTGTTCCCTTCGTCGGACGGGTTGTGGGGCATGTTAGGCGAGCGCCTCGCGGGCGCGGCGGGCGAGATCGGCGGCACCGGGAACGCGACGCCGCTGGTAGACCGAGAGGGTGGAGCGGATAGAGGTGATCGCCTTGCGAGTGCGGTCAGAGGTCATGCCTTCCATGAGGACCAGGGCTTGGGTCCAGGCGGCGACGGCTTCGTCGGCGCGGGCCTGGGCGGCGAGGCTGTCGCCGAGGTCTGCGTGGGTGAGGGCGTGGACGCGCTTGTACTTGTCGGGGTCCCAGCGGGTGAGGGCGTCTCGGTGCTGCTGTTCGGTGCCGATGTGGTCGGCGAGGTCGGTGAGGGTGCGGGCGGTGTGGCTGGCCACGGTGCCGGCGGCGGGGCCGCTTACGCGGGAGTAGCTGGGCTGAGGGCCATCGTCCCGGAGAAGGGCGTCCTCGGCAGCGAGCAGGGCGCGCGCGGCCAGGGAGTTCTCGTCGGTGGCGGCGTAGGCGCGGGCGTGGGTGATGTGGAGAAGTGCCTCGGTCTGGCCGTCGACGTGGCCGAGACCTGCGCGTAGGGCGCCTTCGACGAGGTCGACGCAGTGGTAAGGCTGCTTGAGGCTCAGGGCCTGGTGGGCGAGGGCGCGCATCATCCAGGCGGCGTGGCCGTGGGGGTCAGCTTCGCAGGCGAGCTTGTAGCCGACCTGGTAGTAGCGCTGGGCAGCGCCTTCCTGGCCGAGGTCGTGGTGCTTCCACCCTGCGAGGTAGGCGAGTTCGGCGACGGCGCCGAAGGCGGCCCGGCGTAAGGCTTCGCTAGGGAAGCGCCCGCGCAGCATGGGGGCGGCGGTGTCGGCGAGGTACGCGGTGACGGTGGTCAAGCCGTGGCCGCCGCCGAGTCGCTCGTCGGCGGCGCTGAAGGCCGCGGTGATCTGCCGTACGACGTCCACGTCCTCCACCCCGACCATGGACGTGCCAGTGCGGGCGCGGAGCATGCGGGCGGTGGCTTCGTGGTCGTAGCCGAGCGGCATGGCGACGCCGGCGGTGGTGAAGGCCGCGATGGCGAGGAAGCGGCGGCGCTCGACGTCGGCGCGGCCCAGGTCGGTGGCGGCGAGGACAGGGTCGGATTCCGCCGGCGCTTCGTCATTACCGGCCTGGAGGCCGATCTCGGTCTGGGTGACCGTGCGCCCCGCTCGGCGGGACAGCGCCTCGGCCAGGTACTGACCTACCCGGCCCGACGGGGCGCGGGTGCCGTTCACCCAGTGCGAGATGGCCGACTTGTTGGTCTGGAGGATCTCGCCGTTCTCGGCGGCGATGCGCCGCACGTCTCTGGCGAGGGCCTCGTAGGTGCAGTCGACCACCGCGATGACGTCGCGCAGACGGGAGTTGGGTTCTCTCGGCGCCGCCACGATCGCCTCCACTCCGGAGCTGTAAACCGCGTATACCGCTTCAACTGCCTTCCACCGTACCCACTCAGCGTGACCACCGGTTCACTTATCAGCAGCCGCCCGGAACGGCGTGACCGTGATCCAGGCTCCCCCTTGGTCCGGGCGGCACCCCGAAGTTCCGTACGTCCACACCGGGCTCGGGCATTCCTGTGCCCGGACCCGGCCAATCAGAGACGGAGAACACGGTGACCACCATCGACACCACGGCCATCACGGTCGAGCTGCCCGAGGCGTTCGACCCGCGCTGGAGCCGCCTGCCCGGCATCCAGGTCGACGGCCGGCGCATCACGATCGACCCGGCCGAGTACTTCTTCCGCTTCGAGTCGAACACCTGGCTCGTCGCCGACTGGGAGCTGGTCAAGTCCCAGCTCTTGGACGTGGAGGAGACGACCGAGAGCGCGGTCGAGCAGCTCGCGCTCGACTTCATCAAGCAGCACAGCGAGTCCACGTCCGACGCGGCCCGCGTCCTGGTCACCGCGTACGAGGTGTACGCGTACCTGTTCCGCGAGGAGCACCTGGCCGGCCTCGGCCTGCCGCAGATCACCGCCGACCACCTGCGGATGCTCCGCGAGGCCGCCACGCTCATGGCGCTCAACAAGGTCGAGCTCGACGGGCACATCTCCAACGTCGGCCCGTGCTGGTTCTTCCCCGCCGCCACCTCCGTCGTCTTCGACCTGGACGACGAGATGGGCGGGATGCTCGACGAGGTCTACCACGGCGGCTGGTTCAACGAGCACCGCCGCATCGAGTCCATCAAGGCCCATGCCGCCCTCGGCGGCCGGCTCGTGCACGGCTGCCAGTCCGTGCCGGACCAGTCCGGCGGCGTGGTCGCGCCCTACGGTGCCTCGATGGCGAACTTCCGCGACGACCTCGCCGCGTTCAAGGCGGGCTGGATCGAGCGGGTCTTCGCCCACCGCGTGAACCCCGCCGCGTAAGCCACCACCCGATCAGGCTCCGGGGCGGGTCGGCATCCTTCGCCCGCCCCGGACGCCACCACCCCTCCCCGGAGCCCCCACGTGACCACGAACCCCAGCGCCGAACTCCTCGACAACCTGCTCACCGCGACCGGCCGGACCACCGCCGTACGGGAGGAGGTACGCGTGTGGTCCATGTCCGGCGTCGAACGCGTGACCTTCCCCGACGGCTCCACGGCCATCTTCAAGTATGCCAAGAAGCCGTTCGACAGCGAGGACCAGGCCCTCCGCCTGGCCCACACCCTCGGCGTACCCGTCCCCCAGGTCCACGCCTCCGCCGTCCTGGACGGCTGGCTCGGCATGCTCATGGAGGACCTCGGACCGTCCGTCCGCGAGGCCGACGACCTCGACGGCGTCGCCGCGGCCGTGGTGCTGCACGGAACCCGTACGGCTCCGCCCTTGCCCGTACTCGACCAGAACCGGCTGCGGACGCTGCCGGCCCGGGCGATGGAGCATCTCGAACGGCTGCGCAAGGCCGACCGGTGGCAGGACGCCGACGACGTCGAGGACGCGCTCGACCGGATCGCCCAGGCCGCCGAGGCTCGCTCGGCCGGAGCGACGCTGGAGCCGTTCGGATGGGTGCACTCCGAGTTCCATCCCACCAGCCTCCACATCGGCGAGCGCGGGTGGCGGCTGCTCGACTTCGCCCGCGCCTTCACCGGCCCCGGCCTGCTCGACCTCGCCAGCTGGCACGGCACCATTGAGCCCCCGCACCCCATCCGCCTCCGCGTCTTCCTAGAGCAGTACGTCACCGCCGGCGGCACCCCCGACGCCCTCGCCCCGCGCGGCGGGCTCACCGCCGAGAACTGGGCCCTGGGCTGGCACCGCATGTGGGCCGTCGAGTGGTTCATGGAGCAGTCCATCCGCTGGATCAACGACCCGGCCGCCGACCCCGCCTACGTCAAGGCGGTCCGTCGCCACCTCACCGACGTCCTCCACCTCCTGGAGATCTGACGTGCTCGCCCAGGTATCCCCATGGCACGTCCACGCCGTCCAGCGCACCGCCGCCGGACTCGCCGAACCCCTCTCCGTACCCGTCCGGATGGAATGGACTACGAGACCCGGCCAAGGTCCCGGCGCCGACGTCCTCGGCCCCGACCTGCGCGGCAAGCGACTCCTGGAACTCGGCTGCGGCCCCGGCCACAACGCCGCCCACCTCGCCACGCGCCACGGCGCCCACGTCACCGGCGTCGACCTGGTCGGCCTCCAGGTCCGCCGCGCCCGCTCCCACTACGGACGGCTGAACAACCTCGCCTTCGTTGCCGGCCACGCCCTGCACTACCTGCACGCCTCCGACGAGCAGTTCGACGCGATCTACTCCGTCTTCGGCGCCGTCGGTCTCGTCGCCCCCGAGCTCCTGCTCCCGGCCGTCGCCCAACGCCTCACGCCCGGCAGGGTGCTCGCCTTCTCCGTCC
Source organism: Streptomyces sp. TRM64462 (assembly GCF_013362995.1). Lineage (GTDB taxonomy): Bacteria > Actinomycetota > Actinomycetes > Streptomycetales > Streptomycetaceae > Streptomyces. Next base: position 15,169 of record NZ_JABWDV010000351.1, on the reverse strand, counting down.
CCCACCCGCAGCGCGGCGGCCGCAGCCCCTCCGGCGACGACCGTCCCCGCCGAGACCACGTCACCCTCCCCGACCGCACCCGGCTCCCCATCGCCCGATGGGAGTTCGGCACCGACCGCTGGGAGAAGCACCTCAGCCAGGCCGGCTTCTGGCTCACCTCGGCCCAGGAGTTCCTCGACCCCCGCATGGGCCACTGGCCCACCACCCTGCTGATCCGCGCCCGCAAGCTCTGACCGCCGCGTTCATCCGGCCTATGGAGGACCGATGCGCTCGCCCTACCTGCTCCTCGACATCGACGGCGTCCTCATACCTTTCCCCGACGAGCACGGCTCGACCCCCGCCACCCACGCCCGCCACGACGTCGTCCCCACCGGCCGCAGCGCCGACAACCCGGTCACCGTCTGGCTCAACCCCGACCACGGCCACCTGCTCATGGACGTGATCCGCACCGGCCTGGTCACCCCGGCCTGGTGCACCAGCTGGCGCCAGGACGCCACCGCCCATATCGGCCCGCTCCTCGACCTTCCGACCCTGCCGTACGTCGATCTCCCGCATCCGCAGATCACCACCAGCCACCCCAAGGGCTACCTGTGGAAACGCGACCACGTCGACGCATGGCTGGGCGACGCCCCCGCCGTCTGGATCGACGACGACTTCACCAGCCTCGACCATGAATGGGCGGTGGAACGCACTGCGAAGGGAACGGCAACCCTCCTCATTCAGCCCGACTCGCACCTCGGTCTACAGCCCGAGCACCTGACCGAGGTCACGAGGTGGGTCGCGCAGTTACGCACAGCCCGCGCCGCCTGACGACTGATGCCCTCGCTGCCACGAGCAGCGAGGGCATCAGGGTGCGCTGAGGGCCCTGCACCAGGGCTACTGCCACAAGTCCGCTCCATCGCGCCCACTCGGGTCCATGGCCAAGAGATCTTCGTGCAGGCCCGAGAGGGCTCGACCAGTCGGGGCGCCGTCTTCGGCTGACCATGACGAGCCAGCCGACATCGATGCCCGATACGTTCACATCACTCCCGGTGTCGAGCTCGTCGAGCGTTGCGAACACTGCCTCATAGGCGACCGCTCGCGCCAGGCGAACGAGATCCTCCTTGTTCGCCCCAGCAGCAAGGAGCCGCTGGGCAACAGGAAGCTGATCGATGGCATCCGGATCGGCCCAACCGCCGATCGGACCGCGCCACAGACTTCGCAGCAGCATGAACCGCGCGAGGTGTGGAAGATCCTCACAGATCTCCGACTTGGCCCAGCCGCCAGCATCGGCTGCGCCGAGTGCTTCGAATCGGGCGCGCAACGACTCCGCTGCCGCCCTTCCACGCGCGTCCAGACTGTTCAACCAAGCCTGCCACTCGTTTGAGGATTCACTCACCGTGACAGCATGCCCCACGCGTACCTCGGCTCGAGATCCGCCAGCAATATCAGCAGCTTGGCAGCCCAAGCCGATCGCTACTCTGTTCGCATGACCGTGAACGGAGATCGCCAGTTCCCCGCCGCGCTCGCCGCTGCCATGGCAGTCAGGCTCGAGTGCATTGGCGAGGATGGTGTCGACTTCGAACCTTACGAGTCCTTCCTGACCGCCGATGAGACCACTGAGTGGTTCCGCGCGTGGACCGGCAACGGCGAGCTGAACGGCGACGACTTCCGCGTTTTTGGCCAGGACGGCACCGGCGGGTACGCAGCGCTATGGCTGGTCCGTGAAGGTCGGGAACTGGTAGAGCAGCCCGTTGTCTTCATGGGCTCCGAGGGGGAGACAGGCGTCGTCGCTCGCGACCTGGGTGCCTTCCTGTGGCTGCTGGCTGACGGCTTCGGCCCGTGGGAAGCAGCCACCTCATACGAGCCCGAGCCCGATTGGGCTCCCCAGGCCAATCGCGACCTGGCGGCTATCGCGGAGCAATTCGCCCCGGACCGCCGCGCGTCGGCAACGGCGATCATCGCGCAGGCCACACAGGAGTTTCCCGACTTCGACGACACCATCATGCAGCTCTGCCGCTGAGCCGGACCCGATGCCCCGCCACGAGGCGTGGCGGGGCATCTGACCGGGGTCAGCGGTGTCGACTGCGCTCTTCGGGCCTCGTAGCCACTGGTGTGGCCGGAGGGTGTGGCGTGGCAGACATGGGCGGTGCTCCGCTGATGGTGCTTCGGCTGCGCGCCGCTTGCGTCCGCCGGTTCGGCTGAGCGGTGATGCGCCAGTTGAGGACCTCGGCGGGGTGCTCGGCGCTGCCGAGTTCCCGCTGGGTGCCCACTTCGACCAAGAGCCGTCGGGGGTTGTGGCCGGCGGTTTCCGCGTGGGCGAGGGTTGTGGTCAGGGCGGTCCAAGTGGGGTCGGCGAGGATCCGGGCGGCGTGGTCAGGGAGAGCCTCGCGCACGTCCTGCTCGAAGCGGCGGGCGGTCGCGGCTCGCGGTGCGCGGCGGGCCAGGTCCGCCAGGACGGGTGGGGCGGCCTGCTGGTAGCCCGCCTGGAGGTGGCGGAAAGCCTCTTCGGCCGCAGCGGCCTGCTGTTCGTGGCCGCGCTGTTCGTGCCACTTGGCGGCGGCATGGGCCAGGTGCACGGTGGCGAAGAGCAGGGCGATGGCGAGTCCGCCCGGCTCGTTAGAGGCGTAGGCGAGTTCCTTGGCGGCCTTGCGCAGGGCGCTGGCGGCCTGGTGGTCGGCGCGGGTGGCGGAGCGGCGAGCGCGGTTGAACGCCATCGCCGCCGCCCGCAGTTCCGCCCGGTGGGGGCCGGTCGTGGCGCTCGCGATGTTGTACAGGGCGTCGCCGAAGGCAGCCAGGTGGCCCTGGGCGGCGGCATCGTCATCCGAGTCGAGGACGGTGCGTGCCGTGTGTATGGCGGTGGTGGTGTTGAGCCATGGGGCGGCGGGGTCCGCCACATACCGCGAGTGGTCGGCTACCTGCTGGTCGGGGAGGCGTTCGCGTAGGCGGTTGATGGAGAGGTCGGGGGCGAGTTTCGAGCCGCCGTACCAGACGGGTTCGCCGGCCGCGTTGGTGTCGCCGGGTGCGGCGAGGCTGTAGCCGATCACGTCGCCGGTCTCGGGGCCGAGGCGCGTCTTGACCTTGATGCCGAGGGACTGGAGCACGGTGAAGTAGTCGGCTTCGTTGTGTACGGCGGCGGCGACCGCGTACGCCTGCTCGCGCAGCCAGTGCCGTGCCGTGACCGTCTGGCCCTGGCGCTCGGCCTTGGCGCGTTCGGCGCCGGTGGGGGTGCGGGGCGCGGTGAGGTCGCCGGACTTCAGGCGGCGCAGGCCGAACTCGGCCTCGATCTTGCGGCACTCGGCTTGGGCGCGCTGTCCGTCGCGGTGGGTGCGCGGGCGGCGCCCGTCGGCGCGGACGGTGGTGGCCATGAGGTGGATGTGGTCGTCGGCATGGCGCACGGCGATCCACCGGCATGCCTTCTCGTCGCCTTCGGGGGCGATGCCGGTGGCGTGCACGATGCGGCGGGCGACCTCGGCCCACTCGGTGTCGGTGAGGTAGCGGTCGCCGGGCGCGGTACGGACCGGGCAGTGCCAGACGTGCTGAGGCGGCTTCTTGCCGCCCAGCTCGCGGGTGCGCAGGTCGACGTGGTGGTCGAGGCGCTTGGCCAGTAGGGAATAGGTGGCTGCCGGGTCGCGGCCCGGGTCGGGAGCGCCGGCCATGTCCCAGGCGGCGACGATATGAGCGTCGGTGTGTTCGTCGCGGCGGCCGGGACCGAAGAGGTAGACGATCAGTCCGCGGGTGTTGGAGCCGGTGGAGACGTCAGGAACCATGCGCGGTGCCTTCCGTCAGGAGCTGGTCGATCAGTCGGTAGCTGCTATCGGCGGCTTGCTCGACGCGGTCCAGCACCGCCTCGGCGCGCTCGGGCACGGTTCCTCGGTGGATGGCTGCGGTGATCTGGTTGAGGTTGCCGCCGATGCGGTTCAGCGCGACCGTGTGTGCCTCGACGGCCTCGATCAGCGGGCGAACCGGATCGTCCTCCGGGCTGCCGAACAGCCCTGCCTTGCCGAGGGCGACGGCCAGGGCGGCGTCACCGACGAATCCGGCGAACTTCTGACCGCGCTGGTGAGCGGCGGCGCTGATCACGCCGACCGCGGTCCGTGTGAAGCGGATGGTCTTCTCCTGGTCGCGCTTCTCCACGGTGCGCTTGCGGTTCATCAGCGCGGGCAGGACGGGGGCATCGAGGTCCCGCCAGGAGGGCGGCTCGACGGGCGGTTGGACATCGGCCGGCGGCTGAGTGCTCGGGGCGATGGAGTCGGCTGCGGGCGGGCAGCTGGTCTCGGCTGTGCCCTCCTCCGGCTCGGGCGCCCCCTGGCGCTCGGCTTCCTCCTCCGCCACCCCTGGGGCGGGGGCAAGCGCGGACGAAGCCTCGTTAGAGGCTCGTTCGCTCCAGCTTGCTGCTGATCGGCGGGGCAGGCCGAAGAATCCCTTGAGGCGGCGGGTGGGGACGTTGTCGGTGCTCGTTTCGGGCATGGTGGTGCTCCGGTGGTCGTGTGCGGTGGGGCTTCGTCACGTCCGTTGCATCCGTCCCGTGGCTGGTCAGCACAGGTACAGAGGCGGTCGCAGGTACGGAGTGATCCGTATCGGCGAGGAACTCCGTCCCCGCGCTGACCTGCGCGGGGACGGATGCGACGGATTGATACGGAGCTGGCGTCAGCGCGTGGGCCTGGGGCCGGCAGGCCCGCCGGGCGGGCCGATGGGCAGCGCCCCGGACGGAAGGGCCGGCGGCTTGCCCGGGACTCGACGTGCGGGCACGGTCTCGCCGGCTGCGGGGGCCGGCTGGGCGGGGTCGGGGCAGTAGCGGGCCCAGGCGTCGAGGAACTGGTTGCGGGCGTACGCCTTGGCCTGCCTGCCGTTCTCGAAGCGGTGGTTGGCCGGGCTGATGCCGAAGTCGCGCAGCAGGTTGGCCAGGTGGTAGGCGTTCAGGCCCTTGGTGCCGTACTCGGCCCAGGGTGCCTCGGCGTCCTGGATGAGGGCGGCGAGCAGGTCGTGGCTGCGCAGAGCCTCCTGGTCGCCCTGTTGCTCGAACGCGCGGCGGATGTCGCGCAGCAGCCGGGTCTTCAGCGTCGTCTGCTCGTCCTGGACCACCTCGTTCCGGGTCATCGCCAGGCAGGCGGCACGGGCCCGCGAGGGCCAGTGCCCGCCGGCCAGGTCGGCGACGATGACCAGCGGCTCCCACGTGTCGGCGGCACGGTCTTCGACCGGCATCTGCGGAACCAAGTCCTCTGCGGTGCTCCGCAGCGGGCCCAGCCAGGCGGTCAGACGGTCGCGCAGCGCGTTCAGTTCCGGGACGGAATACCGCGAGCGGAACGGGGCTATGCGCTCACCCGGCTTGCGCTTCTGCATGCGGAGCACGACCGCCCGGTCCATGATCGTGTCTGGTAGGTCGCCGATCCCGGCGAGCGCCGCCATGGCGAAGGTGGGAAACGCCGTCGCCTTGTGCTCTGGGCCGGAGATTCGCCAGGCGGGCCGGTTGCGCTGGTGCCCCGCGTTCAGCAGGCCGCGCAGGTCCTCCTTGTCGCCGGCTTTGGGGCCGAAGATGGTGTCGGCCTCGTCCACCAGCAGCGTCGGCGGGTCCTCGCCGATGACGCGGAAGACCACCGCCGGCGAGGTATTCACCGTCATCATCGGCTTGTGCACGGTCTCGTGGAGCACGTCCAGGACGCGGGACTTGCCGCAGCCCTTGGTCGGCCCCACCACCGCCAGACGAGGCGCGTGCTGGAGGGCGGGCTGAATGTGGGAAGCCGCCACCCACAAGGTGACCGCGGTCAGGGCCTCCTCGCTCGGCAGCACGACGTACCGGCCGATCGCGGCGCGCAGCTCGTCCAGTACGACAATCCCGTCCTGGCCCCGGTCCGCCGTGAGACCGGCGCGCTTGCGGTCTCCAGTTCCGTGTCCGGGTTCGGGGACCGTCCCCGGAGCCCCGTGGTCCACCGGGACCGGCGGTCCGGGTTCGCCGGCCGACTGACCGGAACTCTCCGCCCGGTTCGTGGCTTCCGGACCGGGCCCATGGTCCGGGTTCCCGGTTCGGTCCAGTAGGCCGTTGAGCTGCGCGTTCTCCGTCGGTCCGGGTTCCTGGTCCGGGTTGTCCGGAACTTCGGTCCGGGTTTCGGTCGCGGGTCGGTCCGGTTCCGGACCGACCGGACCAGCGGCACGGTCCGGTCGGTCGCTGGTCCCCGGAGAGGGGGACCGGTCGTCCGCTCGGTCCGGACGGTGCCACGGGATGCCCTGGCCGGGGACCGCGGGGGTGGGCCAGACAACCTCGGATGCGTTCGAGGTGGCGGGGGACGTAGAGTCCTCCATCGGCGTTCCTCTCAGGTGAGGGACGGGACGGGCAAGGTCCCGCCTCTCACCGGTTCGTTCGTTCAGGGATGGGCGACGCGCAGGGGAATCTCCGGCCCTCGGCGTTGGCGCGCCGGGGGCCGTTGCTGTGTCCGGGGCTGTCGGTGGCTCATGAGGCCAGACCCCACTCGTCCTGGCCGTCGATCAGCGTGCGCTCGTAGCGCAGCAGCTCCGCCTCGGGGTACAGCACCCGCTTGCCGACCTTGATGCCGCGCGGCCCCTTCTTGATGTGGCGCCAGTAGCGGACAGTGCTCTCGGCCGTGCGGTAGCGCTCGGCTACCTCGGCGGTGGTCAGGTATCGCATGCATTCCCATTCGGCTAGGCGGCGATTCGATCTGCATAAAGTTGTACCCCAGGATCGGCGGTTACCCAAATCGGGAAGTCCATGTTTCAATTGGGATAGCAACGGTGACGATGGAGGTTCGATGGCAGGCGACAGACCCGAGGGCGGCGAGGTGCCGCTGCTCTACAGCGAAGGGAACGTGGCCGCGCGCGTGGCGCTGGAGCGCGAGGTCAGAGGGTGGAGCACGACCGAGCTGGCGGAGCGGGTGACCAGAGCCGGCATCAAGATGAACCAGACAGCGGTCTGGCGCATCGAGAACGGCACCCCCCGCCGACGCATCAACCTCGACGAGGCCCTCGCCTTCTCCCGCGTCTTCGAGCTCCCCCTCGAAGAGCTCATGTCACCGCCCCTTGAAGGGCTCGACATCGCCAGCCGGCGCCTCGTCCAAGAGGCCGTCGAGGCGTTCTACGAGACCCGCGATGCCCGCGACCGCCTGCATCACGCAGTGGTCGCCATCGCCGACCACATCAAGGCCCACCCGGACAGCTCGCGGGCGATCCACGAGCAGTGCCTCCGCCTCATGGGCGACGAGCGCGACGCTCGCACGCTCAGCAACGACATCGCGGACGGCGGCCACTACTGACAACCGACACGAAGGAGAGGCCACTTGGCCAACATCCAGAAGCGCCCCAACGGCAAATGGCGGGCCCGCTACCGCGACCTCGACGGCAAGGAGCACGCCCGCCACTTCGACCGCAAGATCGACGCCCAGCGCTGGCTCGACGAGGTCACGGCCAGCATGGTCACCGGCCAGTACGTTGATCCCCGCGCCGGCCGCGTGACGTTCGAGAAGTACGCCGAGAAGTGGGAAAGCGCGCTCATCGCGAGCGAGGCGGGCGAGCGCATCACTGACAACGCGCTGCGGCTCCACCTCGTACCGGCGCTCGGAGCCCGCTCCATGGCGGCGATACGCCGCAACGACATCCAGGTGCTCTTCAAGCACCTCTCCGACCAGCTCGGCCCCGGCAGCGTGCGGAACGTCTACGACGTCCTCGTGCGCGTCATGACGGCGGCCGTGGACGACAAGGTCATCGCCTCCATCCCGTGCCGCCGGATCACCCTCCCGGCCATGCCGGACGAGGAGGTCACTCCGCCCACGGTCGCCCAGGTCGAGGCGATGGCGGGGGTGATGCCGCAGTACATCCGCGCGGCGATCGTCACCCTCGCCGGATCAGGGCTGCGCATCGGTGAACTGCTCGGCCTGAAGGTGTCGGACGTCGACTTCAAGGCCGGCACCATCCGCGTCGAGCGACAGCGGCTCCAGTCCGGGAAGATCGGCCCGCCGAAGACCGCCAAGTCCCGGCGTACGGTCCCGGTCGGAGAGGTCGTCACCGACGCGCTCCTCGCGCATCTCGCCGCACGCCCCTCCAACGAGTGGCTGTTCACCATGGAGGAGGGCGAGCCGCTCAACTACCGGCGCTGGAAGACCGAGTGGAATGGGGCTCGCAAGGCGCTTCAGGCGGCCGAGAACGGAGCCGCCGAGCGGGAGGGGCGTAAGCCCGTCGAGCTGCCCCACATGGTCACCCACGACCTGCGGCACTTCTACGCCTCCGCGCTCATCGCCGGCGGCGCGAGCGTCAAGCAGGTGCAGCTTGTCCTAGGGCACGCGTCCGCCGTCATCACGCTGCGGATCTACGCGCACCTGTGGCCGGGCGAAGAAGACCGCACCCGGGCCGTCATGGACGCCGTGCTCGGCGGCCTGCGGACCGGGTGCGGACAGCTAAGCGGCGCGACCCGCGAAAGTGCAGGTCAGGCCGCCTAGAGGGAGATCAAGCCTTCTTGGTCTCCCAGAAGATCCTGTCGATCTCGGCGATGAGCTCCAGGGCCTTCTCGCCCGTCTTCGGGTCCGTCGACGCCTTCGCGGCCGACAGGGCCTTCAGGGTGTCGTTGACCAGGACGTGCAGCTGCGGGTACTTCTCGAAGTGCGGCGGCTTGAAGTAGTCGCTCCACAGCACCGAGACGTGGTGCTTGGCCAGCTCCGCGCGCTGCTCCTTGATGACCGTGGCGCGGGCCTGGAAGTGCGGGTCGTCGTTCGCGGCCATCTTCTCCTGGACGGCCTTGACCGACTCGGCCTCGATCCGGGCCTGGGCCGGGTCGTAGACACCGCAGGGAAGGTCGCAGTGCGCGCTGACCTTCACCTTGGGGGCAAACAGGCGGGAGAGCATGAAGCTGTCCTTCCTCGTGATCGTCTTCTCAGGTGGGACATTACTCGGTGAAGGGCGGCTTTTCGCGGGTGCCCCCTGCGGCTTAGGACAAAAGTCCAGGGGGATCATGGGACTCGTGGACGAAGTACACGACGGTGGTGGGACGTGATGGCGGGACCTGAGCCGGGGCATGGGGCGGGGCGTGAGCCGGGGCGTGGGGCGCTGCTGCCCTTCGGGGTCGCCGAGGTGACGGGGCCGTCCATGGTGCCCACGCTGCGCCACGGCGACCGGCTGCTCGTGCACTACGGGGCGGCCCTGCGCCCCGGTGACGTGGCCGTGCTGCGGCACCCGCTCCAGCAGGACCTGCTGATCGTGAAGCGGCTGGCCGAGGCGCGGGGCGGGGCGTGGTGGGTGCTGGGGGACAACCAGGCGGCCGAGGGCGTCGACAGCAGGGCGTTCGGCGCCGTACCCGCCGAGCTGGTGCTGGGGCGGGTGCGGGCGCGGTACCGGGGGCTGCGGCCCGGGCGTCAGCGGTCGCCGGGCGTGCTGCTGGCGTGGCTGGTCTCCGCCGTACGGCCCGTGCTCGCCGACCGCTCGGTCTCCAGGCGCTTGCGGGCCCGGTAGGCCGCCACGTTCGCGCGGGTCGCGCACCGGTCCGAGCAGTAGCGGCGGGACCGGTTCGTGGACGTGTCCAGGTAGGCGTTGCGGCACGGCGGCGCCTGGCACAGGCCCAGCCGGTCGGCGCCGAACTCCGTCAGGTGGAACGCCAGGCCCATGGCGGCGATCGCCGCGTACCCGGCCGTCGCGTTGGACGGGTGCTCCGCCAGGTGCATGTGCCAGCGCGGGCGGCCCTCGTCGTCCAGCTGGTCGTGCCCGGAGATCTGCGGGCTCACCGGGAACTCCAGGAGCAGCGAGTTCAGCAGGTCCACGGCCCGCTCCTGGTCGCCCTCGTCGGCGGACGCGAACACCGCCCGCAGCCGGCCCCGCACCGCCCGGAACCGGGTCACGTCCGCCTCGGCCACCCGGCGTGCCGTCTGCGTCATCTCGCCGAACAGGTCACGGACCGCCTCGACCGACGTCAGGGTGTCCTTGTTGCGCGCCGGCTCCTCGGTGTTCACCAGTCGCACGGCGTAATCCGAGTAATAGGCCAGTTCCACGTGTCGTCCTTACCGGAGCGTCCAGGGTCCGTTGGTTCAAGGGTAAGAGATGGGCTCCGGAGCAGGTCGTTACGGAAGGCGTACGGTGGCCGGAACCCGGGCACGGGTGAGGGGCGGTACGGGTGTCCGTACCGCCCCTCACCGTGCCGCGTCGTACGGACGGGTCACAGCACCTTCGACAGGAACGCCTTCGTACGCTCGTGCTGCGGGTTCGTCAGGACGTCCCGCGGGTGACCGGCCTCGACGACCACACCGCCGTCCATGAAGACGAGCGAGTCGCCGACCTCGCGGGCGAAGCCCATCTCGTGCGTGACGACGACCATCGTCATTCCCGACTCGGCGAGGTCCCGCATGACGTCCAGGACGTCACCGACCAGCTCCGGGTCGAGCGCCGACGTCGGCTCGTCGAACAGCATCAGCTTCGGCTCCATGGCCAGCGCGCGGGCGATCGCCACACGCTGCTGCTGGCCACCCGAGAGCTGCGCCGGGAAGTGGTCCGCCCTGTCGCCCAGACCCACCCGGTCGAGGAGCTTCAGCGCCCGCTCGCGGGCCACGGACTTGGACTCCCGCTTGACCTGGACCGGGGCCTCCATGACGTTCTCGACGGCCGTCATGTGCGGGAACAGGTTGAAGCGCTGGAACACCATGCCGATGTCCCGCCGCTTCAGCGCGACCTCGCTGTCCTTGAGCTCGTACAGCTTGTCGCCCTTCTGGCGGTAGCCGACGAGCTCGCCGTCGACGTAGAGCCGGCCGGCGCTGATCTGCTCCAGGTGGTTGATGCACCGCAGGAACGTGGACTTGCCGGAGCCGGACGGGCCGATGAGGCAGAAGACCTCACCCGGCGCGACCTCCAGGTCGATGCCCTTCAGGACCTCGACGTGGCCGAACGACTTGTGTACGCCCTCGGCCTTGACCATGGGCTGTACGGACTGGGCACTCATGCGTTCGCTCCTACCCGGCTCTCGACCCGGAACGAGGTGAGGTGGGCCTTGATGCGCTGCAGCGGCGTCGGGGGCAGCGCGCGGTTGCTGCCGCGGGCGTAGTGACGCTCCAGGTAGTACTGGCCGATGCTGAACACCGTGGTCAGCAGCAGGTACCAGACGGAGACCACGATGAGGCTCTCCATCACGGCCAGCGTACGGGAGCCGAGCTGGCGGCCGCGGAGGAACAGCTCGCCGTAGCCGATGGCGAAGGCCAGCGACGACGTCTTCAGCATGTTGATGAACTCGTTGCCCGTCGGCGGGATGATCACGCGCATGGCCTGCGGCAGGACGATGCGCCGCATGGTCTGGGCGCCCTTCATGCCGAGGGCGTGGGCGGCCTCGGTCTGGCCGGTGTCGACCGACTGGATGCCGGCGCGGGTGATCTCCGCCATGTACGCGGCCTCGTTGAGGCCCAGGGCGAGGAGCGCGGCGACGAACGGCGTCATGACGTCGTTCATCTCGTCCTTGTAGATGAACCCGAGGTCCAGCGTCTCGAAGACGAGGGACAGGTTGAACCACAGGAAGATCTGCACCAGGACCGGGGTGCCGCGGAAGAACCAGATGTAGCCCCAGGCGACGGCGGACAGCACCGGGTTCGGCGACAGCCGCATCACGGCGAGGATCGCGCCGAGGACCACACCGATCACCATGGACAGCACGGTGATCTTGAGGGTTTCCCAGGCGCCCCGGGCGAACGTGCCGTTGGTGAGCTGGTCGCCCACCACGTCCCACTGGATGGCGGCGTCGGCGAAGGCCTTCACCAGCAGGCCGATCACCACCACCACGACGACGGCGCCGACCCAGCGGCCGTAGTGCCGTACGGGGATGGCCTTGATGGCCCCGGGGGGTACGGGGGCGCCCTCGGCCTGGGCCTCGGCCTTGGTGGGGCCGTCACCGGAGGAGCCGTCACCGGAGGAGCCGTCCCCGGAGGAGCCGGACGAGCCGGCGGCGGTCTCGGGGGCGTCGGCCTCGGACGGCTCAGGCGTGGCGGGGGCCTTGGAGGCGCCGGGGGAGTCGGTGCCGCCGNNCCGGCGGCACCGCGGCGGACTCCTTCTTCAGGGGGTCTGTCACAGGAATTGCCTTACAGGTGGGTGGGAGAAGCGAGCGGCGGGAATCAGCTGCCGGCGTTGATCGTCGCCTTCTGGATGGCGCCCGACTCGGCCTTCCACTTCTTCAGCACCTCGGCGTACGTGCCGTTGTCGATGATCTGCTGGACGGCGGCCTGGACGGCGTCGCGCAGCTCGGGGTTCTTCTTGCTGACGGCGATGCCGTACGGCGCGGCGTCGATCTGGTCGCCCACGACCTCGAACAGCTTGCCGCCGCCTGCCTCCAGCTCGTTGTAGAGCGCCACCGGGAAGTCGGTGATCACGGCGTCGGCGCGCTTGGTCTGGAGCTGGGTGATGGAGTCGGTGTCCTGGTCGGAGATGAACTCCTTGATCTTCTTGTCGCCGCACTTCTTCTGCTGGGCCTTCAGCAGGTCCTCGTTGGCCGTACCGCGCTGGGCGGCGACCGTCAGACCGCACAGGTCGTCGAGGGACTTGATCCCCTTGGGGTTGCCCTTGTGCGTGAGGATGGCCGAGCCGGCCTTGAAGTAGTTGACGAAGTCGGCGCCGCCCTTGGCATCGTCGGTCGCACCCTGCTGGCGTTCCTTGGTGTCCGTCATGGAGGACATGACCAGGTCGTGGCGGCCGTTGTTCATGCCGAGGACGAGCTGGTCGAAGGTGGCGTTCTCGAACTTGAACTCGACGCCGAGGACCTTCCCGATCTCCTTGCCGAGGTCGATGTCGACACCGGCGGGCTGGTTGCTCTCGTCCATGAACTCCATCGGCGCGTACGCGATGTCCGAGCCGACCTTGACGACCTTGGAGTCCTGGTACTTCTTCGGCAGCTTGTCGAAGAGCGGGGCGGCGGCGGTCGCGGTGTCCTTGGTGCCGTTGTCCTTCGTCGCGCTGTCGGTCTGGTCACCGCACGCGGTGAGCAGCAGGGCGCCGGCGACCGCGGACGCTGCGACCACGGCGGTCCGGGACGTCCGCAGCGTCCGGGTCTTCGCGGTGGTCGAGCGGCGGGTGGTGCTTGCGGTCATGGTCGGGTTCCTCCGGCGGGTGAAAGGAATGCCAATGGGGTCGGGCACGCACCTTCGGGTGTCGCGACCTCGTGTGATTACCGCATCTTGCCATTCGGACCACCCGTAACAAGGGGCCACGCATGTCAAAATCGGGTAACGGGTGACCCCCGAACCTCAACAACTCGGCCTCACCAGGCCGGACCTTCTGCGGGATCCCGGCCGGTCGGCCGGAAAATCTCCGGTCGATCTCGGTATGCGGACGCGATTGCGACCGCAATCCGGATATTCTGCTGACAATTCGTGACATCAGCGTATGAGTCATGTCACCGTCGTGCCCCACCTCACAGGGCTGTCCGGGTGGTCCGCCGGGTGGTCCGCCGGGCGATCCACCGGTGGTCTCCGGTGGTCTCCGGTGGTCTCCGGAGATCCTCTGGGTGGTCCACGGATGTCCTCCGGGTGTCCTATGGATGTCCTCCAGGCGGGCACTGGACGTCCTCAGGCGGCCTTTCGGGAGCCTTCCGGCGGTCTCCGGGCGGTCTCCGGGCAGCCTCCCGGGGCCCCTCCTGGTGGCTCGGCGCCGGAAACGGACTCGTCTGCGGTGGGGTCCGTCAGGTAAGAAGGATCCTTACACCCCTCATCCGGGGCTCAGGGCGCGTTGTGCGGCGCGCCCGCGCGTACGTACCAATCCCTGCAAGGGCGGGCCAACCGCCCGGCACAGGGCACGGACGCGGTGCCCGCCCACCCCTCCTCAACCAGGAGTGGCCACCCTCAACTGATGAAGACTTAAGGGGTCAACCCAAATGGCAGCGGAGATCGTCAACCCTCGTAGCGACAGCGATACCGGCAACGGTACGCCGAACGCTTCCGACGAACCCTTCGATCCGGCTTTCGCCCTCCACCGGGGCGGGAAGATGGCCGTCCAGGCCACTGTGCCCGTGCGGGACAAGGACGACCTGTCCCTCGCGTACACACCCGGCGTCGCCAAAGTGTGCAGCGCCATCGCCGAGCAGCCGGAGCTCGTGCACGACTACACCTGGAAGTCCCAGGTCGTCGCCGTGGTCACGGACGGTACGGCCGTCCTCGGTCTCGGTGACATCGGGCCGGAGGCCTCGCTCCCCGTGATGGAGGGCAAGGCCATCCTGTTCAAGCAGTTCGGCGGCGTGGACGCGGTGCCCATCGCGCTCGCCACGACCGACGCGGACGAGATCGTCGAGACCGTCGTCCGGCTCGCGCCCTCCTTCGGCGGCGTGAACCTGGAGGACATCTCGGCGCCGCGGTGCTTCGAGATCGAGCGGAAGCTCCAGGAGCGCCTCGACATCCCCGTCTTCCACGACGACCAGCACGGCACCGCGATCGTCACCCTTGCGGCACTCCGCAACGCGGCCAAGCTCACCGGGCGTGGCCTCGGCGACCTGCGCGCCGTGATCTCGGGTGCGGGCGCGGCTGGTGTGGCCATCGCGAAGTTCCTGCTGGAGGCCGGCATCGGCGATGTCGCGGTCGCCGACCGCAAGGGCATCGTCAGCCGGGACCGGGACGACCTCACCCCGGTCAAGCGGGAACTCGCCGAGATCACGAACAAGGCCGGGGTCTCCGGCTCGCTGGAGTCGGCGCTGGCCGGCGCCGACGTGTTCATCGGTGTCTCGGGCGGTACGGTGCCGGAGCCGGCGGTCGCGTCGATGGCGCAGGACTCGTTCGTGTTCGCCATGGCCAACCCGAACCCGGAGGTCCACCCCGACATCGCGCACAAGTACGCGGCGGTCGTGGCGACGGGCCGCTCGGACTTCCCGAACCAGATCAACAACGTGCTGGCGTTCCCCGGGATCTTCGCGGGCGCCCTTCAGGTGCGGGCGTCCCGCATCACCGAGGGCATGAAGATCGCGGCGGCGAACGCGCTGGCGGACGTCGTGGGTGACCAGCTGGCCGCCGACTACGTGATCCCGTCGCCGTTCGACGAGCGGGTGGCGCCGGCGGTGACGGCGGCGGTGGCTGCGGCTGCCCGTGCGGAGGGCGTCGCGCGACGTTGACCGGCCTGGCGGCCGACGCTTGACCACGACCCGGGCCGTGCCGGGCTCCCCTGGCGGGGGGCTGCGGGCACGGCCCGGGGGCGTTGTGTGCCTCCGGCGGTCTTTCCCCCACCCCGCCCCTTCCCGAATCGGGGG